>CAMHHL010000005.1 GCA_946184925.1 uncultured Clostridia bacterium | reverse complement strand
CATCGCTCGAACAAGTACCATCAAAACGATAAAGCTTAAGTTGTTGACATTGCCCCCAAGGGAAGGCTTTTGACGTTTGATAGGACAGCAACACACAGCCCAAACAAAACCCTTGATAGGAGCACTCAAGCCAAAAGGGTAGAGATAGAAAATATTTTGGAGGAAATTGCACTAAACAGTGCAATTTTTTCTTTTTTTCCGGGTATAAGTGAGAAGGGTTAAGCGAGGTTAATATGACAACAGAGATTATTGTCGCCTTAATCGGAATTTGCGGTTCGGCTGCGGGCTCGCTGATTGGCATCATAGCCAACAGCCGTCTCACAGCCTACCGCCTCAGACAGCTCGAGGAAAAGGTGGACAAGCATAACAGGCTTGTCGAGCGCACTTACAACCTCGAGACCGATATTCAGGTGATAAAAAACGGCATAAAGGTTGCCAATCACCGTATTGACGACCTCGAGAAGGGAGAATAATATGAGAAAAAAGTGGTTTAAAGCCGCCATGGTTCGTGCGGTCAAAACAATCGCCCAGAGCGCAATAGCGACAATCGGCGTCACGGCGATGATTCATCAGGTAAACTGGATTGTCGTCGGTTCAACCGCCGCGCTTGCCGGCTTGCTCAGCCTGCTCACGAGCATCGCAGGGCTTCCGGAGGTGGATTGAAATGTCGGAATTTTTCAGGGATAAGGTGATTTCGCTCGCGCTCCGAGAGAGAGGCTACCTCGAGAAGGCTTCGAACTCGGAGCTCGGCAGCAAAACCGCCAACCCCGGGTTCGGGAATTACAATAAGTACGCCGATTATATCGACAAAAACTGTCCCGATTTTTATAACACGCCCAAGAACGGCTTCGACTGGTGCGATGTGTTTGTTGACTGGCTGTTCATCAAGTCGTTCGGAGAGGAGAACGCGCGCCGTCTGCTCTGCCAGCCCAAGAAGAGCGGCGGAGCCGGATGCTACTATTCCGTGCTCTATTACAAGGCGAGGGGAAGATATTTCTCCACACCCAAGAAGGGCGACCAGATTTTCTTCATGGACAGCTCAGGCGAGCCGTGCCACACCGGAATCGTAATAGAGGTCAATAACGGCATTGTCCGCACTGTCGAGGGAAATACGACCTCCGCCCCCGGTGTGGTTGCAAACGGCGGATGCGTTGCCGAGAAGGCGTACGCCGTCGGTTCTTCGTTTATACACGGCTACGGACGTCCGCTCTATGACGATTGCGACGACTGCTGCGTGACCAAGCGCGCCTGCCGCCTTTATGACAAGGCTTATAAGGATGTCGCCTCGGGCGCGGTTCCGTCCGTTGCGGTGCCCAAGGGCACGAAGCTCCGCCTGCTTTGGGACGACGGCTGGGGCTGGAGCAAGGTCGAGTATCTCGGCGAGAGCTACTTCGTCATGAACTTTTTGCTTTCGGCTCACGGGCTCAGTGCTTTTCATAAGATAAGGCTCACCACGAACCGCCGCGCGCGGCTTGTGTCCGGCGGAAAGCTCGGCAAGGTGCCGCGCAAGCTTCCTGCCGGCACAGAGGTCAAAATCATCTGCACAATTCTCAGCGGAAGATTTTCCGGCTATAAATATGTCAAGGCAAAAGGAAAAGCCTACTACCTCAAATCGGCAAAATGATTCGGATTTTCAAAAGCACCGGATAGAACAGAAGCGTACAGCTCAAATTGTTATGGAGTACAATCAGGAGTTCACGGGCGAGAAATACCGCGAGATTGCACGCGCAATGGGCGTCAAGGGTGTTGACGAGATGACTGTTGAGGAATACAGAAAGGCTGCCGTAGACGCTGTTAAGCAGCTTTCCGCCGATGTCGGAATCCCGGAGAAGAACGAAAAGGTCAGGGAAGAGGACCTCGACGTGCTCGCCGCCGACGCCTTTGCAGACGCTTGCTGCCCCGGAAATCCGAGAGATACCAACACCGCTGAGCTCAAGGTGCTTTACAGAAAAATTATGGTTTGATAAAAATTTTTAATGACAGGAGCCTGCCCGGAAAGGGCAGGCTCTTTTGCGTCAGGAAGCATATTGGATAATTTGCATTAATTTGAGCTCCAAAATATGTGAATATTGTAAACAAATTTTAATTGACTTTAAAGAATTATTGTTGTAGAATAAGGTAGATACCGTAAACCGGCGGAGAATCCGTCAGTTTTCGGTCAGCAAAATAGTTTATCTAACATATAAATAGCAGGGAGGAAAAATAATGCGACAAAAGCACGGACTCCGCAGGTTCTCCACAAGAGCTTGTGTTGTGCTGCTTGCGGTTCTGATGGTTGCATCGACCTTTGTCGGGGTGAGCATTGCGCCTACCGTGGTTAACGCCGCGGGCTCGGCTACACTCTCCGGCGGCGAGAGCATCAATATCAATCTTCAGGACAGCAGCTGGCAGGGTTCCAAAATCAGAGTTCGCTTTTTGAACTCCGGCGGTACTGCCGTCGGAACGGAGCAAATTCTGACTCCGAGCGGCAACAAGGTCACTGTTTCCGGTGTTTCGGGAGCGGCGAGCATTGTTGTTGAAAAGGTCAACGACAGCAAGAACACAGTGCTCAGCGCAATGAAGAGCAAAATTTCCGCAAATTCCGGAAAGGATGTTGTTTTCTGCGAGAAAAGCTCAGGCTGGTCAGCGATAAAGGTCTACGCGTGGAACAATACAAGCAACAGCCACAACGCCGACTTCCCCGGAGCTGATATGGACAGCGTAAGCGGAACTATGTATTTCAAGGCGTTCAATCAGGGAGCGTTCACAAATGTAATCTTCAACGGAGGCGGAGATTCAACAAAAACCGCCGACCTCACGCTCACAAAGGCAACTGCTTCGTCCCCGAAGTACTACGACCACAAGCAGAACAAGTGGGTTGTGTACACCGATGTTGAGGCTACGGCAACCGCTTCGGTAGCCGACAGATACAGCGATTCGCTCAACGACCTTTATCTCACCTCAAAGTCAACGGCTAAGTGGTCAAAGTATAACTCCTCAACCACGAAGAAAACCGTCTACTTCAAGCCCAACTCCGCGTGGAGCACGGCGTATGTACACTATGACGACGATGACGACGAGCCGTTCTACACCTCGGTGCAGATGACAAAATACAGCGACAGTCCTCTGATTTTCAAGGCTGACGTCTATTTCGACTCCTATGTTTCTTTCTCGACGGGTTCTGACTTCAAGACCTCGGATAAGAAGGACCAGGGTTCGATTTTCAACGACGAGGAGGAGCCGGTTTTTGTTGCCAAAAACAGAAGCTGGACAACCCTCGAGAACGCTATGACGACAGACATCCGTCCGTCGGATATCACGATTTCAAACAACAATTTCTCGTCCGTAACGCCCACAGGCGGCGGCAAGGTCGTCGGATTTGACGCTTATTACTACGACTATTATTCAAACAACGAGCGTGCAGCAGGTTGGAGAAAGAACCTCAACGACGATGACTTCAGCGGCGCGGCGGGTCCCGACGGTTCGCAATACAGAATGCAGTTCAGCAACCTTAACGACGATGTTAAGGATGTCGCCCTCAGCAATAACAACTGGAGATATCCGCTCCTCTTCGGCGACGACCACAACTTAAATTCATTCATAACCAATTACTATAACGCAATAAACGGCAGCCGTTCCCCCGCAATCAATCACGATTACTTCAACGGCGCCAACAACTCAAACTTCCTCGGCGGCGACAACCACCGAAGCGTAATGGGACTTGTTAAGAACAGCCTCAAAAACGGCGAACTGATGGTGACCGATACGCTCAAGGCTCCGTACTTCGACAATAGCTGGCTGATGGAAAAAGCCCAGACCGAAAAGGAAGTACTCTATATCCTCGACGACAAGAACCTCGGTCAGAACGGCATTTACGCTAACTTCTGGAACAGCAGCGGTCTCGTCGTGAAGGACATCCATCCCGACAAGGTCACAAGCTCCGCCGTTACAATCGGCGGCAAGACAGGCATTCTCTACCGCTATGTGGTTGATAAGAATCTGAAAAGTGTTCAGCTCGCGAATTCAACCAACTACAGCTCCAACTTCTGGAACTATCAAGAGAACGGCGAATGGGTTGTCAGCAGATTTACGAATATCGTCTGCACAAACGGCGGCGATGTAAGCTCCGACACCTACAAATCGGGAATCCAGCGTGTAACCGGCAGCGAGAGAGCCAAGATTATCAACGCGAAGTTCCCGTTTGTCGAGACGGTTGACAACACAACCAAGGTCAAAACCTACACCTTCGATTCCAACGGCTCAAGCCGCAAGGATAACATCCAGTTCGATTTTGACAATAATACTCTTACATATTACAACGGCAACGGAGTCGCCGGCAAGCTCGATAATAACAACGGCTTTTTCCCGTTCAACAAAAAGGGAACGACCCCGAGAAACTACGGCTTCGGTGTAAGGATGGATCTTGAGTTCACCCTACCCGAGAACGGAATGCTCACCTCGACCAAGCCTGCGGAGTTCAAATACTCCGGAGATGACGACGTTTGGGTATTCGTTGACGGAAACCTCGTGCTTGACCTCGGCGGCGCTCATACACCGACAACCGGTACAATCAACTTCGGTTACGGTACTAACAAGGTGAGGGCAACAGCCGACAAGGTTTACACCGTCCTCAACGAGCCGAACGGCAGCTCGGTCAAGGATACACTCAAGCAGTCGTCGGTGAGCAAGGACTTCACAATCAACAACACCGACCCCACAAAGAAGCATCAGATGACTGTTTTCTATATGGAGCGCGGCACCAACGATTCGAACCTCAGAATTGAGTTCTCAATCCAGCCTATTCAGAACGAGCTCGACGTCTATAAGGAGGTCGAGGTTGAGAATGTTAACGCCGGTATCGAGAGCGAGGTTGAACAGCTCGCTCAGAACGAGGATTTTGATTTCATCTTGAAGCAGGATTCCGCACTCTACGGCGGTTCCGCCGGCAAGACATATCATATGCGCTATGCCGACGACTCCACCGGAACAGAGACAATCAAAAACGGCGCCTTCAGCCTCAAGCACTATGACGAGGCGAAGTTCCAGCACGATACAGACCTTGTCTACGGAAGTCATATCGAGCTCAGCGAGAAAACTCCGTCGTTCTTCAACTACAACACCGATATCGAGGTCAACGATATCATCAACGGTACAAGCGTATGGACGGGAAATATAACAAGGAACGCGTCCTTTGATTTCAAGAATAAGCTTGACGACTCAGGCGCAACCAGCGCCGACGAGCGAACGATTCTCATGGCTGAGTTCACTAACGAGCTGATTTCCGCTCCGATTAGTCTTTATAAGCACTTATATAAGGAAAATACAAACGAGCTGAGCAACGCTCCCGTTCCGTTCGAGTTCACAATCAAGCTTGACCTCGACCACGACGGAACATTTGAAGCCTACGACCTCGAATATCAGTACGAAGGCAGCTCGGATATATATGTCGCCGATAACGGAACGGTTCACATGAGACCCGACCAGGTCATCAACTTCCCCGATATTCCGGTCGGAACACCCTATCAGATTACCGAGGCTTACCGCGCCGGCTACCGCAACAGGGCGGCAGGTACTGTCAGCGGAACGGTTGCAACGACTTCGAACAGTGTTGTGTTCAACAACGAGGAGAAGCCTGCAAGCCAGAACCTCTCGGTTTCAAAGACGCTCGACGGCAACACCTACACCGGCACGGAGTTCTCCTTCACGGCTAAGCTGATGAAGTGGATTAAGCAGTCCGAAACTCAGACAACCGGGCTCGAGGATATTTACGCCGAGAACACCAAGACCGCCACAAACGACAGCGGTATAGCGGAGTTTGACGCGTTCAGCGTAATCCCGAGCAACGAGAATAAGGGCGATTACATCTTCCGCCTTACAGAGACTGACAAGAGCTCCTCGGCTCCTCAGTATACATACGATAATCACACCTATTACGCCAAGATAACGGTAACGGAAGGCTCGGTTTCCGATCCTGTCTACTATTCAAACGAAGCGTGCACAACCCTCGTCGGAACCGACGGCAAGACGCCGCCGGTATTCGCGAACACCACGAAGAAGGGCACAATCACCGTCAACAAGACCGATTCAAACAATCAGCCTGTAGTCGGAACTCAGTTTGCGCTCATCAAGGTTTCGTCCGAGAGCGACGTCGATTCGCTCCTCACTCCGGCGGCGATAAACGCTCTTGTGGAAGCAAATCAAACCGCCGGCGACAGAGTTACCCTCAAGCGCACCTCGATGAACGGCGCGAACGCTTCCGCGGTCTTTGACAACCTTCCGTTCTATCAGAGCGAGGGCTTGTTCAGGAAGAGCGGTTCCGAGGTAGTCTGGACAACAGACGTGAACACGAGCACAAAACAGGTCTATTGTGTATTCGAGTACACACCGACCGAAGGCTTCCTCCCGAACTATACAAAGACCTACATCACCCTTGCCGACGCTCCGAGCACGAATTTCACCTTCGGCTTGGTTGACGCAAAGGTTGTTATGCCGAACTCAAGCGGCTCCGGCGTGGCTCAGTTGATGTACATCGGCTTCGGGCTCCTCGGCACAGGCGCCCTCCTCGCGACAGGCTATGCCGTAAAGCGCAAGGTAAAACCGCGGTATGTATGCCGCCATTAATCAGTTAACCCTCATCGGTTATAATAAATTACATATATTTTATGAAGAAAAGGAGAAACAAGAAAATGAAAACCACAAAGAGATTAATCTCAATCGTTCTGGCAGTTCTTATGCTCGCTGTTATGGCTGTTCCCTTTACAGCAGGCGCTGTCGGCTACACACTCAACATCAATGGTAAAAGCGGATTCACAGCTACTGTCTACAAGGTTGCAGCAATGGATCCCGAGACCGGCGAGTTCTCAAGCTTTGTTGACAACACCGGAAGCACAGCTGTAGAAGCTGCAATCAAGGCAGGCTACACAGGCGCAAACGACAACACAAGCGCGGCTCTCTTCCAGGCTGTTGAGGGACTCACTGCTGCAACACTCGACGGAAAGAGCGTTCAGACAGTCGCTTTCACATCAACCAAGACAGAGACCGTTGCTCTCAGCGACGCAGGCGTTTACTATGTTAAGTGGACAACTCAGCCCTCAGGCGTAACAAAGGCTCAGAGCAGCGTTTTTGCTCTTCCTTACTACGACAACGGTTGGGTTAACACTGTAACAATCGCTGACACAAAGACAGCCACAGACACACCTGACGCTACAAAGACCTTCGCAACTGCCGACGCTGCCGAGAAAACAGCCAAGGTAGGCGACGAGATTGGCTTTGTACTCACAGGCTCCGTTCCCGGTTCCGCAACTCTTCCCGCTAAGGAAATCAAGTTTGTTGATACAATGACAAAGGGACTTTCCTACAAGAGCGGTCTTAAGGTTTACGGCGTATCGGAAACAGGCTCAGAGACAGAAATCACAACAGGCTTCACATCTTCAAGCCCGGCTGCCGGCGACAAGACCTTCACAATTACTTTCGCAGAGACTCAGACTCCTGCTCTCTACACAGCAGGTTACAAGAACATCAAGATTACATACACTGCTCAGCTCACAGGCGACGCTGTTGATTACACAACAGCAGGCAATGTAAACACACTCACATACACCTACAAGAACAACAGCGGTGTTGAGAGCGACCCCATCGAAAAGACAAGAAAGGTTAAGACCTTCCAGTTCAAGGTTGAAAAGACCGACACAGACGGCAATGTAATCACTGACAAGCAGGCGGGCTTCACTGTTTACACAAACAGACAGGCTACAACAGCTTACACAAACGGCAAGATTACAGGCGAAATCAAGACAACAAACGGTATCGCTACATTCCAGGGTCTTGAGCCGGGCGATTATTATGTCAAGGAGACATCTGCTCCGGAAGGCTACGCTCTTAACGGTCACATCTTCGCGATTACAATCGGAGCTGACGGTACGGTTACAGGCGACGGCGTAAAGAATGACGCTCTTACACTCCAGGTTAAGGATCCCAAGATTATCGTTCCCAACACCGGCGGCGAGGGCACAATGGTATTCACAATCTGCGGTATTGCTCTTATCGCAGGCGCAGCTGTTCTTTTCGTAATCTACAGAAAGAGAACTGCTAAATAATCAAAGCAAGGCACAAGTAGCCACTGACTAATTCTCGCCTGACGGCTGGGCACGCAACTCGCTTGCACCTTCTCCGTCATACTGCCCAAAAATCCGAGCGCATACGACAGTATGCACACGAATTATTTGGACACTCTGACGAAGAACTTGACTTCGCGATTTACGCACCCGAATTAATCATTGTCTACTTAAATATATGTAATTGTTGCGGGGCTGGCTCAATCGGTTTTGAGTCAGCCCCGAGTAGCAGAATAGCGGTAAGTTGTAAACGATAAGCGAGAACTGCAAACTTAAAACAAATAACTTACCACTTACAACTTACCACTTACAACTTAAAATAATAACTTACTACTATCATGAAAAAACGACTTACGCTCTTCGCGATTATCCTTGTGTTTGTCGCGGGAATATGTGTGCTCAGCTATCCGCTGTTCTCGTCCGTAGTCAACAACATCGCGGCGAGACAGGACGCTTCCGAGCATCAAAAGAGAATAGAAAAGCTCCCCAAGGACGACCGCAGCGAGCTGTTCCGCGAGGCGAGGATTTACAACGAATCTCTCACCGACAACGTAATCCTCACCGACCCGTTCGACCAGAAGGCTTACGACAGAATCGGCGCAAACTACGGCAAGACCTTCAACGTCACGCCCGACGGGCTCATCGGTTACATAGATATTCCCAAAATCAATGTCTATCTCCCGGTTTATCACGGCACTTCGGAGAAAACTCTCTCGAAGTACGCCGGTCATCTCGAGAACACCTCGATGCCGATCGGCGGCAAGAGCACCCACGCCGTAATCTCGGCGCATTCCGCGTTCCCGGGCGAGACCTTCTTCGACTATCTGCTCGACATAAAGGAGGGCGACGAGTTCTTCGTCCACGTGCTCGACCGAACCTTGAAGTATGAGGTTGACAAAATAAGCGTCGTCAAGCCCGAGAATACCAAGGATTTGCGAATCACCAAGGGCGAGGACTTCGTCACGCTAATCACCTGCACGCCTTATTCAATCAACACTCACCGCCTTCTTGTGCGCGGAAAACGAGTTGCCTACGATGACAACGAGTATGTTGAGATAACTCCGCCGACTATGACGTTCGACAGCTACTGCGTCTATTTTCTCGGCTATAAAATCCCCTATTGGGTTGCCGGAATTGTAATAGCGGTGATTGTGGGCGGAGCGGTCTTCCTCACGATGTTCTTTATTCGGCGCTCCGGGCGCAGGCTCCGCCGCGCCGAAAGCGGAAAGGACGGTGACGGCTCGTGAAGCGAAAACTCATCCTGATTGCCGCGGTTGTTCTGCTGCTCGCCGGAATCGGGTTTCTGAGCTTCGCGCCGGTTTCGAACTGCGTCGGCAACAATATCTCCCGTTCGCAGACCGAGAAGTACGACGAGCGCCTTGAGCATATCGTCACCGAAAAAACCCGAAAGCAGGCGGTGAAGGACGGCGACATCAAAAAGGACGACACCGATACACTCTTCAAGCCCGACCTCGACAGGCTCCGCAAGGACAGCCTCGCCTACAACAAGAACGTGCGAGAGAATCAGTCCGATTTGCTTATCAATGAGGACGCCTACGCCAAGCCATCTCTCAACCTCGAGAGCTATGGGATTTTTGACGGTATTTACGCCTATGTCAACATCCCGAAAATCGGGATGAAGCTGCCGATTTATCTCGGCGCGAACGGAACAAACATGAGCTACGGCGCGGCGCATATGACCTACACCTCACTTCCGCTCGGCGGCAAAAGGAGCAACTGCGTGCTCGCCGGACACACCGGATATATCGGCAGAATTTTCTTCGATAATATCCGCAGCCTGACCTACGGCGACGAGGTTAAAATAAAAAATTTCTGGAAAACTCTCACATACCGCGTCGTGAAGATGGAGGTTTGCAAGCCGCGCGAGTCCAACAATGTTTTCATCACGGACGACCGCGACCTGCTCACTATGTTCACCTGCATTCCGAACGGCAGCGGCGGATTTAACCGTTACTATGTGATTTGCGAGAGAAAAGCCGCGGCTCAGACCGCCAAGCAGTAAGCTAAACGATGTAATATTCCGTTGTAAAAAGGGACTGTCAAGCGACAGCCCCTTTTTGGCTTTATTAGAAACCGCTCTGTAAGCCCAAAACGCGTATTGTAGTGTATATTGCACAAATAAGTATCGTTATTTTTGTTCAACTCTACAAAATAAAAAATTTTCAAAAAAATTGAAACTTTTTCGGGATAATTCCACACTACTATAGTGAAAAGCAATTTTTCTATAAAGAAAAGAGGTATTACTATGAAAAAGCTATTATCAATTCTCACGGCGGTTCTGATTCTCACATCTGTGCTGTGCTTGCCCGCAAACGCGGCGTCAGAGGTTCAGACCACCCCGGACGGACTCTATGAGTACCGCCTGACAAACAACGGCAAAAACGCTGAGCTCGTAAGCTACAAGGGCGAAAAGCTCGAGGGTGAATCCTATTCTGTCCCGGAAACACTCAACGGTGTAACCGTTACTTCGATAGGGAGCCGGGCGTTTATGAATGAAAAGTCGGATTATCACGCGTCCCTGTTATGGACTGAAAGACTTGTTATCCCCGATACGGTTACATATATCGGCGAGGAAGCGTTTGCATTTTCACGGATTAAAGACGTATCACTTCCCGACAGCGTTGTTTACATTGACGATTACGCGTTTGCTTACAGTTCCCTGGAACAAGTTGTGATTCCGGATTCCGTAAGAAAGCTCGGCAAATGCAGCTTTGCTTTTATTTATAATCTGAAAACAATAACGCTCGGAAGCGGAATAAAGGAAATTCCCGTGCAGTGCTTCAGAGATCTTTACAACCTGAAAACAGTCAATAACAGCGTTCAGGTGTCCTATATCGGCGATTATGCGTTCTTTAATTGCAGTAATTTTACGGAGCTTCACGTGAACGAGTCGGTCGGATTCGGAAAGTATTTCTTCGGCTACATTGAGGATCCGGACTGGGGTGGAGAGGAAGATTTCGATTACGGAGAATATTTACACCCGGCTCTTTTGGCTCCGGAAAGATATAAAATTGTCGCCGAGCAGAAAAGAACCGACCGTTATATTTCGGGTTACGACGGTGTGATGGCTTACGCCTATAAGACCGGAATCCCTGCGGAGCTTTCAATTCGTTCGGATTTAATCTCCGAAGAACAGGAGAGAAGCTTTTCATGCGGTCAGTCCTTCCGATTACTCCTTGACGGAAAGCAGGTCAGCGGTTGGAAATCTACCAACAAAAAGGCACTCAAAATAAGCGACAAGGGTAATGTCCAGATACGTACGTATACGGGAGAGAAAAATGCCGTTACCGTCAAGACCGAGGACGGAAAGACTATAAAGGTGAAGCTCATCAATTACATTCACCCCGCGCTTTACAGGGCTTATCTTCACGGAGGCAGCGAGCCGAAGGCGGATACCGAATATGTCCGGAGCATCACTCTGAAAAAGGGTAAGGCGGTTGACCTGATTATTTCGGGCAGAGTAAAATCTGTCAGCAATAAGTACATAAGCAAGAAAAACGCTAAAATTATCGCAGAGCCGAAATCCGACCTGATTCGTGTTTACGGAGCCGCGAAGGGCAAGGCTACTCTCGGCGTCGTAGTAAACGGCTGCAAAATCAAGCTTAAGGTTATAGTAAAGTAGGAGGAATTCTCAATGAAAAGAACTGTATCATTTTTACTTGCGTTAATTCTGATTTGTTCATCGTTAGCGGCGATTACGGCTTATGCCGAGGACGCTTTGCTCGATGTGAACAAGGTGTATACAAGTGCGGACGGACTGTACCGCTACACAGCGGCAAAATGGAGAAGCTTCTCGTGGGCAGAATCGGACACCACAAAAGCAACTCTGGTTAAGTATATCGGAAAAAAGCCCTTGCCGTCAAAATACAAGGTGCCGGCTTCAATTGACGGCTTTGATGTCAAGGTAATCGGGGCAAAGGCGTTCGCGAACAGCAGCCTGTCTGAGGTTACTCTGCCGTCAACGGTATATGTTATCAACAAGGCGGCATTTAAAAACTGCAAAAAGCTGCGCAAAGTAACAGCAAAGCATCTCGGCTATGTCGGAAAGGAAGCGTTCTCCGGCTGCACCTCGCTCAAAAAGGTTGACGTAGAACTCAGGGGCGAAATCCGCGAGAAGGCGTTCTACAACTGTACCTCGCTGAAAAGCGCGTGGGTGAGCTCGCAAAACTACATAAAGGATAAGGGCATAGGCATTTATTATGACGCAAAATCCAAATCCGATAAACCGTTAAAGGGCTTTAAAATGTATATTGACGGAACCGCCACGAACGCTTACTCAAACGCCGCTGATTTCGCCGCGGAAAACGGTTTTGATGTAATCAATAATATAGGAGTAGGCGAGGATGATTCCTACATAGGCGTTCAATATCACTATATTGTCGGCTCCATGGTGAGGTTCAGAGTGCATAACGAGTACGCCGTCAAATACAAGTCCTCGGATACCGGTATCGCGAGATTCGATTCCACCGGAAAGCTTCTGTTCCTGCGAAACGGAAACATAACGCTCAACCTCAAAACCAAAAGCGGAAAGAAGTATGAGCTCAAAGTCCTTTCCGGCGATCCTATTGACGATGTTGGGGAGATTGACCGCCCCGACGTTATTGTTGACAAAGGCTGGTATCAGGGAAAATCCAACCGAACCTTTACGGTGAAGAAGGGCAAGACAATTTCCTGCGAGGTCAAGGGTAAGGTCGGCGACATCCCTCTGAGCGCCAAGAGTACCTCCGTCGCGAAATTCATCGGCGGAAAAAACACCTCTCAGCTTAAAATCAAGGGAATCAAGAAGGGCACAACCACCCTGCGACTGAGAGTCAATAATATAAAAGTGATTAAAATCAACATTGAGGTTAAATAATTCCGCGTTAAAAAAAGGAGCTGCCACAAGCGACAGCTCCTGTTTTTACTTTATAGGGAATTCCTATGTTGCGTTGCAAAATGATAAACTTTTTAGCAGTATAACTGAAAATAGCAATAACATAAGCTCCTATAAAGCAAAAAACAATTTGTATTCTCCGCTCAGTTTGCTGCTGCGCAGCAACGAGCGATGAGTAGCGAAATGCGCGCAAAGCGCGCATTTCTTAGTATATTTATACCTTATGACATTTTCCGTTCATCGGACAACCGGCGCATCCGCCGCCGCAGGAGTTTTTCTTCTTGCCGCGGAAGTATCTGAACGCGATGAACCCCAGTCCGCCGAAAACAACGACGGCAACAAGAATTGTCCCGATATTATTCACAAGCCACGACATTTTTACTCCTCCTTATGTATAAGTTATTTTACCTTTACGCTGAGCCTGTCAGCCTCTTTGTAGGGCTTTACGAGCATGAACACAACGAAGGCGATTATTGCGATTGAAACAATCAGCCCGATGATGTTCAGATTGCCGGTGAACGCCGAGCCAATCTGGAAGATTGAAAGCGATACCGCATAAGCGAGCACACACTGATAGGCGATTGCGAACAGCGTCCATTTTGCTGAGTTCATCTCTCTCTTGATTGCGCCCATTGCCGCGAAGCACGGAGCGCAGAGAAGGTTGAAGGTCAGGAACGAGAACGCCGCAAGCCGGCTCAAAGCCGCAAAGTCGAGAACGCCGAACACACCGACAACTTCTTCCTTGGCGACAAGTCCCATAATCGTCGCGATTGCCGCTCTTGTGTCGTCAAAGCCGAGCGGAGCGAAAATCCATCTGATTGCGCCGCCGATAGCGCCGAGGACAGTGTTCTCGAGCTCAAGGTCGGGGTTAAAGCCGAAGCTTGTGCCGTACCAGCCGAACGACTTGCCTGCCCAGATAAGGACGGACGCGAGCAGGATGATTGTTCCTGCTTTCTTGATGAACGACCAGCCGCGCTCCCACATCGAGCGCATAAGATTTCCGAAGGTCGGCAGGTGGTACGCCGGAAGCTCCATAACGAACGGAGCCGGGTCGCCTGCGAACATTTTTGTTTTCTTCAGCATAATGCCTGAGATTACGATTGCGGCGATACCGATGAAGTACGCACTCGTCGCAATCAGCGGCGAACCTCCGAACAGCGCGGTTGCGATGAGCGTGATAATCGGCAGCTTCGCTCCGCAGGGGATGAAGGTTGTTGTCATGATTGTCATACGGCGGTCGCGCTCATTCTCAATCGTTCGCGACGCCATGATTCCCGGAACACCGCAGCCCGTGCCGATGAGCATCGGGATGAAGCTCTTGCCCGAAAGACCGAACTTGCGGAAGATTCTGTCCATGACAAACGCGACGCGCGCCATATATCCGCAGCTTTCGAGCAATGCGAGCATAAAGAACAGTATGAACATCTGCGGCACAAATCCGAGCACCGCGCCTACGCCGGCGAGTATACCGTCGAGTATCAGGCTTTGGAGCCAGTCGGCGCAGTGAATTGCGTTCAGTCCGTCCTCAACAAAGACGGGAATACCCGGAATCCATATTCCGTAGTCCTTATTCTCAACCGGACAGTCAATTTCGCCGTCCTCATTGAGCGGTATAAGTGCGTCAATTTCATAGCCGCCCTCGTTGATTTCCTCGCCGTAGGAGCCGTAGGCTTCTTCAAAGCCGCCGAAATCCTTGTCCTCAAACGCGCCGGAGAGTTCGTCGGCGCCCTTCATGTTTTTGTCAATTGCCGCCTTTTCGAGCATGGCGCCGAGCTCCTTGTTGTTGAACAGGTTGCCGTCAGCCCATTTGTCAACGGCTTCGTCATATTCGCCCTGACCGATACCGAGCAGGTACCAGCCGTCGCCGAACACACCGTCGTTTGCCCAGTCGGTGAGGACTGTGCCGAGCGAATCGCCCCACGGCATCGGAATCGGCATCGAGGCGATTGAGTACACGATGAACATAATCGCGATGAAAATCGGCAGAGCGAGAATTCTGTTTGTAACGACCTTGTCGATTTTGTCGGAAACCGTCAGGCTGCCCTTGCTTTTCTTCTTGTAGCAAGCCTTGATTACGGTGGCTATGTAAACATATCTTTCGTTTGTGATGATACTTTCGGCGTCGTCGTCGAGCTCTTTCTCGGCGGACTGAATGTCCTTCTCAATGTGCTCGAGTATGTCAGCCGGAATGTGAAGCCCCTCGAGAACCTTCTCGTCGCGCTCAAAAATCTTGATTGCGTACCATCTCTGCTGTTCCTCGGGAAGGTCGTGAAGCACGGTTCCCTCCTCGATGTGAGCCAGAGCATGCTCAACAACTCCGCTGAAACTATGGTGGGGGATAGCCTTCTCGCCGATTGCGGCGCTGATTGCCGCGTCTGCGGCTTCCTTAACTCCTCTGCTCTTGAGAGCTGAGATTTCGACAACCTTGCATCCGAGCTGAGCCGAGAGCGCCTCGGTGTTGATTTTGTCGCCGTTCTTCTCGACGACGTCCATCATGTTCACAGCCAGCACAACCGGAATGCCGAGCTCAGTCAGCTGAGTGGTGAGATAAAGGTTGCGCTCGAGGTTGGTTCCGTCGATAATGTTGAGGATAACGTCGGGGCGTTCCTCAATCAGGTAGTTTCTCGCCACAACCTCCTCGAGGGTGTAGGGCGAGAGCGAATAAATTCCGGGAAGGTCGGTGATGATGACGTCACTGTTTTTCTTGAGCTTGCCTTCCTTTTTCTCAACCGTAACTCCCGGCCAGTTACCTACGAACTGATTGGAGCCGGTGAGAGCGTTGAACAGCGTCGTTTTGCCGCAGTTCGGGTTGCCCGCGAGGGCGATTCTGATACTCATGTTTTGTTACTCCACTTCTATCATTTCTGAATCGGCTTTTCTGAGAGAGAGCTCATAGCCTCTGACATTGACCTCAACCGGGTCGCCCAGCGGAGCGACCTTTCTGACGTAGATTTCCACGCCCTTGGTGATTCCCATGTCCATAATTCTTCTCTTGACGGCGCCTTCACCGTGCAGCTTGACTACCCGGGCGGACTCGCCGACCTTGATGTCCTTGAGAGTTTTCATTCTTCTCCTCCTTTTTATAGCTGAGGCTCAAATCATAATTTTCTGAGCCATTTCCTTGCTGATTGCTACGCGCGAGTTCTTGACGTTGACGATGAGGTTTCCTGCCATCTCGGAAACAATCGTCACATCGGCACCTGCAACAAAGCCGAGGTTCTCGAGGTGCTTTTTGACCTCGGGGAGTCCTCCGACCTTTTTGATAATACTTGTTTCACCTGCTGAAGCAAATGAAAGCGGCATCATAAAAATCCCAACCCTTTAAAATGTTAGCGTTAGCTAACTGAAATTTGTTTAAAAAGCGGTTAGCAAAAACTAACCGCTAATTATTATATTCGTTTTTAGCTGTTTTGTCAATAGCTTTTACGTAAAATCTTCATTCTTTTACAGGCTTCGACAATTTTCCGTCCTTGTCGAGCAGTATACAGCCTGCCGGGCAGCCCTCGGCGCAGGCTCCGCATCCGGTGCAGAGCTTGAGGTCGATTGAAGCAACGTTGCCCTCGACCTTGATTGCCCCTGCCGGGCAGAGCTTCTCGCACTTCTTGCAGCCGATACAGCCGACCGAGCACGCCTTGCGCGTGGCGGCGCCCTTGTCCTTGTTGCTGCAAGCGACGAAGTAGTGCTCCTTCGCCGGGACGAGCGAGATTATGCGGTTCGGACAGGTCTTGACGCAGATTCCGCAGCCGATGCATTCCTGCTCAAGAATCCTCGCGAGACCGCCCCTCACGATTATCGCGTCCTGCGGACACGCTGCCGCGCAGTCGCCCAGTCCGAGACAGCCGAAGCCGCACTTGCCCTTTCCGCCGTAAACAAGCTTTGCGGCGGAACAGCTTTCGATTCCCTGATAATCAACCTTGTCGTCGGTTGCGGTGCAGTCGCCGCCGCAGTGAACCGCGGCAACCTTCGGCTCGATTTCTCCTGCGTCAACGCCGAGAACCTCGCTGAGCTCCCTTGCGACCTCAGCTCCGCCGGGAATACAGAGGTTCGCCGGGGTGTCGGAGTTCTCGCACAAAGCCTTCGCGTAGCCGTCGCAGCCTGCAAAGCCGCAGGCTCCGCAGTTCGCTCCGGGCAGGCATTCCCTGACCTTGGGCAGGCGTTCGTCCTCCTTGACAGCCATCAGCTTTGAGGCGATAACGAGCATCGCGGCGCAGAGAATGCCGATGATTACAACGGGTATGACCGCGGTAAGAATAGCTTCCATCTCCGCACCTCCTTAACCGAACAGGTTCTCGACCACTCCGCCGAAGCCCATGAACGACAGAGAGGTGATTGACGCGGCAATGAGGGTAATCGGCAAGCCCTTAAACGACTTGGGAATGTCGGCTCCCTCGAGCTTTGAGCGCACGCCCGAGAACATTACCATCGCGAGGAAAAAGCCGAGACCGCTTCCCAGCGAGTTGACCATAGCTTCCCAGAAGGTGTAGCCCTCGTCAATGTTTAGAATTGTAACGCCGAGTACGGCGCAGTTTGTGGTGATAAGAGGGAGATAAACACCCAGCGACTTGTGGAGCGAGGGGATATATCTCTTGAGTACAATCTCAACAAGCTGAACAAGCGCGGCGATAACGAGGATAAAGACGATTGTCTGGAGATAGCCGAGGTTGTTCGGGTTGAGAAGGTACATTTGTATCGGCCATGTGACCGCCGTCGAAATCAGCATAACGAAGATTACGGCGATGCTCATGCCTGTTGCGGAGTCGAGCTTCTTTGAAACTCCGAGGAACGGACAGATTCCCAGGAAGCGCGACAGCACGTAGTTGTTGATAAAGACCGCGGAGAGCAGTATGATGATGAATTTTGTCATTACGCACACTCCTCCCCAAGCTCAGCCTTGCGGCAGATTGCTGCCGATGGACATCCGGCGCAGCCGAAGTCCTTCTTTTTGGGCTTGTTCTTAAAGAATTTGTTGACAATCGCGATGAGCAGTCCGAACACGAAGAAGCCGCCCGGAGCCATCGTCATGATTGAAATTTTGTTGTCGATGAGCACGGGGATTTCCATTCCCATGAAGGTTCCGGCACCGAAGACCTCGCGGATTGTCGCCATCAAACACAGCGCAAGCGTGAAGCCGGCACCCATTCCGAGCGCGTCCACAGCCGAGTCGAGCACCTTGTTCTTCTGAGCAAACATCTCGGCTCTGCCGAGGATGATGCAGTTAACGACTATGAGCGGAAGATATATGCCAAGCGATGCGTCCAGCGCAGGGGCAAAAGCCTTGACGAGCATCTGAACCATCGTTACAAAGCCTGCGATAAGCACGATGAAGCAGGGAATACGAACTTTGTCGGGAATAATCTTCCTCAGCGCCGAGATTACAATGTTTGAGCAGAGCAGGACGATTGTCGCTGCGGCGCCCATTCCGAGCGCGCCGGTGACGCTTGTCGAGGTGGCGAGAGTCGGGCAGGTGCCAAGAATCAGTACCAGCACCGGGTTTTCCTTAATCAGTCCCTTTGAAAAGTTTTGCAGCTGATTCATTTACTTCGCCTCCTTTGCCGCCGAATAAGCGTCGAAGATGAGCTTGACGGCGTTTCTGTATGCTTTTGAGGAAATTGTCGCGCCCGATACGGCGTCAACATCCTCATAGTTTTCGCTTGTTTTTCCGAAGTATTTTTCGCGGTAGCCGGAGTCGTTGTCCACAACTCTTGTGCCGATTCCGCTTGTCTCGGAGTGAGAGAGTGTTTTTATCTGCTCAATCGAGCCGTCGGGCTTGACGCCGCAGATTACCTTTACGTCGCCGCCGTAGCCCTTAGAATTTACGGTAAAGACATATCCTGCGCCGTTCTCGGCTTCATATCCGTTCTCAACTCCCTCGGGCAGCTCAATGTCAAGCTGCTTGAAGCTGTCGGCTTCCGAGAGAACCTCGGCTCTCGCCTCAGCCGCCTTTTTGGCTTCGGCTTCGGTGATAATGGGAGCGGTTACGCTGTTTATGTAAGCGAGCAGAGCGGTAACAACAAGGCAGATCCCGGCGAGCACCGCTATCGGCTTTATGACGTCCTTCATCACTTACCACCTCCCACAAGAGGCTTAGCCCGGGTGAGCCTTGAGATGTAGGGCGTGAGAATGTTCATAATCAGGATTGAGTACGAAACACCCTCGGGATAGTTGCCCCAGAAGCGGATTAATATCGTGATAAGTCCGCAGCCCACGCCGAAAACCAGCTTTCCGATATTTTCGGCAGGAGTAGAGGAGTAGTCCGTAATCATGAAGAAAGCCGCAATCATCAGTCCGCCGGACATCAGCTGATAGCCGACGTCCTTGCCGCAAATCAGCGACATCAGCGCGACAGTCGCGATGAAAGCGACCGGAGCGTGCCACGTGATGACGCGCCTTGCAATGAGGTAAATTCCGCCGAGCAGCAGAGCCAGAACGCACGTCTCGCCGAGACATCCGCCCC
The DNA here is from genome assembly GCA_946184925.1 of uncultured Clostridia bacterium. Lineage (GTDB taxonomy): Bacteria > Bacillota > Clostridia > Oscillospirales > Acutalibacteraceae > Ruminococcoides. Next base: position 37,843 of record CAMHHL010000005.1, on the reverse strand, counting down.
TGTAGCCGAGGAACATCTGAAGATACGTCGGCAAGTCACCCTCACCCTTTGCCATAATCGCGAGAGGAGTTGCGCTCGACACGCCGTCGGGGAAAACCCACGTTGTCATGGTTCCCGAGAACGCTGTCATCATGATGATGCGCGCCGTAGCCGCAGGGTTCGCGAAGTTCTGCCCGATACCGCCGAAGAGCTGCTTGACGACGACAATCGCCACGATTGAGCCGAACGCCGCCTGCCAAAGCGGAATCCCGACCGGCAGGTTGAATGCGAGCAGAAGTCCCGTAACCACCGCCGAGAGGTCGGAGACGGTGACTTCCTTTTTACAGATTTTTTCAAAGCCCCATTCCGACAGCACGCACACCGCGACGCACACAGCCTCAACAAGCAGGGCTCTCAGCCCGAAGATGATGTTCGAGGCAATAAGCGCCGGCATGAGCGCAATGATAACGTCGAGCATAATTTTCTGCGTCGTTATCGCGCCGTGAAAGTGAGGAGATACGGAGGACATAAGTTTTTTCATTTTTTATCCTCCTTTTCTCTCAAATATTTTCTGAGCATCGCCTTGGCGAGCTTGTTTGTCTGAACGAGCGGACGCTTTGCCGGGCATACATACGAGCAGCAGCCGCATTCCATGCAGATGTCAACGCAGAGCCTGTCGAGGTCAGCCGCCTCGCCAAGCTTGTATGCGCGCGCAATCGCTCGCGGGTCGAGCTTGAGCGGACAGTGATTGAGACATCTTCCGCAGTTGATGCACGGGGTAGTCTTGGGCGGCTTCGCCTCTTTCTCGTCCATGGCGACTATGGCGTTGGTCTGCTTGAGCACCGGGTTATCCGCCGACGGAACCGCCAGCCCCATCATCGGGCCGCCGTACAGGATTTTTGCCGGCTCTGCTTTTGTTTTGCAGAAGTCGAGCAGGTTCTGAATCGGTGTTCCTATCGGCACGTTGAGGTTCTTTGGAGTTTCAATCGCCGAGCCGTCAACGGTGACGCATTTTTCGGTGAGCGGCATTCCGGTTTCGAGGTATTCGCCGATGAACGCGAGCGTAGTGACGTTGATGACGATAACGCCGACGTCAATCGGAAGCTCGCCGCGCGGAATCATGCGCCCGAGTGTGTGATAAACGAGAACCTTCTCGCCGCCCTGCGGGTACATCGAGGGCAAAACCCTGATTTCCACGCCGTCGGTTGAGGCGAAATCAGCGCGGAGCTTTTCTATAGCCTCGGTCTTGTTGTCCTCAATACCGAGCACAAAGCGCTGCACGCCCATAAATTTGCGAACGGCTTCGATTCCCTTCGCAAGGTATTCCGATTTTTCTATGATTGTTCGTGTGTCCGAGGTTATGTATGGCTCGCACTCCGCGGCGTTGATAACCACCGCGTCAATCCGCGTGAGCTCCTTGACTCCGAGCTTGATGAAGGACGGAAATCCCGCGCCGCCCAGCCCGACAACTCCGCTGTTCTTTACCGCCTCGACAAAGCTGTCAAAATCGCTGACGACAGGCGGCTTCACCTCGTCCGACTTTTCCTGAAGTCCGTCGCTTTCAATCACAACCGTCTGAACCTTCATTCCGTTCATCATCGTGAGCTCGTCGATAGCCTTGACCTTGCCCGAAACGCTCGAGTGAATCTTCATCGAGAAAAAGCCGTCCGGCGCGCCGATCAGCTGACCGACCTTCACCTCGTCACCGCGTTTTACAACCGGCTTCGCAGGCTTGCCGATGTGCATCGACATCGGAATCGTGACGACCGGCGGCGTTGGCAAAGCTTCCGAGGCAAGTGCGGCGGTATTCTTTTTGTGAGGTACCTTTGTACCGCGTAATCCCATATCGCAGACCCTCCTTGAGGCAAACTAAATACTTTTACACATATATAGCTATTATACTACTTTTTCGCCGTTAAGCCAATAGCATTTTTAAATTTCTGTATTTTTCCTTGCCTTATAAAATCAATAATAGTATAATAAAGGCAATACCGCATAATTCAGGTGTGCGGTGCTGCCTGAACAAAACCCCAAGGAGCTGATACCGTGGACGAAATGATGAACGCAATAAAAGCACGCCACTCCGTGCGCGCTTACCTTGACAAGCCTCTCAGCGAGGAGCACATAGGCAGGCTGCGGATGATGACAGAAGAATACAGCCGCGAGAGCGGTCTGAGCTTTCAGCTGATTCTTGATGAGCCCAAGGCGTTCGACTGCCGAATGGCTCACTACGGAAAGTTTTCGAATGTTAAGAATTACATTGCAATCATCGGCAAAAAGACCTCGGAGAACGAGGAGAAGTGCGGATATTACGGCGAAAAGCTCGTCCTAAACGCTCAGCTCATGGGGCTCAATACCTGTTGGGTAGCTTCGACCTATAAAACAATTCCCGAGGTGCTCGACGTTCAGAAGGGCGAGAAGCTCATTATCGTCATTGCTGTCGGTTACGGTGAGAGCAAGGGCGCTCAGCACAAGAGCAAGGAGCTCAAAGCGGTCAGCAAACAGACCGAAAAGCTCCCCAAATGGTACCAAAACGGCGTCGAGGCCGCTCTCCTCGCGCCGACCGCGATAAATCAGCAGAAGTTCAAGTTTTCGCTCAACGACGACGGAACCGTAAGCGTCAAAACAGGCTTCGGACCGTGCATCAAAATAGACCTCGGAATTGTAAAGCTCCATTTTGAAATAGGCTCCGGACGCGGCAGGCAACTGGTCTGGAACAATTAACAGTTGAAAGTTGAAAGTTGAAAGTTATTGTCGTGCAGACAGATTGCGGGATACTTACGTTTTGTTCCCGACCGAATTTTTATGCTTGCTGCGCAAGCAGCATTTTAAATCCGGTCGGCTATACGGCGTTGTTTCTATATGCGACCTATCTTCTCGACCGAAACTTTCAACTTTCAACTTTCAACTTTCCACTAAAAAAGCCGGCTCATCGAGCCGACTTTTTTTCTTTGGGTATGCTTTCGTGTCTTGTGCAGTCGAGTTCAAACCAGAAGGTCGAGCCCGAGCCCTCCTTGCTGTTCGCGCCGTAGCGCGCGCCGTGAAGGTCAAGAATGTTTTTGACGATTGAGAGCCCCAGTCCGGTGCCGATTACGCCGCGCTTGTGGCTCTTGTCAACCTTGTAGTATCTGTCCCAGATATATTTGAGCTTGTCGCGGCTGATTCCATCGCCGTGGTCGGTGACTTCAATCCGCACGCGCCTGTCGGTCGTTTTCTGGGTGACGATTACCGCCTTGTCCTCGCCGCAGTGGTTGATTGCGTTGTTGATAAAGTTGTAGATAACCTGACTGATTTTGATTTCATCGGCATATACATACGCCCTTTTGTCCGGCTTGAAGGTGATGTCGTAGCCCTCCTGCTCCCGGAGCTTCGCGTATCTGATGAAAATTTCACTTATTGCGTCGGTCAGGCAGAATTCGCTTCTTTCAAGCTCGAGCGCGCCCGACTGGAGCTTTGAGAGGTCGAGCATATCGTTGACAAGGCTGGTCAGTCGGTTAGCCTCGTCGATGATGACCTGAACGTTCTCCGGCGTGTTCTCGCCCGGAAGGTCGCGCATGACCTCGGCGTAGCCTGTAATCATCGTGAGCGGAGTTCTCAAATCGTGCGAGATGTTCGCGATAAGCTCGCGCTTTAGCGCGTCAGCCTTGCGCAGCTCGCTGCGCGTTACGTTGAGCGTGTCTGAGAGCTCCTTCGCCTCGAGATAGCCGGCGCTGTTGAATTCGTGGTCGTAGTTCTGGCGCGCGAGCTCCTTTACGCCGTCGTTAATCTCGCCGAGCGGACGCGAAATCCTGCGCGATACGATGAATGCCAGCACAAACGAGAACACAACAAACAGCGCGCTGACGATAATCAGCTGCATGTGGAGCGTGCTGATTACGGTTCGCACCGGAGTTATGAGCGCAGTGATTAGCACAAAACGCTCGCTGTCCGAGTCGGTCTTGATTATCTCGGCGTAGAGCATGTTCTCCGCCTTGTCATAAACGTCCGATACAGCCGCCTTCAGATGATGCGCTTCATCGTCCGTCGAACGGCGAAAGCTGATTTCCTTTTTACTGAAATCGTTTTTTATCGTGCTTGTGTATATTCCGTTCTGTTCGTTGGCGAGTCTGTAGTAAGCGTAGACGTCGTGCATACTGATGTCGTGAGCTCCGGAAGGATTGTTGTATTCGCTCGAATAGAGCTTTGTGATAATCGAGTCCGAGGAGTTGAACACATACACGCTCATCTCGTTACGCTTTGACAAGTCGCCGATTGACGATGACGCACTCTCACCGTGCTTGATTGCCTCTGTAATTTTTTCGGCGTAGCTCCTGACCTGATTCTGCTTTATCAGCGTGTAGCAGGGTTCAAGGAAGAACGTCTGGAAAACCCACAGCAAAACAAGCATCGCAGCGGCAAAGCCGATGAAATATATGCTCAGCTTATACCTCAGCGGCAGCATCCGCCACCGCCTGAAATGAGTTTTAGTTTGTTTCAAAACGGTACCCTACCCCTCGAAGTGTAACGATGCATCTGCTGTACTCTCCGAGAGATTTTCTCAGGAGCTTGATGTGAGTGTCGAGCGTGCGCTCGTCGCCGAAGAAGTCATACCCCCAAACCTCGGAAATCAGCTTTTCGCGAGTGAGGGCGATTCCCTTGTTGCGAACCATATAGAAGAACAGCTCGTACTCCTTGGGCGTCATCTCGGCGCGTTTGCCGTCGATAGTGACGATTCTCGCCGAGAAGTCCACCGTCAGTCCTTCATATGTAAAAACATCCTTGTGTCCCGGTTCTTCCGCGGCGGAGCTGCGCTTGATTACGGCGTTAACCCTCATCATCAGCTCCTTGGGTGAGAACGGCTTCACAACGTAGTCGTCGCTGCCGAGCTCGAAGCCGTGTATTTTGTCGTATTCCTCGCCGCGTGCCGAGAGCATAATAACGGGCGTTGACGAAAACTTTCGGATTTCCCTGCACGCCGAAAAGCCGTCCAGCTCCGGCATCATAACGTCCATGATAATCAAATCGTAATTGTTCTTGCGGCAGGTTTCAATCGCTTCCATGCCGTCCACCGCCTCTTCAACGGTGTGTCCCTCAAATTCCGCGTACTTGCGGATGATCTGACGGATTCTGAATTCATCATCTACAACTAAAAGCTTGCTCATAGTCCGCGTCCTTTCCGCCCGGAAGGGCATAGTTTGTCTGAGTTTATTTTATACGCCTTATGTGACAGATATTTGTTGAATTTGCGTTTATCAAGTTATAATATACCATAATATTCAAAAAAATTAAAGTTTTAATTGATTTGCGGAGCGCTTTATTTTATAATTGAATGGAAATATCTCAAGGGAGACGAATATATGGAAATCAGAAGAATCAGCGCTGAACGGATTACAAATACCGTCAGACAGCTTTTCATCGACTGCAACTATTATATCGGCGATGACATCATGAACGCGCTCAAAACCGCCCGCGGCTCCGAGGAGAGTGAGGTCGGCAAAAGCGTCCTCAGCCAGATTATCGAAAACGACGAAATTGCCGCGGCGGAGCAGATTCCGCTCTGTCAGGACACGGGAATGGCGGTGCTCTTTGTTGAATACGGCGACAAGGTGGTTGTCACGGACGGAAGCTTTGAGGACGCGGTTCAGGAAGGCGTCCGCCGCGCCTATGAGGACGGCTATCTCCGCAAGAGCGTTGTCAGCGACCCGGTTTTTGACCGAATCAATACCAAAGATAATACCCCGGCGATTATCCACACAAGGATTGTCCCCGGCGACAAAATAAAAATTACCGCCGGCGGAAAGGGCTTCGGCAGCGAGAATATGTCGGCGGTGAAGATGCTCACCCCGTCATACGGCGTTGAGGGCGTCAGGGACTTTGTGCTCGATACCGTCCGCAGGGCAGGCCCCAATCCCTGCCCGCCGATTGTGGTCGGTGTGGGAATCGGCGGAACCTTCGAGCGCTGCGCTCAGCTTGCAAAGAAAGCGACCTTCCGCAGAATCGACACCCATAACCCCGACGCGCGCTACGCCGCCCTCGAGGACGAGCTCCTCGGCAGAATCAACAAAATGGGCTTCGGCCCTGCCGGTCTCGGCGGAAGCACGTCCGCAATCGGTGTGAACATCGAGACTTCCCCGACGCACATTGCCGGAATGCCTGTTGCCGTCAACATCTGCTGTCACGCCGCTCGACACAAGAGCGCCGAAGTCTGAGAGGAGGAGACGAGATGAAAAAAATCACACTTCCGCTGACAGATGAACAAATCAGTACACTTAAAGCCGGCGACAGCGTTCTGCTCACCGGCACAATGATAACAGGCCGCGACGCGGCGCATAAAAGACTTTTTGAGCTGGCGCAAAACGGCGAGCCGCTCCCGGTTGAAATCGGCGGCGAGACGATTTACTACGTCGGTCCCGCTCCGGCAAAGCCGGGTTACGCAGTCGGTCCTGCCGGCCCGACATCAAGCTACAGAATGGATAAATACGCTCCCACCCTGCTCGATATGGGGCTCAAGGGAATGGTCGGCAAGGGCGCCCGAAACGCCGAGGTTATAGACGCGATTGTCCGCAACCACGCCGTTTACTTCGCTGCAATCGGCGGTGCCGCCGCTCTCATAGCAAAGAGCATAAAGAAAACCGAGCCAATCTGCTATGAGGACTTGGGAACCGAATCAGTCAGGCGTTACACCGTTGAGGATTTCCCCTGCATTGTCGCGGTGGACTGCGAGGGAAACAACATCTACGAGTCGGAAGCCCGGAAATACAACAGGGAGTAAAACGGAGACTATGCCGACATAGTGCCGTATTATATCGGATCATAAAAATCGGAGATGCGTTTTTCGCATCTCCGATTTGACATATCAGGTTTTATGAAAAAGCAAATGCTCCCGAGAGCGTTGCAAGTCCTCTTGTGATGATGACAGGGGAGTAGAGGATAATTCCCAGCCCTGCCGCGAGCAGCGTCGCGCACAAAAGCATCAGGAAAAAGCTCCAGAACGGCTTTCTGTCGCCGAGCATCTTGCATACTCCCACGAACAGCAGAATCACAAATCCTCCCATACCGAAGGTCGAGACGGTGGACTGTCCGCTGAGAAGGTTTCCGAACAGCACGATGTTCGCGAGCATAACAATCGCGTTCGGCATATACGCCGCCATCGTGAGGTTCGCCGCCTCCTTGAAGGTGGTGTCAACCTTGAGGATTTTCAGATAAACCCTCAGCGCGATGCTGTATGCAAGGCACACGAGTATCGCCAGCGCCAGCGCAAAGAAGAACACCTCGATGGAGTTCATTCCCATGTCGTAATAAATCCTGCTCAAGCCGAGTGAGGAACCGTCCGACGCGCGAAAGCTGATTGTTCTGCTGAACGCCTCCACAATCGCGTAAAGCGGAAGCAGAACAGCCCAAACCGGGTATTTCTGATCCTGCTGGGCGAGCGTTGTGTCAACGGTTTTCTTAGAGAAGAAGTGTGCGATGAAGTCGCACGCCTTGGTGATCGTCATCGCGAGTGCGTTGGGCTCTTCCTTTTCATTTTCAGGCGCCTTTTCGGGCTCGGCAGGGGCTTTTTCCGGAGCAGGTGCCGGCTCGCCTTGTTCGGCTTTTGGAGCCTTTTCGGGCGATGCCTCGGGGGCAGTCTCCGGTCCGGCCGCAGCTTCCTTATGCGGAGCCGCCTTTGTATCTACGGAACAATTCGGGCACAATCCGTTCTCGTCGAGCTCAGCGCCGCATTGTGTGCAAAATTTATTCATATACTATACCTCCGAACGCCTTAATTCTATCACAACCGGGGCGATAATACAACAAGCTTCGGTCAATTTTCAGGCAATTTTCAGATAACCGCCATGCGCTCAGTAGTTGCGCACAAGGGAGATTACCTTGCCGAGCAACACAACCTCGTCAACAATAATCGGCTCAAAATCGTCGTTCTCGGGCTGAAGGCGGAAGTGTCCGTTCTCCTTGTAAAAGCGCTTGACGGTCGCGCTGTCGTCCACGAGCGCAACGACGATCTCGCCGTTCGCGGCTACGGGCGTGCGGTGGACAATGAGGATGTCGTCCGGAAGGATTCCGGCGTTCTTCATACTCTCGCCCTGAACTCTCAGCGCGAAGAGCTCCTTGCCTCTGCTGAGCGTTTTGTCAACGGTAACGTATCCCTCGACGTCCTCAATCGCGACAATCGGGTTGCCGGCGGCGACATTTCCGAGCACGGGAACGCTTTTGGCGCTTGTCTCGCCGACCACGCGGATGCAGCGGTTCAGACCGGCGTCGCGCTCAATCAGTCCGTGCTCCTCGAGAACCTTGAGGTAAATATGCGCGGTTGAGGTCGATTTCAAACCGACGTCGCGGCAAATCTCCCTCACGGACGGGACACGTCCCTGCTCCGTGCATTCAACAAGATAATCATACACAGCCTGCTGTTTTTTTGTCAAAGGCTTCATAACAATCCCTCCAAGCATCTTGTGCTGTTTCCTTTATAATAACATATTGTGCGCAAAAAGTAAACATTTGTTTCCGCTTTTCGTCAAAAAATTTTCCGAATGAACAAAAGCTGCTTTCCGTACATTTTTGCGTTCGTTTTTTCAGCACAAATTCAATCTAACTTCACACAATCTTCATATTTGTGTGTTTTAATATAACCGTACTCAAAAGCAGATCCGCAACTGCTGAGTACGTTCTACCCTCCTCTGTAAGTCGACTCAGAGACTTACAATTTGTACCCCTCATTTTCTTTTTTGAACAAAGAAAACGCCGAGCCCAGCGCCCGGCGTTTTCCTTTTTTACTCTCTCTACCCTGTTACGTGACTGCTCCTGTCAAGGGTTTTGTTTGGGCTGTGACAACTGTTCCTATCCGACGGTCGGGAGCCCCGACTGCCAATCTCTACCCTTTTGGCTTGAGTGCTCCTATCCGACGTTTTGTTTGAGCTGTGACTTGCTGTCCTATCCGACGGTCGGGAGCCCCGACTGCCAATCTCTACCCTTTTGGCTTGCGTGCTCCTATCCGATGTTTTGTTTGGGCTGTGCCCTGTGTTCTATCCTGCGTTTTTTCTCTCTCTACCCTGTTACGTGACTGCTCCTGTCAGGGATTATGCATGAAATGCGATATAGCAAAAGCCGCCGCTGATTAAGCGACGGCTCTGATAATCTATAATACTTATTTGATTTTTCTTGCTTCGACATAAAATCTCTTGTCGGCAGCGTGTCCCATTGAGAAGGTCTTGCGCGGCAGCGAGCCGTCAGCCTTAATCGCGGGGAAGAGCTCCGATTTTGACATTCCGTCATAAATAAAGCCGAGCGTGCCCTTTTCCTTGCAAAGCGATTGAACAACCTTGTCGCCGTGGATATAATCGACAGTCATCTCCGGGTGATCCTCGGCGTAGATGTCGATGAACGACTGCAGCGTTCCGATCGGCAGCTTTGCCGTCGCCTGAACAGTAAGGCTTCCCATCGCGCCTGCTGTCAGGAAGTTAAAGCGCTGGAAGCGGTGCTCGCCGTGCTCCTCGGTGTATTCCTCAAAGCTCTTGATGAAGTCCCATTCATCAACGTTGAACAGCACGCGGTAAATCGGCTCAAACTGAATACTTTCGTCGTGAATATTTACAATCTCTACGAGAGCGTATCTCGCGAGAGGATTTTTCGAGAGATTATAGCACTCCTTTGCGGTTGCGAGCGAATGGTTTCCGTCGCCGACCGCGAAGAGCAGGTCATGGTTGCCCGAAAGCAGTCCGTCAAGCGCGTCCTGAACCGCCTCGATATTCTTTTTGTCGAGGAACCAGCCCTTGATTCTGCCGCCGTTCTTCATCAGCTTGAAGTCATACGCGGGAGTGTAGTCGTACTTGCGGTTTTTCAGCGGCTCAACTACGGTGCGCCCCGGGTCGTCAATCAAAAGCAGAATGTGGGGCATCTCGAGCGGAGCGTTCTTTCGGATTTGAACACGCGGCGGAAGTCTGTCGATTACCGTTGCTTCGGTGGCTCTGATGAGTGAGTCGGCTCCCTTTGTGTATTCATATTCCTCAAGGTCAACAAGCCCGACGATACCGCGGCGTATTGTGCCGTGAGCCTCACGCTCAACGAACACCATCGAGTCCTTGTGTTCCTCAAAAACGCCGTCGTCAATATATTTCTGCATGGTGGCGTTGATTTCGTTGATTTTTTCGGTGTTGTCCTTTTTGAGGTAAACCTCGGGAAGGATAATATTGAGAGCGGAAGGTTTTCCGTCAACAATTTTTTCTACGTCCTGCCAGTATTCGGGCTCGGATGTGTACTGGTCACATGCTACGACAGCCCACTCCTCGAGGTTCTTCTTCGGGAGCAGTATGTCTGCCGGAAAGAAATGCTTCATTGTATCACCCCATCTTTTTTACTATATCACATTCAACAAATTTTGACAATATTTTTCAATCAATATGACGAAATATTTTCGTGAAATCATCCTGATTAAACTCTCTGTTCACAATTCGGCGGCAAAAACACAATCCGCGGCTTTTTGGGGGCGCACAAGATTGTCAACTGTCACAAATATGTTGATTTAGGTTGACTTTCGCGTGCTGATATCATAAAATTATAAAAAAGGAAATTCAGGAGGTAGAAAAATGAGTTTTTGTACTAATTGCGGAACCAAGCTCGAGGACGGCGCAAAATTCTGTCACGGTTGCGGTGCTCCGGTGGAGCAGACCGAGCCTCAGCAGGAGCCTGCCGCTTGGCAGACTGCTCCTCAGCCCGAGCCGCAGCCCAATCAACAGTCAACATATCTCAACGGCGCGCCCATGAACGCAGCTCAACAGGAAGCGGAGCAACAGCTCAAAAAGCAGTTCCGTCTTACCAAGGGCATCATCGCGATTGGAGCCGCGGTCGTTGCTGTATTAGCGATTGTTCTTGTTCTTGTCATGGTTGTGTTCCCGAGTTTCGGCACCAAGGAAGTCGACGTCAAAGAGTACATTACCTTTAATTTTACGGGCAAGGAGTTTGTCGACGGTTTCATCGAGGGCGACGTCAAGCTCGACACCGACAAAATGTACAAGGACATAGTCGGCGACAGCAAGGACAAGATGTCACAAAGCAGATTTGAGGACAGACTTGCAGGCTTTGTTTTTATCAACAACGAGGACTATGAGTACGGCAAAACTTATAATAAGAATGACACCATCAAGGTGAAGCTTGACTGGTATGTTAATAGTTCTTTCGAAGAGCCTTTCAAGGATTTCGAGAAGGATATGGGCGTCAAGTTTAAGGACACCGAGAGCGGCTACTACACTCTCAAGCTCTCACAGCAGATTAAATCCGCCGGAATAACCGTTGAAGACCCGGTCAACATCGACCCGATAAGCGAGCTCAAAAAGCTCACCTACAGCACCGGCTTCAAGGATTACGGCGTCAAGCTCCACTTTAAGGACGGCGAATACAAGGTTAACGACACCTACACCCTAAAGCTCGCCGGCGATAACAAGGACGAGAAAAAGGCGTATAAAATATCCGTCAAAAAGGACGGCAAGGAAGTCGTCAAGCTCAGCTACGGAACCGGCTATTACAGCGGCAAAAAGGGCGAAGAGGTTGAGTTCAGCATCAATTCCTACGACGAGAACCTTCGCAACATCGACAGCGATTACACCACATATATGATTAAGGGTACTCCGCTGATTATCAAGACGATGAAGGGCTCCGTCAAGCTCAAAGGCGACAAGGGGCTCACCGCCGCCGAGGCGAAGAAGCACCTCTCGGAGATTAAAAAGGTCGCCAAGAAAAACTACGATAACAAGAAGTTCAGCGTCAAGAAGGTTGTATTCCTCAAGCCTAAGAAGAGCACATACTGGAAGAACAGGGTTGTTGTTTTCGGCAAGGATACCTCGCAAAAATCCTATCCGCTCAAGTATGTAGTTCTCAACGACTGCTATCTCTCCGGCGGCAAGTTCAATTGCACAGAGCTTGAGAGCGACAGGTTCTATTACTACACTGTCTACAGCAAAAAGCTCGACGCAAAAACTCTCAAGAGCTATCTCGACGCGTCAAACAACAACATAATCACTGTTGCTTAATCATTCGGAGCCTCCTTTTCGGGGGCTCTGTTTTTTGTGCCCTGAGCCGCCTTTTTTGCGTCCTGAGCCGAACCACTGTCCGTTTTATTGTACAGCGAAAAAGGTATAATAAAAATGTAATCAGTCGCAGGGCGGCTGAAATAATACCGGAGAGAGGTAAAAATTATGTATTCGGCAACAATTTTCGAAATCGCACAGAACAGATTATTTGACAATGGGATTGAGGCTTTCGAGCGCTTTTGCGCCGACGGCAGAGTGAACAGCGCCGATTGCTACACTTCGAGAGAGCTCGAGGATTTTTCACCCGAGGGCGAAATCAACGTTTCATATTTCAACAACTATCCCTCGCGCAGCCTCTCACGTATTATGGGCGTGGCGTGATGTGCTTCGGAGCAAAAAACACTTGTGTTTTTCGACAGCTTTGTATATAATGTTTTTAGGATTGTGTTTTGGCACAAAATCTGAATTTTGATTCAGTAAACCTTTAGAAATCTGCTCACGCAAAGAAAGCGTTTCTTTGCATGAGATACTGTATAATAATCAGGGTTCATTACGGATTCAGAACGGTTTCCGAAATTCGGACGCTTACCGGGGAAGATTGCTTATGATTAATAATAACGCGGAAAAAATCTACAACTACATACTCGACGCTCTCAACGCCAAGAAAATCACCGTTCTCAGCGCGAACAACGCGGAGTACACAATCGACGTTCTTGTCGGCAACCGTGAAGCGTCCGAGGCGATGACCTTCAACGTTGACGGCGACAGGGGGCTCATTCTCCTTTATTCCGCAATCAGCCTGATTGTGCCGAAGGAGCAGAGCAGGGATTTTTCCTATGCCGTGAGCGTTCTCAACGCTTCGCTTTCCGGCGGCAGCTTTGACTATGATATCGACACGGGCGAGGTCGTGTTCCGTATAAGCGGAAATCCCCTCGTCAGGGACGAGAACGACCCACTGGTATATTATATGCTCGCGCGTGCTTTTGAGACAGTCAATACCATAAAGCGCCGCCTAAAGGATCTCGCCGAGGGTGAGCTCGGTATGAGGGATTTCTTTGCGATTCTCCGCAAGGAGCAGAAGGCGTACACCTCCGTTTCGATTCAGCCCGGCAGGGTAATGCAGGCGCAGGAGTTTTTTGATGAGCTCTGTCTGAAGCTCGGCAGGCTCGGCTATGCTGTCAAGCGCAACGATGATACGCTCAGGGCGTGGTTCGATATTATCGGCGAGGATGTCCCGATGAGCTTCGAGATGCACGTCGATATGTACGGAAGGGTTGTCGTGCTGAATTCCCCGATTCCGATATTTATGCGCAGAACAAAGGAGAGCGACGTAGCTGTTGCGGCGTGCGCGGTGAGCAACCGCCTGATTGACGGTTCGTTCGGATGGATTTCCGACGAGAGCCGCGTTTCGTTCAAGATGACCGCGCCGTATTTTGAGAGCGGTATCAGCGATGAGCTTCTCAGGTATATGATAAAATGCTCGCTAAACACCGTTGAGGCGTTCAACGACAGGTTCCTCGAGCTCAACAAGGGCTACATAAGCCTCAAAAACTTCCTCAAAGAACTCAACGAAGAATAAGCATAAAGAACGGGCTGTCGCAGATCGAAAGATTTTGCGGCAGCTTTTTTGCGATTTTTACACCACTCAACTGATGGTTTGTTGCTTTTTTGGCGGAGAAGGACTACAATAACAGTGAAGGGAGGTCGTCACAATGGATCAAATGAAAATCGGACGCTTTATCGCCGAACGGCGTAAAGCAAATCATATGACGCAATTGCAGTTGGCGGAGCAGCTGCGCATCACTGACAGGGCGGTGTCCAAATGGGAAACAGGCAAGTCGCTGCCCGACGTCGCGCTGATGCCGGAGCTGTGCGCGCTGCTGGATATCACCGTCAACGATTTACTGAACGGGGAGGTTATCGTAATGGAGAACTACAAGGAAACATCCGAACGGCTGTTGATGGAAATGGCTCAGCAAAAGGAAACGACCGACAAAAAGCTGCTTTCGCTGGAAATCCTGATCGGCGTATTGGCGAGCATTATTTTATTCGGCGCCGTATTGGCGGCAAGCTTTATCAATATGCCTGCCTGGGCGCGCATTGTCCTGATACTCGCCGCTTTCATTCCGTTTATTGTCAGCATGGTCTTTGCCCTACGCATCGAGCAAACGGCGGGTTATTATGAATGCGCCGAATGCGGCAACTGCTATGTGCCGACCTTTAAAAGCGTACTGTGGGCGCCGCACATGGGACGTACCCGACGGATGAAATGTCCGCAATGCGGCAAAGTCTCATGGCAGAAAAAGGTTTTGTCAAAAAAATAAATAGCGAAATCCGGACGGATGTATCTCTCTGTCCGGATTTTTCATTTCTTACTTTTAGATTTGTATATTGCTATGACCGGGCAGTCCGAAAGGACTGCCCGGATATTGTCAGGGCTTAGTGCGACAGCCCTTAATTGTATCATTTATCAGAAATTCAGCAGTCCCGCGCCGTCGTTGATTGCCTTGAATGCAACCGCGAACACAAGCGAAACAATCGTCATCAGCTTGATAAGAATGTTGATTGACGGACCGGAGGTGTCCTTGAACGGATCGCCGACGGTGTCGCCGACAACCGCCGCCTTGTGAGCGTCGGAGCCCTTGCCGTCCGCTGTTGTTTCTATGTATTTCTTCGCGTTGTCCCACGCGCCGCCGCTGTTCGCCATGAAGATTGCCATCATAACACCGGTAATCAGCGAGCCTGCCAGCAGTCCGCCGAGCGCCTCAACGCCGAGCAAGAAGCCCACCGCGAGCGGTGCGAGCACTGCCATAACTCCGGGGAGTATCATCTCCTTGAGCGCCGCTGTTGTCGAGATTGAAACGCAGCGTGAATAGTCGGGTTCCTCGGTTCCCTTGAGGATACCTGGTTTTTCGCGGAACTGGCGGCGAACCTCGTCAATCATCTTGTTAGCAGCCTTGCCGACGCTGTCCATCGTGAACGCCGAGAACAGGAACGGCAGCATTCCGCCGATGAAAAGACCGGCTACAACCTTGGGACTGAGTATGGACATACCGTTTTCAACAATTCCGGCGGTCTGCGCGAACGAGGCAAAGAGCGCAAGCGCGGTGAGCGCCGCGGAGCCGATTGCAAAGCCCTTGCCGATTGCGGCGGTGGTGTTGCCTACGCTGTCGAGCTTGTCGGTGATTTCGCGAACCTTCGGGTCGAGCTCGCTCATCTCGGCGATGCCGCCTGCGTTGTCCGCAATCGGACCATATGCGTCAACAGCGATTGTCATGCCTGTTGTCGAGAGCATTCCGACAGCCGCGAGCGCGATTCCGTAAAGTCCGGTGCCCGGTGTGCTCAGCTCCATTACAAAGAAAGCGACGAGAATTCCGATGACGATGAAGATTACCGGAATAGCCGTGGAGCGCATTCCCACACCGAGACCTGTGATGATATTTGTAGCCGAGCCTGTCTTGGAGCTTTCGGCGATTTTCTTGACCGAGCGGAAACGTTCCGAGGTGTACATCTCGGTGAGCTTTCCGATTGCGGTTCCGACAACCAGTCCGGCGAGTATGCACCAGAAAGGATTGAGCGATTTGAACATAAACCAGCTCAGCACGGCGCCGCAGATGATGACCAGCGCGGTTGCGAGATATTCGCCTGTGTTGAGCGCGGACTGGGGGTTGGAGTTTTCCTTTCCTCTCACGAAGAACACGGCGATGACCGAGCCAACAATGCCGATTGCGCAGAGCAGCAGGGGGAAGATGGCGGCGTTCAGGCGGTTCTCGCCGCCGGTGAAGGTCGCGAACGCAAGCGTGATTGCCGACACAATGGAGCCGACATAGCTCTCAAAAAGGTCAGCGCCCATTCCGGCTACGTCTCCCACGTTGTCGCCTACGTTATCGGCGATGGTGGCAGGGTTTCTGGGGTCGTCCTCGGGGATTCCGGCTTCAACCTTGCCGACGAGGTCGGCGCCGACGTCAGCCGCCTTGGTGTAGATTCCGCCGCCGACTCTTGCGAACAGCGCAATCGACGAGGCTCCGAGGCTGAAGCCCGTGAACACCTTGAGCATGTCGTCGTTCGACGCGAGGTCAAAGCAGCTGTTGAGCCACAGGAACACAAGCCCAAGTCCCACAACGCCGAGTCCGACAACCGAAAGTCCCATGACCGCGCCGCCGCGGAAGGCGATTTTGAGCGCCTTGTTCATTCCGCTCTGACGGGCAGCGTTCGCGGTGCGGACGTTAGCCATCGTCGCGACAGTCATTCCGAAATATCCGGCAAGCGTCGAGAAAAGCGCGCCGAGGAGAAAGCATCCGGCGGTCTCCCAACCGATTACAAAGCCGATTGCTGCAAAAAGCACTGCGGCGAAGATTATCAGAATTTTATACTCTGAGAAAAGAAACGCCCTCGCGCCCTTTGAAATGGCGGCGGAGATTTTCTTCATTTTTTCCGTTCCCGAATCCTGTTTACGGATGAATGCAGCAAAGTAAACCGCGAACAAAAGCGCAGCAACACCTGCCGCTACAGGAATCAAAAGCGTCAGATTCATATTTTCATCTCCCGTTCGCGACGTGATAAATCGTCGCAATTAGTAAATTATAGTAAGCTACATTATACCATGTTTAGCGTTATCGGTCAATTATTTTTCCGTAAAAAAATTATAAAATGAAAAGCTGCCGCGATTTGCGACAGCCTTGTGTTATGATTTGTCAATTATAATTCCGTTAAGCTTGGAGTTGAGTCCGAGGTAAATCTTCTTGCAAACATAGCTTATGCTTGTGTGCATTGAGTTTGAAAGGTTGATTACAATCTCATTCCTTTCCGGATTAATGCAGACGGCGGAGTAGGAGGTCGGCGTGCTTCCGGAGCATATGAGACAGCTTCCGTCGACTTCAAGCCCGAAGTTGTATCCGCGCGGCGACGTTTTAATCTCTCCGAGCACCTTTTCCTTCGTCAATTCACCGTTTGCAAGAGCGCGATAGAATGTCATCATGTCCTCTGCGGTAGATGTAATTCCGGCACAGGAATACATATAGTCAAAGTCGTTGTATGCGGGGAGATACTTTTCCGTTACCCAAATCTTCTCGGCGGTATATAATCCGCGCGCTTTGTGGCTTGAACCGACAAAGCCCGAGTTTTTCATTTTCAGCTTGTCAAAGATATTTTTTTGCACAAAGGTTTTGTAGTCTTCGCCCGATACACGCTCGATTATATATCCCAGAAGGAAGTAGTTGGAGTGCGTCGACTTTTCGCTTTTTACGCCGCTGAGCAATATTTTGCCTTTGATATAGTCCCTCAAGCCGCTTTTTGAACGTGTGAGCATAAGCTTGACGGCGTTGTAGTTTTTCGCGCTGACAATACTCCAGAAATATGCGCCGAATGAAACGGAGCCGTTCATCAGCTGGGCAACGGTAACGTTTTTCAGATAATTAAGGTTTCCCGAAGCGTCGAAGAATTTGTCGAGAGTATCGGTTTCCTTCATCTTGCCGGAGTCAATCAGCATCTGAACCGCGACGGCGGTTATGGATTTTGTGAGCGAACCTATCCTGAACTCTGTATCAGCCTTTATCGGAACGGTTCCTGCCTCATTGTTATATCCGCGGATATCCTCGATGAGATTGTCCGAGTTGAACCCGACGACAGTCTGTCCCGAGTAACCCACGTCCCTCAGAATCGTGTCCGTGTCGTTCCAAAGGTCGGATAACTGCGCGTTCGAGAGCTTCAGCTTCCCGATGCCCAACTGTTTGGATTTATCTTTATTGCTTCCCGAACCGCAGCTCACCAGCGAGAGCGCAAGCACCGCAGCGGCAAGGAGCAGACAAACAATTCTTTTTAACTTCATTTTTTCAACACCTTAACAATTTCACTAATATACATTCTGTGCCAGTCGTCCTCGCCGTAAAACGGAAGGACGGCGTTTTCAACGAGCGCGCTGTTTTTGTCCAAATCCTGAGCGTAGAGCTTCCTGCAAACCAGCACAAGCCGTGCTTCCTCAAAATACGGCGCAGCCTCATCAAATACAGGCGTAAGCCCGGTTTCCTTTACCTTGTCAATGTCGCGACCGCTTTTTGTTCCGCAGAGCTGCAGCGCTTCTCTGTATTTTTCATCATAAAAGCTGAGCGTGAAGTATTCCCCGTTCTCGACAAGTCCGTAGGTGAACCGCTGAGGTCTTATGAGCGTGAACGCAACGGGCTTGTTCCACATTATGCCCGCGCCGCCCCACGAGATTGTCATAGTGTTGCAGCCGTCTCCGTTTTTAGCGGTGAGCAGCGCCCAATCCTTTCCGATGAGCTCAAAGAGGTTATCTGTAATATCAAAGGGTGAAATCTCGCTGAACTGAGACATTCCTTATCATTTCCTTTCAGTCTTAATCTCAGACTATTTTATCATATTCCGCCGCAATATTCAATACATTGAATATTTATACACAAATATTCAATATTTATTAATAATAATACCGCTCAAACATTCGCTTTTCAAGAAAAAACAGACGCTTTTACTCGAAAGTTATTCAATAAACTACTATATTGTAGGCGCACTGTTGAAGTTTTTGGGTATTTTTCATAAACTTTGAATAATTATGCAAAAACACTTGATTTTTAATGCATTAAGTGTATAATGTAATAGTAACTTAAATCAACCACATTTTCGGAGGTAATTATTATGGCAGACAAAAAGATTAAAAAAGTAGTCCTCGCCTATTCCGGCGGACTGGATACATCAATCATTATCCCCTGGCTCAAGGAGAACTATGACAACTGCGAGGTTATCGCGGTTTCCGGCAACGTAGGCCAGGCTGACGAGCTCGAGGGACTGGAGGAGAAGGCAATCGCAACAGGCGCTTCCAAGCTCTACATCGAGGATCTCAACAAGGAGTTCGTCGAGGAGTATGTATATCCCACCATCAAGGCGGGCGCCGTTTATGAGGGCAAGTACCTTCTCGGCACATCCTTTGCCCGTCCGATTATCGCCAAGAGGCTCGTTGAAATCGCTCTCAAGGAGGGCGCCGACGCAATCTGCCACGGCTGTACCGGCAAGGGCAACGACCAGGTTCGCTTCGAGCTCGCAATCAAGGCTTACGCTCCCGATATGACAATCATCGCTCCGTGGCGTGTTTGGGAATTCAAGAGCCGTGAGGAGGAAATCGCCTACGCCGAGGCTAAGAAGATTCCGCTCAAGATCAACCGTGAGACCAACTATTCCAAGGATAAGAACCTCTGGCACCTCAGCCACGAAGGTCTCGACCTCGAGGATCCGGCGAACGAGCCGACCTATGAGAAGGAGGGCTTCCTCGAGATGGGAGTTTCTCCGCTTCAGGCTCCCGACGAGCCCGAGTACATCACCATTCACTTCGAGAAGGGTGAGGCGACCGCAATCAACGGCGAGGAGATGGACGCTGTCAGCATTGTCACAAAGCTCAACGAAATCGGCGGCAAGAACGGCATCGGCATCACCGACATCGTCGAGAACCGCCTTGTCGGCATGAAGGCGCGCGGCGTTTATGAAACTCCCGGCGGCACAATCCTCTACGCCGCTCACAGCAAGCTCGAGGAAATCTGTCTCGACAAGGATACCCAGCACTACAAGAGTGTGCTCGCGATTAAGTTCGCCGAGCTCGTATATGACGGCAAGTGGTACACACCGCTGCGCGAGGCTCTCTCGGCTTTCGTTGACAGCACTCAGCAGTATGTAACCGGCGACGTCAAGCTCAAGCTCTACAAGGGCAACATCATCGACGCAGGCGTCACAAGCCCGTATTCGCTCTATGACGAGGAAATCGCGACCTTTGACGAGGACGAGGTTTACAACCAGAACGATTCCGCAGGCTTCATCAACCTCTTCGGACTTCCGATCAAGGTTCGCGCCAAGAAGGGCTTAATCAAATAATCAATCCGGATTAATCGGGACAGGGGGAACCCTGTCCCATTAAGCGGTTTTATAGGTACTTTTACCCCCATGAAAAGGGGTGCTTATACGGAGTGAATAATATGCAACTTTGGAAAGGCAGATTTAAAAAAGAGCTTTCAAAAACAACAAACGATTTTAACAGCTCAATCTCGTTCGACAGCCGTATGTTCCGCGAGGACATTGAGGGCAGCATCGCCCACGCGACAATGCTCGGAAAATGCGGCATCATCACCGAGGACGAGGCTGAGCATATAAGACAGGGGCTCCGCGGGATCCTCGCCGACCTCGAGAGCGGAGCGCTTGCGATTGATATGGAGGCTGAGGACATTCACACCTTCATCGAGGGTGAGCTTACTCAGCGAATCGGCAACGACGGAAAGCGTCTCCACACCTCGCGCAGCCGCAACGATCAGGTTGCGCTCGACATCAAGCTTTACCTCAAAAAAGAGGTTGTCAACGTCAGAAAACAGCTCCGGGAGCTTGTCTCCGTAATCGCGAAAAAGGCGGAGGAGTACAGCGACACCGTCATGCCCGGCTACACTCATCTCCAGAGAGCCCAGCCGATAACCTTCGGTCATCACCTGCTCGCCTATGCCGAAATGCTGCTCAGGGACATCAGCCGTCTTGACGACTGTCTCAGACGAATGGATGAAATGCCGCTCGGCTCCTGCGCTCTCGCCGGAACAACCTACCCAATTGACAGAAACATCACGCGCGAGCTGCTCGGCTTTGACCGCGTGACAAACAATTCCCTCGACGGCGTTTCCGACAGGGACTACTGCATCGAGTTCGCGTCCTGTCTCTCGATAATTATGGTTCACCTCAGCCGTTTCTCCGAGGAAATTATCATGTGGTGCAGCTGGGAGTTCAAGTTCATCGAGCTCGATGACGCTTTCTCCACCGGCTCCTCGATTATGCCGCAGAAAAAGAACCCCGACATTGCGGAGCTTGTCCGCGGCAAGAGCGGCAGGGTTTTCGGCGACACTATGACGCTTCTCACCGTAATGAAGGGTATCGCCCTTGCCTACAACAAGGATATGCAGGAGGACAAGGAGGCGATTTTCGACGCGGTTGACACCGTGAAGATGTGCCTGACTGCCTTCACTCCCATGCTCGACACAATGCGCGTCATCCCTCGGAATATGCGCAAGGCGGCAGCCGGCGGTTTCATCAACGCCACCGACGTTGCCGACTGGCTCACCAAGAACGGCGTGCCGTTCCGTGACGCTTACAAGGCTACAGGCGAGCTTGTCGCCCGCTGCATTGAGCTTGGCTGCGACCTCGAGAGCCTTCCGATTGAGGAGTACAAAAAGGTCTGCGACGTGTTCACCGAGGACGTATACAAGGCAATCTCACTCGAATACTGCGTTTCCCAGCGTACAGCCTTCGGCGGTCCTGCTCCCGGGAACGTCAGGGCTCAGGCTGAGCGCGTAAAGAAAATCGTAAAATTTGAGTAATCAGAAGGAGTAAATATGATAAAAGTAGGAATAATCGGAGCCACCGGCTATGCCGGAACCGAGCTTGTGCGGCTCATCGCGAACCATCCAGAAGCGCAGGTTGCCGCAATCAGCTCCGTAAGCTTTGAAGGCAAGAAAATCTCGGAGGTTTATCCGAGCTATATATACAGAAATGATATGGTCTGCGAAAATTCGGACGAGGTTGTTGCAAAGAGCGATGTAATTTTCGCCGCGCTTCCGCACGGTCTCAGCCAGGAGCTCGCAGCTCAGTGCAAGGCTCAGGGCGTCAAGTTCATCGACCTCGGCGCCGACTTCCGCCTCGAGAGCGAGGAGGAATACGAGGAGTGGTACGGCGGTACCTTCCTCGACAAGGAGCTCCATAGGGAATCGGTCTACGGACTTCCCGAGTTCTTCCGCGACGACATCAAGGGCAAGAGCATAATTGCAAACCCCGGTTGCTACACAACCTGCTCGCCGCTGGCGCTCGCCCCGGCAGTTAAGAACGGTCTTGTCGAGCTCAAGGGCATAATCTGCAACTGCGCGAGCGGCGTCACCGGAGCCGGAAGAAAGCCCAACCAAGGGAACCACTTCCCCGAGCTCAACGAGGGCTTCCACGCCTACAAGGTCGCTTCCCACCGCCACACTCCGGAGATTGAGCAGACGCTCTCACGTCTCTCCGGCGAGAAGGTGACAGTGACCTTCGTTCCTCACCTTTTGCCTGTCAACCGCGGAATCCTCGCCACCTGCTATGCCGACATCAAGGAAGGCGTGACCTTCTCGGAAATCCGCAAGGCGTATGAGGAGTTCTATAAGGACGAGTTCTTCGTCCGCCTGCTCCCCGACGGAATGTGCGCTGATATCCACAACATCAAGTATTCAAACTTCTGCGACATCAGCCTTCACCACGACAGCCGCGCCGGCAAGCTCATCGCCTGCGCCGCAATCGACAACATGGTAAAGGGCGCCGCCGGTCAGGCAATCCAGAATATGAACATCATCTTCGGCATTGACGAAAAGACCGGTCTCGATATCCTCCCCCCGGCATTTTAAGACAATAAAGGTAATTACATCATGAAATATAAGTTTATCGACGGCGGAGTAACCGCTCCGCAGGGGTTTACGGCGCAGGGCGTTTGTGCGTCCGTCAAGCCCTCGAACAAGACTAAGCGCGACCTCGCGCTCATATATTGCGACACTCTTTGTAACGCCGCCGCGGTGTTCACAAAGAACCTTGTCAAGTCCGACACAATCGCCGTGACAAAGGCGCACCTCTCGGACGGCAAGGCTCAGGCGGTGATTGTCAACTCCGGCAACGCCAACACCTGCAACGCCGACGGTTACGAAAAGGCTGAGCAAATGTGCTCAATCGCCGCTGATGTTCTCGGTGTTGACGCCGAAAACGTGATTGTCGCTTCAACAGGCGTAATCGGCGAGGTTCTTCCGATTGAGCCGATAAAGCGCGGAGCCGAGGCGATGCGCGGCAAGCTTTCCAAGGACGGCGGAACCAACGCCGCCGAGGCGATTATGACCACCGACACCGTAAAGAAGGAAATGGCTATGACGATGGAGCTCGGCGGCAAGACCGTCACGGTCGGCGGAATCGCCAAGGGCAGCGGTATGATTCACATAAATATGGGTACAATGCTTTCCTTTGTGACTACCGACGCGGCGGTCTCGGGCGAAATGCTTGAGGAAGCTCTCCGCGAGGCGGTCGAGGACAGCTACAATATGGTCAGCGTGGACGGCGACACCTCCACAAACGACACTCTCGCGATTCTCGCTTCCGGAAAAGCCGGAAATCCCGAGATTACCGAGAAGAACGATGACTACAGAACCTTTGTCGAAGGGCTGACCGCGGCGTTCAGAATGATTGCGAAAAAGCTCGCCGCCGACGGCGAGGGAGCCACAAAGCTCCTCGTCTGCAAGGTGAGCGGCGCAAAGACAAAGCCCGACGCCGTAAAAATCAGCAAGAGCGTAATTTGCTCGAGCCTTTTCAAGGCGGCTATGTTCGGCGCCGACGCAAACTGGGGACGTGTGCTCTGCGCAATCGGCTACAGCGGCGCGGATGTTGACGTCAAAAAGGTCGGCGTCAGCTTCAAATCCTCAAAGGGAGAGATTACCGTCTGCGAAAACGGCGCCGGAATCCCATTCAGCGAAGAAAGGGCGAAGGAAATTCTGCTCGAAGGCGAGATAGAGGTGCTCGTTACTCTCGGCGACGGCGACGCGTGCGCCGAAGCCTACGGCTGCGACCTTACATACGATTATGTTAAGATAAACGGGGATTACAGAACATAACAAATCAGTTGGATTGACTTGGAGAAAAATATGGACAATAACAAGAGAGCCGAAATTCTGATTCAGGCTATGCCTTATATTCAGAAGAACTACGGCCAGACAATAGTAGTAAAATACGGCGGCAACGCCATGCTCAACGAGGAGCTAAAGGAAGCCGTTATGAGCGACATCGTGCTCATGCAGCTTGTGGGAATCAACGTTGTGCTCGTGCACGGCGGCGGCCCAGAGATAAGCCAGATGCTCGACAAAACCGGCAAGAAAAGCGAGTTCAAAAACGGTCTGCGCGTCACCGACAAGGAGACGATTGACATCGTCCAGCAGGTTCTCGCCGGAAAGGTCAACAAGAGCCTCGTCCAGCACCTCAGCCGGTGCGGCGGCAGGGCAATCGGTCTTTGCGGTCTCGACGGCAAGATGCTCATGGCGAAAAAGCTCAACACAAATGAGGACTTGGGCTTTGTCGGCGAGATTGACGCAGTGAATCCGCTGATTATCATGGATTCGCTGAAGAACGGATATATCCCCGTAATTTCAACAATCGCCGGCGGCTATAACGGCGAGGTCTACAACATCAACGCCGACCTCGCGGCGGCAAAAATCGCCGCCAAGCTCGGCGCGAAGAAGCTCATTCTCATGACAGATATCCGCGGACTTCTCCGCGACGTTAACGACGAGAGCTCGCTGATTTCCGTCGTCAAGGTCAACGACGTGCCCAAGCTCATGGGCGACGGCGTAATCAAGGGCGGTATGATCCCAAAGATTGACTGCTGCGTTGACGCGCTCCGCAGCGGCGTAAAACGCGCCCATATCCTCGACGGCAGACTCAAGCACTCAATCCTGCTCGAGCTCTTCTCCGATGAGGGAATCGGAACAATGCTTTGCAAATAAGCGGTGACTAAAATGACGATTCGTCCGATGACAATTGAAGATTACGACGAGATTTTCGCAATGTGGCAGATTACCACCCGCCGCGCTCTCAGCTCCGCCGATTCGCGCGAGAGCATCGCGCGCTATCTCGAAAGAAACCCGGGGATGAGCATGGTCGCGGTTGAGGACGAAAAAATCGTCGGTACGGTGCTCGCCGGTCATGACGGACGCGTCGGATTCATCCACCATATGGCGGTGCATCCCGATTACCGCCGCCGTCACATCGGCTACACTCTCGCCGAAAGCGCGATAAACCGCGTCAAATCCGACGGTATAGAAACTATGCAGATTTACTGCTATATCGACAACAAAACCGGGCAGAACTTCTGGAAAAGCCTCGGCTTCCGGCAAACAGAGAACATCTTGTTTGAGCTATAATGCCGAAGGCAATTCGTTTTGGGAGAAACACTATGAACACAAAAGAACTTGACAAAAAGTACATAATGAACACCTACGGGCGCTATGATGTCGCACTCAAAAGCGGCAAGGGCTGCGTCGCGATTGACGAGAACGGCAAGAGCTACCTCGACGTAAGCTCCGGAATCGGCGTCAACTCGCTGGGCTATTGCGACGACGGCTGGGTGAAGGCTGTCACCGAACAGCTCGGCACGATCCAGCATATGAGCAACTATTTCTACTGCTCTCAGGCTTCGGAGCTTGCCCGCAAGCTCTGCACGCTGACGCCGTTTGCGAAGGTCTGCTTCGGCAACAGCGGCGCCGAGGCGAACGAGTGCGCAATCAAGGTTGCGCGCAAGTACAGCTTTGACAAATACGGCGAGGGACGCAACGAGATTATCACTCTGCGCGATTCCTTCCACGGCAGAACCGTCACAACCCTTTCGGCAACCGGTCAGGACGTTTTCCACAACTATTTCTTCCCGTTCACCGAGGGCTTCAAGTACGCCGTGGCTGACAACTTCGAGAGCGTGAAGGCTCTCGCCGATGACAAGACCGCCGCAATCCTGATTGAATGTGTTCAGGGCGAGGGCGGCGTGAATATCCTGAGCAAGGACTTTGTGAAGGCGGTTCGCAGGCTTTGCGACGAGAGGGACATCGTCCTGATTGTCGATGAGGTTCAGACCGGCGTCGGCAGAACCGGAAAGCTGTTCTGCTATGAAAATTTCGACATCGTACCCGACATGATTACAGTCGCCAAGGGTATCGGCGGCGGACTTCCGATTGGGCTTTGCATGTGCACCGAAAAGCTCGCGAACGTTATGCAGCCCTCAACCCACGGCTCAACCTTCGCGGCTAACCCTGTCGTCTGCGCCGGAGCAAACTACGTTCTCTCCGTTGTATCTGACGAAAAGTTCCTCGGCGAGGTCAACAAAAAAGCCGATTACCTGCGCAAAAGGCTCCTTGGGCTCGACGGCGTAAAATCCGTGCGCAACCTCGGTCTTATGGTCGGCATTGAGCTCGACGGTCGCGACGCCCACGACATTGCCGCAAAATGCGTGAAGAACGGACTTCTGATTATCACGGCGAAGAATCTCCTGAGAATGCTTCCGCCGCTTAATATAAGCTGCAGCGAGCTCGACGAGGCTGTGGCAATTCTTGAAAAAACACTTATGGAGGGCTAACCCATGAAACATCTTTTGAAACTTGAAGACTGGACAACCGAGGAAATTTTAAGCTGTCTTGACCTCGCCGACAAGCTCAAATATGAGCAGAAGAACGGCATCGAGCACAAGGTGCTGAAGGGCAAGACGCTCGGTATGATTTTTGAAAAAGCGTCAACACGCACCCGCGTTTCCTTTGAGGTCGGCATGACGCAGCTCGGCGGCTATCCGCTGTTCCTTTCGTCAAACGATTTGCAAATCGGACGCGGCGAGCCGGTTCAGGACACCGCGCGCGTGCTCTCGCGCTTTATCGACGGTATCATGATTCGCACCTTTGAGCAGTCCGAGGTTGAGGCGCTCGCCGAGTACGGTTCAATCCCGATTATCAACGGGCTCACCGACTACTGCCACCCCTGCCAGGTTCTCGCCGATCTCCAGACTATCCGCGAGAAGAAGGGCAAGCTCGAGGGGCTCAAGATGTGCTTCATCGGCGACGGTAATAACATGATGAACTCCCTGATTGTCGGTGCGCTCAGAACAGGAATGAGCATTTCGGTCGCGTGCCCCGAGGGCTATGAGCCGCCGAAGAACATCATCGAATTTGCCGAGAGCTTCGGAGATAAGTTCGAGATGGTTCGCAAGCCGCTCGACGCCGCAAGAAACGCCGACGTTGTTCTCACCGACGTATGGGCTTCGATGGGACAGGAAGAGGAGCAGAAAATCCGCGCCGCGGCGTTTGACGGCTATCAGGTCAACGACGAGCTCATGTCAGTCACAAACGACGGCTGCATGGTTCTCCACTGCCTGCCTGCTCACCGCGGAGAGGAAATCACCGCAGAGGTGTTCGAGGCTCACGCCGACGAAATTTTTGAGGAAGCGGAAAACCGTCTCCACGCTCAAAAGGCGGTTCTTGTCAAGTGCTTTACGGAATAATTTTCAAGAAGCTTTGCCAATAATGATAATAATATCGCCCCGATTTTGTGCAGAATATGCATTGAAATCGGGGCTTTTTCCATTTATAATGTTATATGTCAAAATATTTGCTAAAAAAGCAGATATCGACTAATTTTTATTGAGGGGGAAATCTCTTTGGAAAAACTGTTCAAACTCAAAGAACACGGTACCAACGTGAGAACAGAGATCATCGCCGGTATTACCACATTCCTTACCATGGCGTATATCATCTTTCTTAACCCGACGGTAATCGGTGACTCCAACATGGCTTTCAAGGCTGCTATTGACGCAGGTCAGTATCAGCATGATCCGATGTCGAGCGGCGCTGTGTTTACTGCGACCTGTATTGCGGCAGCCATAGGTACATGGCTCATCGGCTGGCTCTCAAACTATCCGATGGCTCAGGCTCCCGGTCTCGGTCTCAACGCGGTATTCGCGTATACTCTCTGTCTTGGCTTCGGGCTTTCGCCTGCTGCTGCGCTCGGTGCTGTATTTATTGCGGGTATCTTCTTTATTCTTCTTACTGTTACAGGCGCCAGAACCGCTATCGTAAAAGCGATTCCGCTCAGCCTCAAAAAGGCTATCACAGCCGGTATCGGCTTGTTTATTGCGATTATCGGTTTTGTTAATTCCGGTATCGTTATCAGCGAAAAGAACGGCGGCGACACCACCATCGACCTCAGCTTCACAAAGCTTATCGATCCGTCCAATCCTTACGGCGGCAAGGAAATTAACCCGACTGCTATCCTCGCGATTGTCGGCTTGCTCATTATCACAATTCTTCTCGTAAGAAAGGTTCACGCCGGTATCTTCATCGGTATGGTTATCACAGCAATCATCGCGAACGTATGCCAGTTCTGCTTCGGAATCAACATGGGGATCACTCTTCCCGAGTCGTGGGTTCCGAACCTCGACTTCTCTATGTTCGGTCAGTGCTTCGCGGGTATAGGCGAGCTCTTTACGGCTCCGATCGCGTCGCTCATCGCTGTTATGATTACTCTTGTGCTCGTTGATATGTTCGACACTATCGGCACACTCATCGGCGCTGCCGACAAGGCAGGTTACCTCGACGAGAACGGCAATCTCCCCAAGATTGAGAGAGCTATGCTCGCTGACGCTATCGCAACCTCCGCAGGCGCCGTTGTCGGTACATCAACTGTTACAACCTACGTTGAGTCCACCTCCGGTATCGCAGCAGGCGGCCGCACAGGTCTTACCTCAACAGTAACAGGTATCTGCTTCGCGCTCGCGCTGTTCATTTCACCTGTAGTCGGCTTTGTTCCCACAGGCGCAACAGCTCCGGTTCTTATCATCGTAGGTATCCTTATGGCTGCGTCTCTCAAGGACATTGAGTGGGGCAACATTGAGTATGCGGTTCCCGCGTTCTTCACCGTTGTCGGTATGCCGTTCTTCTATTCAATCACAGACGGTCTTGCCTTCGGCTTCATCTCCTATGTAGTTGTTATGATTGCAAAGGGACAGGCAAAGAAGGTTCATCCCATTATGTACATCATCGTCGCATTATTCATCCTCATGTATGTAATCACCGTTCTTCAGGGAATAGGCGTGCTCTAATCCGAAAATATAAAGAAATAAAGGCACATAGCTGGTGGACAGTTATGTGCCTTTTGTGTTATAATAAATTCAGGCATTTTTCAAAAGAGGTGAGAACCGCAATGAAAAACGAATATGATTACGCGATGGAGCGCAGGCTGCGCGCTCTGAGCCCTGAGCTTCACAGCCGTTTTACGGAGTCGGTGTTCGGGCTTCAGAACATCTTGTCAAACTATCTGTTGATTTTTCCGACCTTCACTGACCACACCGAGCTCCACTCGATGAACGTCATTGATTTTTGCAACAGAATAATCGGCTCCGAGCTCGACAAGCTCAACGCCGACGAAATTTATTCCCTGCTGATGGGCTGCTACTTCCACGATACAGGCATGGGAATCAGGAAAAAGGACTACGACGAGTTCGCGTCAAAGATAGATTTCGGCGACTATTTTGATACTCACAGCCGTGATAATATTTCCGACATCATCCGGGATTTTCACAATGAGTTTTCCGGACAGTTTATCAGGAAGTATGCGGAGTTATTTGACATTCCGTCGGAAGAGCATCTCAACGCAATTATTCAGATTTCGCGCGGACACCGCAAAACCGACCTGACCGATGAGGAAGAATATCCCGTCGCAATGCCTGTCGGGAGCGGAAACACGATCTGTCTCCCGTATCTTGCCGGTCTTATCCGTCTTGCCGATGAGATTGACGTTGCCGCCGGCAGAAATTTGAGCTTCCTTTATAATACGAGCTCGCTGACGAATAAAAAGGATATTATCGAGTTCGGCAAGCACGAGGCGATAAAGGAAGTCGGAGTTCTCCGTGACAGCTTCGTACTGTTTGTTGACACGGACGATGAGTTTGTTCTTAACAATATCGGGAAAATGTCGCTGAAAATGCAAAAAACCCTTGACGAGTGCAATTTTGCCGTGGAAAAACGCACTCCCTTTACGTTCACCCAAAAAACCATTGAAATAAAAAACATAAGGAGCAGCAATGAAAATAACCGACAGTAAAGACAACGACACACTCACAATCGCCGTTGAGGGCAGCATAGATTCAAACACAGCTCCCGAGTTTGAAGCTGCAATAAAAAGAGAGCTTGCCTCGTGCTCAAACATCATCTTTGATTTTAAGCAGCTCAGCTACATTTCTTCCGCCGGGCTCCGGATTCTGCTCGGGGTTCGCAAGCTTATGGGCAACCGCGGAATGAAGCTGATTAACGTTAACGATACAGTCGAAGAAATCTTCGAAGTCACCGGATTTTCGCTGATTCTTGACTACGAAAAAATTTAAGGCAACACCCTCACGTCAAAGTGAGGGTGTTGCTGCGTTTGTCAATAAATTCCCTGTACGGTAACCTCGCCGGCGTTGACCGTTGAGACTGTTCCGTTCGAGAGCATAACCTCAAGCTCGCCGCCGTTGCTGACGGAAACCGCCATTCCGCTGATTCTGCGCTTGCCGCGTGTGAAGGTGACCTGACGTCCGATTGTGGCGCAAAGCGCCTGATAGTCGCCGACCGCCTGCCCGCTGAGCATATAGCGGTTTGATACGAGCTCCTGCTCGAGATATTCAAGCAGCGTCGCGACAAATTTGTTCTTGTCGATGTGACGTCCGGTTTCGAGCAGGATTGAAGTCGCCTTGTGGGCGATATCCTCCGGGAAAGAGGTGTGCGAAACATTGATACCGATTCCGGTGATGGTGTAGTCGATTCGGTCGAGCTCAGCCGACATCTCAGTGAGAATTCCGACGAGCTTCTTCTTGCCGACAATTACGTCGTTCGGCCACTTTATCCGGCTGTCCAGCATGCAAAAGTCGTTGATTGCCCTGCACACGGCAAGTCCCGAGAGCGGAGTAATCGAGCTGATTTCAGCCGGGGTTAGCTCCGGACGGAGCAGAACCGACAGAGCGATCCCGTCGTCCTTTTTGGACTGCCATACACGTCCGAGCCTGCCTTTGCCGGCGGTTTGCTCGCGCGCCAGCACAACGGTGCCGGCTTCGGCTCCCTTAGCGGCGAGCTTTTTCAGGTAGTCGTTTGTGGAATCCACAGTGTCGAGAACCTTGATGCTGTTGCCGATGAGCTTGGTGTGCAGATGACATCTTATCGCCTCCGCGCAGAGCTGCTGCGGAAACTTTGTGAGCAGATAGCCCTTGTTCGTTGCCGATTCAATCTCAAAGCCCTTGTCTCTCAGCGACCGCACCGCCTTGTTGACAGCCTGACGCGAAACGCCGAGGCTCTCCGAAATCTGCTGTCCCGAGACGTAGTCCTGAGTGCTGTAGAGCAGCTGTAAAATTTTGTCCTGCATATATATCACCGCCAAAGGGATAATAAGGGCGGACAAGCCGCCGGATTACTTCTTGTTTTTCTTTGCTATGTCAATAATCTGTACAACAACAGGGGAGAGCACAAGGTTAACTCCGACCTCAATGAGGAAGTTCACGCCTGTAAGACCGAAGATGATGTACAGAAGGATGTCCGTGTCGCCTGCCCAGGCGGCGAGTGTATCCTTGAAGAAAATCATCATACCGAGAACGAATAAACCGGTATTGACAATCGGTGAAACCAGCGCGGCTACTACTGTTGCTACGATTTTGTTCTTGCTTTCGAGAGCGGTGTAGTGTACGCCTGCCTCAAAGCCGGCGAGAGTGCCCTTGAGCATACAGAGCACAATGCACATCAAAGGGTTGGCGCCCCAGACCATAAATCCGCCGGGATCTCCTCCGGTCATGGACATAATGACAACTACCACGCTGAATACCGCGCCGAGATACGCTCCGGCTCCGGCTCCGAACATCGCGGCTCCGACAACTATGGGAACAAGCGCGAGGGTGATTGAGAACGGTCCGAAATGCACAAACGTTGTGAAAACCTGCAGAACAATTACGAACGCCGTCAGAATACCCAGGCTCGCCAATCGGTAAGAGCCGGTTTTTGTGTTTGCTTTTGACATAAAAAATTACCTCCTGCTGCCGCCTCCCGTCAAATAGGAGTACAGCGCAATATTTATAATTCGTAATTCGTAATGCGTAATGCGTAATTATTTTTTACCCATCCGTTTATTAAGAGATTACGTATTATACTTTAATTATTCTCAAAGCAAAGGCTTTGCTTTTGTCAACAATAATATTATCACTTTTCATAATTAAGAAAATGCTCCTGCCGCGAAAGCGGCAATAATAATTCTGTCGGGAAACCGACGTAACTTGTTAAGTCAATCTGTCTGCGCGACCGCAATTACGCATTGCACTCTCGTATATAAAGCGAAAATCATCCAAAACTTGCAATGCGTAATTAATTTTTACCCATCCGTTTATTAAAAGATTACGTATTATACTTTAAATATTCTGTGTTTTTGTGATAGACATCAGTATCTTTATTAATTCCTGACAGTCTTCATAGATATCATCAAAAGCACTTTTTGCAATGTATTCGCTCTCAAAAAGGAGTTCGAGCCAATACTCCGTTTCACTGGCTTCTTTGAGAGCTATGTTCATCTTTGAATAAAAATCAGACTTGCTTTGACCGCGGATAGCTTCCTTGACATTTGCGCCAATACTTGTTCCGCTTTTCAATATCTGTTTCGAGATGATATACTCTCTTTTTTCGTTACAAAGAAATTTGTATAATTTAATTATTCTCAAGGCGAAAGCTTTGCTTTTATCAACAATAATATTATCACTTTTCATAATTAAGAAAATGCTCCTGCCGCGAAAGCGGCAATAATAATTCTGTCGGGAAACCGACGTAACTTGTTAAGTCAATCTGTCTGCGCGACCGCAATTACGCATTACGCATTACGAATTACGCATTATGAATTACGCATTGAACTACGGTTTTTCTCGTATATGAAGCGAAGCCCTTCCAAAATAAGGTCGTCGTTGATTTCGATGCTGCTCTTGCAGTTCGGGACGATGCTTTGGGCGAGACCGCCGGTCGCGATTACGGTTGAATTCACGCCGCGTTCCTCGTTAAAGCGCTCGATCATCCCGTCGAGCATACACGCGGTGCCGAAGATTACACCGCTCTTGATGCAGTTTTCGGTGTTGGTGTTGATGAACTTCTTGGGCGGCACAAGGTCAACGCTCGGAAGCAGCGCCGCGTTGCGCGTCAAAGCGTTGAGCGAGAGCGTCACTCCGGGGCTGATTGCTCCGCCGCAGTAGCGCTTTTTCTCGTCAAGATAGACTATTGTTGTCGCGGTGCCGAGCCCGATGACAATCGCCGGACAGGAGTAAAGCTCCTTGACGGCAACGCACATCGCGAGGATGTCCGTGCCGAGGGTTGCCGGGTTGTCGATTCTCAGGTCAAGTCCCGACTTCACTCCGGGACCGAGCACAAGCGTCTGAACTCCGGTGAGCTTTTTGATTGCCTTGCAAAGCGATTCCGTCACCATCGGAACAACGCTCGAGATGATTGAGCCGTCAATGGCCGATGGTTCGAGCGAGTTGATGTTGAAAACGGAGTAGAGGTCGGCGGCGTATTCGTCGTCGGTTTTTCGTGAATTTGTTGAGAATTTCAGCTTGAGCACAAGTTGATTGCTTTCATAAAGCGCGAATTTGATATTAGTATTGCCGACATCAGTACAAAGAAGCACCGCTTTCACCTCAAATTTTCCCAAATATGTAAATAGTATACTACAATTTTTGCATTCTTTCAACAGTTACGCCGAATTTTCTTTTAGTGAAAAATATATCGAAAAATGTATGTTATGATTTAACAGTATGCGAATGTTCATTTAGGAGGAGTTACGATGAATAGCTGTACAACCGCTCAGTTAAAGGTTCTCGCCGCAAAAGCGAGATTGGGAGCAATCATAGGCACATATCACGCCAAGTCCGGTCATCCGGGCGGATCACTTTCCGCGGCTGATATTTTCACCTATCTTTATTTCAACGAGATGAATGTTAATCCTGCCGAGCCCGATATGCCGGACAGAGACCGCTTTGTGCTCTCAAAGGGACACTGCTGTCCGAGCCTCTACGCCGTGCTCGCGCTCAAGGGTTATTTTGACTGGAGTGAGCTCGAGAGTCTCCGCCACGTCGGCGCGATGCTCCAGGGACATCCCGACATGAAGAGCACTCCGGGTATAGACATGAGCTCAGGCTCACTCGGTCAGGGCGTTTCCGCGGCTTGCGGAATGGCTCTCGCCGCAAAGATGGACAACAAGGACTACCGCGTCTACACCGTGCTCGGCGACGGCGAGTGCGAGGAAGGTCAGGTCTGGGAGGCGGCTATGTTTGCTTCTCACAACAACCTCGACAACCTCGTTGTGTTCGTTGACCAGAACGGTCTCCAGATTGACGGAACCGTTGAGGAGGTTGCCGGACTTGAGCCCCTCGACAAGAAGTTTGAGGCGTTCGGCTTTGAGGTTGTGAAGATTGACGGTCACAGCTTTGAGGAAATCGGCGCGGCTCTCGACAAGGCAAGAGCGACCAAGGGCAAGCCCTTCGCAATCCTTGCGCAGACGGTAAAGGGCAAGGGCGTAAGCTTTATGGAGAATCAGGTCGGCTGGCACGGCAAGGCGTGCAACGACGAAGAATTCAAGATTGCGACAGCAGAGCTTGAGGCTAAAATCGCGGAATTGGAGGCTGAGGCATAATGGCAAAGACAGTTTGTAAGGCAACCAGAGAGAGCTTCGGTATGGCTCTCTGCGAAATGGCAAAAACAAATAATGATATCGTAGTTCTCGACGCTGACCTGGCGGCAGCGACAAAGACTTCTATTTTCGGCAACGAATTCCCCGACAGATTCCGTGACTGCGGAATCGCCGAGGCAAATATGCTGGGCGTAGCGGCAGGACTTGCCGCCGCCGGCAAAATCCCTGTTGCCGCTTCGTTCGCAATGTTCAGCACCGGCAGAGCGTATGAGCAGATTCGTAACTCCGTCGCTTATCCGGAGCTCAACGTCAAGATTGCCGGTTCTCATGCCGGAATTTCAACAGGCGAGGACGGCGCTACTCACCAGTGCCTCGAGGACATCGCGCTGATGCGCACTCTCCCGGGAATGACCGTTCTCAACCCTGCCGACCACTACGAGATGATGGAGGCTACAAAGGCTGCTATCAAACACCACGGCCCCGTTTATATCCGTCTCGGCAGACTTGCGATTGACAGCTTCAATGATCCCGATACCTACAAGTTCGAGCTCGGCAAGGGAATCACTCTCCACGAGGGCAACGACGTCGCTGTAATCGCTTCCGGTCTTGTTGTCAACGAGGCGAGAAAGGCGGTTCTCGCTCTCGAGAACGAGGGCATCAACGCCCGTCTCATCAATATCCACACCATCAAGCCGATTGACCGCGAGATTATCGTCAAGGCGGCTCAGGAGTGCGGACACCTCATCACCGTTGAGGAGCACAACGTAATCGGCGGACTTGCCGACGCAGTGTGCGAGGTGACAAGCGCAGAGTGCCCCGTCAAGGTCACAAGAATAGGCGTTTATGACCGCTTCGGCTACAGCGGCCCTGCGTGGGAGCTTCTCGAGAAGTTCGGTCTCACCGAAACCAACATCAAGAAGGTCATCAGGGAAGTTGTCGCAAACAAATAATAATTGATAATAAACAAGGGAAGAAGGGTTCGCGCCTTTCTTCTCTTTTTTTACTTTATAGGAAACTGCTTTGTGACGCTGCAAAAAGATATCTTTTTTGCAGGATAACTGAAAATAGCAATCGCATAAGCTCCTATAAAGAAAAAATAATTTGTATTGTCTGCTCAGTTGCACGCTGCGCGCGCACGAGCTGAGGTGTTGTCCAAAACTTGTTTTGGGTAACAACACCCATACAACGGAAATGACTATACGAAAGCGAACGCGCTGATTGCGCGCGCTTTCTTGTTCTACACTGTTACATCAGTGATTCTGTCAAGGGATGCGTCGTTTCGGAAATAAAGCGCAAAACTCAAATCAAGCAGAACGTCAGTTGCGTCGGATAGGAAATCAAACACACAGCTCAAATCAAGCAGAACGTCAGTTACGTTGGATAGGAAATCAAACACACAGCTCAAATCAAGCAGAACGTCAGTTACGACGGATAGGAAATCAAACACAGCTCAAATCAAGCAGAACGTCAGTTACGACGGATAGGAAATCAAACACACAGCTCAAATCAAGCACAACGTCAGTTACGTTGGATAGGAAATCAAACACACAGCTCAAACAAAACGTCGGATAGGAGCACTCAAGTGACAGGGTAGAGAATAAAAACCTTGACTTTTGGGAAAAATATGGTATAATAGAAAATAAAGATTGCACACAATCGTTTTTAAGAATCAGGAGGAATAAAAAATGGTAAACGAAATTAAAACAAATGAATTCGCAGCAAAGGTTCTCGGCGCGGACAAACCTGTTTTCGTCGATTTCTGGGCAGTATGGTGCGGTCCGTGCAGAATGGTGTCACCCGTTGTTGACGCCCTGAGCGAGCAGTACGAGGGCAAGGTCGATTTTTACAAGGTCAACGTTGACGAAGAGCCGGACCTCGCGCGTGAGTACGGAATAATGAGCATTCCCACGCTGATGATTTTCAAGAACGGCGAGCTTTTTGACCAGACGCTCGGCGTTCAGCCCGAGGCTGCGCTCAAGGCTATGATTGACAAGGCGCTCTGATATGAAGGATTTGATAATTGCCGGCAGCGGTCCTGCCGGGCTCAGCGCGGCGGTGTACGCGTCAAACGCGATGCTCGACTTCGCTGTTATAGAAAAGTACCCGATGTCCGGCGGTCAGATGCTCAATACCACCGACATCAATAATTACCTCGGCTTTGAGCTTGTTGACGGCTTTACCCTCGGCACCACCTTCCGTCAGCACGCCGAGAAGTCAGGCGCTCAGTTCATCAATGATGAGATTGTCGCGATTGAGAAAACCGACGGCGGCTATCTCGTCAGGTGCAACAACGCCGAGTATGAGACCAAGACGGTTATCCTTGCGACAGGAGCCAATCCGCGCAAGCTCGGCGTCAAGGGCGAGGCGGAATTTGCCGGAAAGGGCGTGAGCTACTGCGCCACCTGCGACGGAAACTTCTTCCGCGGCAGACCGACGGCTGTTGTCGGCGGCGGCGACGTCGCGCTCGAGGACGCGCTGTACCTCGCGAATATCTGCTCTGAGGTTTATCTGATTCATCGCCGCGACGAGTTCCGCGGTGCGATGTATCTTCAGGACAAGGTGAAGAAGAACGAGAAAATTAAGATTCTCTACAGCACTCAGGTCGAGGAAGTAATCGGAGACGCAAAGGTCAGCGCTCTGCGCCTTTCTGACGGCGAGACAATAGAGGTTGACGGTGTGTTTATGGCTGTCGGCATAACCGCCAACTCCGCACTGCTGGACGGCGTTGCGGAGCTTGAGAACGGCTTTGTCGCAGCCGACGAGAGCTGCCGAACCTCGGCGGAAGGCATTTTTGCCGCCGGAGACGTTCGCACAAAGCGTCTGCGCCAGATAAGCACCGCTGTATCAGACGGCGCAAACGCCGTACACAGCGTTGAGGAGTATTTGAATAGGAACTGAAACAAAATATTGAATTAATAAATTCTATATGGTAGAATATATTTAAAGTAAGGTTATCATCAGAAAAGGAGGATAATTATGAGCACAAGGGAAATGGCTTACAGCATTTTCAGTCGTTTGAACGAGGAACAGCTCAAGGGCTTTATTGCTATGTTCCGAGATATGTATCCGATTCCGGATGATGACCGGGCTGAGCGTGAAGATGCGTTCAAGAAGCTTCAGGGGCTTAGACGTTCAATTCCGGATTTGGATGAAAAAAAGGAAATTGATGAACAGAGCCGAGAGGTACGGTCTATGAAAATTCTTGTAGACACCAACATTCTGATTGATTATATAGCGAACAGACATCCATTTTCAAAAAACGCTGAAATAATTATTGAATTATGTAAGGATAAAAAAGTTGAAGGCTGCGTTGCTGCTCATTCGCTTATTAACATCTTTTATATTCTCAGAAAAAGCATGTCTGTTAAAGAAAGAAAAGAGCTTTTGCTTAATCTTTCTCAGCTATTGAGTGTAGTAGGGGTTGACAGAGAAAAAATACTGGCTTCCATCAATAACGACGAGTTCACAGATTTTGAGGATTGCTTGCAGTATGAATGCGCAAAAAGTTTTTCTGCGGATTGGATTGTTACAAGAAATATAAAAGATTTTAAGAACAGTAGCGTTAAACCAATCAGTCCGGAGCAATTCCTCAGTCTTATTAATGAAAAGAAATACTAAGGAAACACCAC
>CAMHHL010000004.1 GCA_946184925.1 uncultured Clostridia bacterium | reverse complement strand
CAGGCTTACCGATGTGCTGACACTAATCACTTACCTATGTGCTGACCCAACATCTACTCGACCACAACTTTCAACTTTCAACTTTCAACTTTCAACTTAAAGGGCGTTTGATAGGAGCAGTCGTTACAGCTCAAACCAAACCTTTGATAGGAGCACTCAAGTAACAGGGTAGAGATATAAAATTAATGCTTTCTTTTCATCTGAACGTTGTATGACATTCGGGTGAGGAGCTTTTCGCTCGCGAAGTGCTCCAAGAACTTGGTTAATTTGAGCAGCTTGCCGGGGGTGATTACCATTTTGCCTGCAAGAGCCTTGTCTATTGCGTACTTCGCCACATACTCGCTCTCAAGCCCCTTGACGGCAAAGCGCACATCGGCAACCGCGTTGAACTCGGTCTTGACAGGTCCCGGACATAGCACAGAAACACCGACGTTGATTTTGTCGCGGCGCATTTCCTCGTGGAGAGCCTCGCTGAGACGAACGACGTAGTTCTTCGAGGCGTAATAGCTCGAGAAAGTCGGTCCCGGGAGAAACCCGGCGGCTGAACCGACATTGAGAATATTACCGCTGTTGCGTGCTATCATATCCTTGATGAAAAGCTTGGTCAGAATATGAACCGCCTTTATGTTAGTATTAATGAGCTCAAGCTCGCGTTCGAGCGGAACCTCGGAGAATTTGCCGTACACACCGAAGCCTGCGTTATTAATCAGAAAATCAACCCCTGAGTTTTTTGTATCCTCATAGAGCCGGAAGCAGTTTTCCTCAACCGAAAGGTCGCTCTCGATTATGCGCACATTAACGCCGGAGAGGTCGGCGGCGAGCTTTTCGAGCCTTTCCCTGCGCCTTGCTGCAAGAATCAGGTCGTAGCCCTTTGCGGCGAGATAACGCGCCATGTCGCGTCCCATGCCGCTGCTTGCGCCTGTAATCAATGCTGTCATATCATCATTCCTTTTTTATTCTTCACGTGTATTATCCCGCTTTTTTATCTCCTTATTCGCCTTGCGCACCGCGAGCACAAGGCGAACAATTCCGTAAGCCAGAAACACACCGCCGATTATCAGACAAAATCCGCTGAGTTCCATAATCAATCTTCCTTAACTTTTATCCCGAACAGCCTTGCGGCGTTTTTGTACATAAGGCAATCGTACTCCTCTTGAGTAAGCAGAGTTTTTAACTCGCCGAAATACTCCTGATAAAGCGAACGGTCACCGGTTTTGTTGTGCAGGAGCGTGTCCTTGCCGTCAATCGGATTGTCAGTGCCGAATAGCATCTTATCCATGCCGCAGCGCCTGATTGCCTCTACAGTGGTTTTGAGCGGAACCCAAGTTGTGTCGCCGTAGAGATTCGGAAGCTTGCCGAGAAGTCCGAACGCCTCGCGGTTGTCGGTACCCAAATCCATATGAACCATGACGAAGCTGATGTCCGGGTTTTGCTTAGCCGCGTTATAGATGTGAACGGAGCGCGCCTCCTCGCAACCGCCGGTATGTGAAACAACCGGGAGCCCGAATCTCCTTGCAACGGCATAGACAGGCTCGAGCCGCTTGTCGTCCGGAGCTACGCGCGAATGGAAAGGATGAAGCTTGAGCCCGTAAACAAGCGCGCGGTTCTCCTCAATCAGCCGCAAGAACTCCTCGTCAGGCGTTTCGGAATAAATTCTCATCCACGGCAAAACGCCGATTCTGTCTGCATTTTCTCCGGCGAAAGCGAGAGTTTCTCTGAGCAGCTTGTTTTGTGATTTTCGAAGGAAGAAGGGCAGCCTTCTCCCCTTGTGGTCAAACTCGGCAGCCTCGATATTCGAGACAAGCGAGAAATCTATTCCGTACCTGTCCATAGAGTAAAGCAGGTTTTTCGGTGGCATATTAAATCCGATGAGCCGCCCGATGTGGGCGTGAGTGTCAATTATCATAGTTTTTCAATCAATGCGACGTTCTCGATGTGAGATGTTCTGCTGAACAAGTCAACAGGTGTTATTTCTTTTACGGAATAATTATTGCCGGCAAAAAGGCGCAAGTCCCTCGCGAGCGTTTCCGGGTCGCAGGAGACATAAACAACTCTCCGGGGCGCCATCGCCGCAATGGTACCGACGAGCCCCTCGCCGCACCCTTTTCGCGGCGGATCAATTATCACAACGTCCGGGCTCACACCCTCGGCTCTGAGCTTTTCCGCAGCATAGGAAGCGTCGCCGCAAATGAACCGCGCGTTTCCGACGCTGTTGAGACTTGCGTTCTCCCGAGCGTCGAGCACGGCGTCCTCTACAATTTCTACGCCGATCAGCTCCCTGCATTCATCAGCCATCGAAAGTCCGATTGTACCGGTGCCGCAGTAGAGATCGAGCAAAACTTCGTCTCCGCCGAGCGCGGCATAGTTCCGGGCGATTTTGTAGAGCTTTTCCGCCTGGTCGCGGTTGACCTGATAGAACGACAGCGGCGAGAGCTTGAAGCGCTTGCCGCAGAGCACATCGGTGATATAATCGGAGCCGTAGGCGGTGCGGTTCTTCGAGCCTAAGACAACGTTTGTTTTTTCTCTGTTAGAATTAAAAATCACGCTTTTGAGGTTCGGAAAACTCTCCCTCAACCGCGCAACAAGAACATCCTCGCGCTTTAACCCGTTGCCGTTGATGACAAAACAAATCATTAACTCATCTGTTTTTTCCGCATATCTTATGTAGAGGTGCCTGAGCTTTCCTTTTCCGGTTTGCTCGTCATAGGCGGTCTGTCCGGTTTCGTTCATAAACTCACGCGTGATTTTCATAATCCGCGCGAAGCTTTCAGGCTGGAGCAGACAGTCGTCGCAGGGAATAATCCTGTGGCTATGAGATGCATAAAAGCCGAGCTGAACGCCGCTCTCCCCCATTTGTGCCGGAAGCTGAGCCTTGTTGCGGTATCGGTCGGTTTTTTCGTTACCGACAACCGGGTTAATCAGCACATCGGAAAAACCGCCGATTCGCTCAACGGCGTCCTTAACTCTGTTGTATTTTATTTCTTTTTCACAATTATAATCAATGTGTCTGTAGACGCAGCCGCCGCACCTTGAAAAACACGGACAATCCGGCTCAATCCTCGAGGGCGAAGGCTCGGAAATTCTCTCAATCTTACCAAAGGCGTAGGTCTTTTTTGTCTTGAGAATTCTGGCCTCAATCACATCACCGACAGCCGTCATCGGCACAAAGACGGCGATTCCGTCCTCGGTTCTTCCGACTCCGCTGCCGGCTGAAGTCATCGAGGCGATTCTAAGGCTGACTATATCATTTTTTCTGAGGTTCATAGCTATCCCCAATCAAATTAATATCCAGAATTATTCTACCATTAACCGCTTTATTTGGCAATATGGTAAAAATATTTATTTATTTCCTCACAGGTATTTATTTTTGCGTTAAAAAGCAATATAATATGTGTAACTATGATATTAACGGAGGAAAAGGTATGAAAAACGATCATCTTCTGGACAATAAAAAAAGAATACATTTTATCGGAATCGGCGGAAGCGGAATGTGTCCGCTCGCGGAAATTCTGATGAGCGAAGGGTTTGAGATTCAGGGCTCTGACATGAACGAGGGCGAAACTCTTGACAAAATCAAGGGCTACGGAATCCCGGTGTTTATGGGACACAAGGCTGAAAACATCGAAGGCGCCGACCTTGTTGTATACTCTGCGGCAGTCAAGCCCGAGAACCCCGAGAGAGCCGAGGCGGTG
The DNA here is from genome assembly GCA_946184925.1 of uncultured Clostridia bacterium. Taxonomy (GTDB): domain Bacteria; phylum Bacillota; class Clostridia; order Oscillospirales; family Acutalibacteraceae; genus Ruminococcoides. The sequence continues at coordinate 53,917 of CAMHHL010000004.1, read as the reverse complement.
CGCCGCGGAATTCCCTGCATTGAGCGCAGCGTTATGCTCGGAATCGTCACAAGACGATACAACCGCAGCATCGCGATTTCCGGCACTCACGGCAAGACCTCAACCACCGGAATGCTTACTCAGGTGCTCATCGGCTCAGGCTTTGACCCGTCGGCGATTATCGGCGGCAAGCTGCCGTTCATCGGCGGCAACAGCTATGTCGGTCAGAGCGACATCATCGTGTGCGAGGCGTGCGAATATGTTGACACCTTTCTCGAGCTCACTCCGTTCATCAGCGTTATCCTCAATGTTGACGCCGACCACCTCGACTACTTCGGAACGCTTGAGAACATCAAAAAATCGTTCCGCAAGTTCTCAGAGCAGACAACCGGCGCGCTCGTCATCAACGGCGACGACCAAAACACCCTTGACTGCGTCGAGGGACTGCCGAACGAAAAAATCACCTACGGTCTCGGAGAACAGAACGACTACTACGCCGCGAACATCAGCGCCGACAAAGGCGTTCACGAGACCTTTGACCTTATGCACAAGGGCGAAAAGCTCTGCACAATTCACCTGATTGTACCGGGTAAGCACAACATCTACAACGCCCTCGCCGCAGCCGCCACGGCTCACTACCTCGGCGCGACGCCCAAGGAGATTGCGGAGAACCTCGGCAAATTCGGCGGAGTTCACCGCCGCTTTGAAATCCTCGGCACACCTAACGACATAACCGTTGCCGACGATTTCGCTCATCATCCGACGGAGCTCACTGCGACGCTCAACGCCGCGATGAATATGGGCTTCAACAAGGTATGGGCTGTTTTCCAGCCTCACACCTTCTCGAGAACCGCCATGCTGCTTGACGACTTTGCCGAAGCGCTCAAAATTCCCGACGAGGCGATTATCTCGGAAATTCTCCCCGTCCGCGAGACAAACACATACAACATCTACAGCACCGACCTCGGCGCGAAGGTTCCGGGATCAAAGTGCATCGACACCTTTGAGGATATCACCGAGTACGTGACCGAAAACGCCAAGCCCGGCGATCTCATCCTCACCATGGGCGGCGGAAACGTTTATATGTGCGCGAATATGATTCTCGCAAAGCTTAAAGAGAAGTATGACGCGTAACAAACAGCAAAACGTGAATTGAAACAGAAAAACCGACCGATTTAACCCGGTCGGTTTTTGATTTAATACGCCGCCATGAGCGGATTAATGTCGGTCTTTGCGGTTTTCTCAACCTCAGCGATATAACTAATCGCGATTCCGCAGCCGTTGATTACGCAGTCGGCAGGGTTTTCCGCAACTGTCACGCGGATATCGGTTTTGCTCTCGATGAGCTTGTCAAAGCCCCTGAGGTTCGCAAGTCCGCCGGTAAGCACAATTCCGTCGGTGTAAATATCGCCGACAAGCTCGGGCGGAGTTTCCTCGATCGCATCCTTGATTGCGGCGACAATCTCGAGCGCCTTGGGCATAATCACCTCGGAAATTTCCTCCTCGGTGACATCAACAAAGCGAGGCAAGCCGCCGATTGCGTCCCTGCCCTTGACGCGGAAGGTTTTCTCGGCACTCGGCTCAACAAGACACCCGACAGCGTTCTTGCACTTCTCAGCCATGGGGAGTCCGATGATGAGGGAGTACTTCTTCCTGATGTATTTGAGAATTTCGTTGTCCATATCGTTGCCGCCGGTTTTGAGGCTCTTGCTGACAGCCACGCCGCCGAGCGAAAGAACTCCGATGCTGACGGTTCCGGCGCCGAGGTCGGCTACCATCGTTCCGTGAGGTCCCATGATATCGCGTCCGGCGCCCATTGCGGCGACCTTGGTGTTCTCAATGAGAAAAACTCTCCTTACTCCGAAGCTGCTTATCGCGTTGACAACGGCGCGCTTTTCCACCTCGGTAACGTCGCCGGGAATAGCCGCGACAACTCTCGGCATAATAATCTTGCTGGTGCAGACATGCCTGAGCAAAATGTTCACTGTGTCCTCAAGCAGCATTGACTGAGAGATTACGCCGTTTTCTATCGTAAACTCGGCGTTTATGCTCTCCGGCGTCTTACCAATCATGGCGTATGCCTCGTCACCCACCGCGATAATCTGATTGTCAGCAACGCTGTAGGCGGAGACCGACGCCTCGTCGAGCTCCTTGCCTTTTTTGTCGACAAAAATTCTTGTTCTGCTGCTTCCCAAATCTATACCTAAATCCAAATTCAACACCCTTTCCTATGAATGTCTATTCTAATATTATATTCCAAATCAGCCTGTTTTTCAACCCACTGCACACAATCTGCCGGAGTTTTTTACGACGGCTTTCTAACGCACACAACCGCGCAGCACACTCGCGCGGCTCCTGCCTTGCTCAGAACCCGGGCGCATTCGCCGATTGTGCAGCCGGTGGTGAAAATATCGTCGATGAGCAGAATGCTCTTCCCCTTTATTTTTTCTTTGTCAGGCGCCTTATATACATTTTTTACATTCGCACGCCTTTGAGAAAGTCCGCCGAGGGTATGCTGGGGCTTGTTGTCCTTTGTTTTGACGAGTAGATTGTCGTATTCCGATCCGAGGATTTCGGCAGTCGCGGACGCAATAACCTCGGCATGGTTGAAGCCGCGCTCACGCCTGCGCTTTTCGAACATCGGAACGCTCGTCACAACATCAAAATTGAATTCATAGCCCCTGATGAGCTTTGCAAGCGGAACGGCAAGCTGACTGCCTACAGCCTTGACGCCGCCGAATTTCAAACGTTTCACCGCGCCGGCATAGCCGCCCTCGTAGTAGAACACCGCGCGGCACGGGAATCCGCCCGGAGTGAAGAAACGAGGAAGCTCCTCCGGAAAATCTGCCGCGCAATCCTCACAATACGGCAAGCCGCACTCAATCACGCGGTCGCAGTACGGACAACGCTCGGGATATACTTTTTTAAGAATTCTGTCAAGAAAGCTGTTCATCACTGTGTTCCTGCAAAAAATACCTAAGACCGCTGTATCGCTTATTCTTGCGGTCATTCTCGACCATTCGCTCAACCACCGACTCGCTGCCGACGATTATCATCAGCTTTTTGGCTCTTGTGACGGCAGTGTAGAGGAGATTACGGTACATAAGCATCGGCGCTCCCCTGTAGAGCGGCATGACGACCGCCTCGAATTCGTTGCCCTGGCTCTTGTGTACCGTTGTGGCGTAGGCATGGTCGAGGTCGGGCGCAAAGTCAAAGTCGTAGCTCGCAATTTTATCATCATACCGGACGCGGATTATCCGCGTCTTTTTGTTTATGGACTCAATAATTCCGATTTCACCGTTGAAAACTCCCTCTCCCGTCTCTCCGTCGTCCTTCACCCAGAGCAGGTCATAATTGTTCCTTGTCTGCATTACCTTGTCGCCCTCACGAAGAGTGCGCTTGCCGGAGACAAGCTCGTTCTTCTCGGCGTCCTTGGGGTTGACGACTTCCTGAAGCTTTGAGTTGAGCTCAGTCACACCGAGTTCGCCCTTGCGCCCCGGAGCGAGAATCTGGATATCACTGAAGATATCATAGCCGTAGGCGTTTTTCAGCCTCGTTGTGCAGAGTGCGGTGACGGTGTTTTCAATCACGTTTTTGTCCTCGGAGCGCAGAAAGAAGAAGTCCTTGTTCCTTGTGCTCAGATCGGGCATTTCGCCGCGGACAATCTTGTGGGCGTTGGTGACTATGAGGCTCTCCATCGACTGGCGGAAAATCTCGCTCAGCTGAACCACCGGAATAACTCCCGATGTTACCAAATCCTCGAGTACGTTTCCTGCGCCGACGGACGGAAGCTGGTGGCTGTCGCCTACGAGAATAAGCCGGCATCCGAGCGGCAGAGCTCGCATAACGCTCTCGAAAAGCTTGCTGTCAACCATACTGACCTCGTCGATAATCAGCGCGTCGCACTTGAGCATATTCTTTTCGTTCTTCTTGAATTCCAGACGGTCGTTTGCGTTCCACGCGACCTCAAGCAAACGGTGAATCGTCTTTGCCTCGCAGCCTGTAACCTCGCTCATACGCTGGGCGGCTCTTCCGGTGGGAGCGCATAGCAGCACGGTCTGACCCTTGTCCTTCAGGATTTTTATAATCGCGTTCAGTGTGGTTGTCTTGCCGGTTCCCGGACCTCCGGTGAGCACGAGCAAGCCGCGCGACAGAGCCTCGGTAATCGCTTGCTTCTGCATTTCAGCGTACTTTATTCCGTTGTAGGTTTCGATAGCCTCGATGTGCCTGTCTATGTCGGGAATCTGAACCGCCGGGAACTGCATCATCATATGGAGCCGTCCGGCTATGTAGCTCTCGGAGACGAACATCTCATTTTCAAACACAAAATTCCGCTCCGCCTCGTAGCGAATCAGAGAGTTGTCCTCAATCATCTCCTCCAGCGACCGCTCTACAAGCTCAGGCGGCAGCCCGAGCATTGACGCGGCAACCTCGGTGAGCTTTTCCTCGGGGAGACATGTGTGACCGTTGCCTCGGTTGTGGCGCAGAACATGCGCAATTCCGGCACGGATTCTGATTCCCTCGTCGGGCTCCCTGCCCTGTTTCACGGCGATTGCGTCGGCTGTCTCAAAGCCTATCATAAAATCCGCGTTCACGAGCGAATACGGATTGTGCTTAATCTCGCTTATTGAATTGGTGCCGAACACCTTAAAAATCCTGACGGCGGAGTTCGGGCTGATTCCGTACTCGGAAAGATATAGCATAAGCTCGCGGATTCCGGTGTTCTCACGAAGCTGTCGGCTGATGTCGGACGCCTTTTTCAGCGAAATTCCGCGGATTTTCGCAACTCGCTGCGGTTCGTTCTCGAGCACCTCGAGAGTTTTTGAACCAAATTCACGCACGAGCACCGCGGCAGTCGCAGCGCCGATTCCCTTGATTGAGCCGGAGCTGAGATAGTTGAGAATTCCGGCGATATCACCGGGCATGCTCTTCTCGTATGTATCGGCAAAGAACTGCATACCGTAGCTCGGATGCGGACGGAAGCCGCCGATGAGCTTCACCTGTTCGCCGGGGTTGACGTCGGGCATGATTCCTACAGCGACGGTGCTTTCATCGTCGCTGAGCTCGAGCACGGTGTAACCGTTGCTCTCGTTGCGGAATATTATGCTTTCAACGGTGCCCTCAAGCTCCAATAACTGATTATCCTGCATATTATTACCTGTTTCGTAGTTTCTCAGTTTATTATACAATAACCGCCATAATAAAACAAGTGTTCACCGCAGATTAAATTTGCGAGTTTTTCGCGAATTCGCATTGACAAGGCATTCTGTCAGTGTTATAATGATTTGCGAATCAATCGCAAATTGAGGTGACTTTATGTCCAAATATATGACAAAACAACGCGAGGCTCTACTCAGCTTCCTCGCCGAGCACACTGACGAGAGCTTCTCCGCGCGGCAGATTGCCGATGAGCTGAGCTCTGCCGGAATCAGCGTCAGTGCTGTTTACCGCAACCTTGCGGCGCTCGAGCAAAACGGCGAGCTCAAACGCGTTGTCTCCGGCAACGGGCGCGAGGTGATGTACCGCTACTCCGGCGGCGAGCACTGCAAAAGCTGCCTGCACCTGTCGTGCAAAATCTGCGGCGTGACGAGCCACATGAGCGCCGAGGGGGCAAAAATGCTGATAAAAAATCTTGAGGAGAGCGACGGCTTCGGCGTTGATATCTCAGACACCATCATTTACGGAATCTGCAAAAAATGCAGAGCCGCTTCATAGGAGGCGCCATGGCTCTTCTGAAATGTGAAAACCTGTCGCTTGGATATGACGGTGTTGAAATCGTCACCGGGCTGAGCTTTGAGGTCAACAGCGGCGACTACCTCTGCATTGTCGGCGAGAACGGTTCGGGAAAGAGCACGCTGATGAAAACGGTGCTCGGACTCAGACAGCCGATGAAAGGCAAGGTGGAATTCGGCGACGGTCTGAAATCGAACGAAATCGGTTATCTCCCTCAGCAGACACCGGTTCAGAGAGATTTTCCGGCATCGGTATGGGAGGTTGTGCTCTCGGGCTGTCAGGGACGTGCCGGGCTGAGACCGTTCTATAAAAAAGAAGAAAAAGCCCTCGCCGCCGCGAACATCGGGCGGATGGGGCTTGACGGAATGGAAAAACGCTGCTATCGCGAGCTTTCCGGCGGACAGCAGCAGAGAGTTCTTCTCGCGAGAGCGCTCTGCGCTACAGGCAAAATTTTGCTCCTTGACGAGCCGGTTTCCGGGCTTGATCCGATGGTAACCGCCGAGATGTATGACCTGATCAAAAAACTCAATCGGGACGGAATAACAATAATAATGATTTCCCACGACATAAATGCCGCATCGAAATACGCAAGCCACATTCTCCACATCGGCGACACGCTGTTCTTCGGCACAAAGGCGGAATACCTCTCGTCCGGAGGCTTTTCGGCGAAGGGAGGCGACGTGAAATGAATATATTCGAAACGCTCGCCTTCTACTTTGAAAACCAGTTCGTGTGGAACGCTGTAATTGTCGGCGTGCTGATTGCGTTCTGCTCGTCGCTGCTCGGAGTAACGCTCGTGCTCAAGCGGTTTTCGTTCATCGGCGACGGACTTTCGCACGTCGCGTTCGGCGCAATTGCGATTGCCTCAGTCCTCAAGCTTACCAACAACATGCCGCTTGTGCTGGTTGTGACCGTGCTCTGCGCGGTGCTCCTGCTCAGAACAGGTCAGAACACCAAAATCAAGGGTGACGCGGCAGTCGCGATGATTTCGGTCGGAGCGCTCGCGATAGGTTATCTTCTGATGAATGTGTTCAGCGCCTCGTCGAACATTTCCGGCGACGTGTGCTCCACTCTCTTCGGCTCAACCTCAATCCTCACGCTGACGGAAACGGACGTGTGGATGTCGGCAATTCTTGCGCTCATTGTGCTTGCGGCGTTCATTTTCTTCTACAACAAGATTTTTGCCGTAACATTTGATGAAAGCTTTTCGAAAACGACAGGGACGCACGTCGAGCTCTACAACCTTTTAATTGCGGTTATCATCGCGCTTGTGATTGTGTTCGCGATGAACCTCGTGGGCTCGCTGCTGATTTCGGCTCTGGTAATCTTCCCTGCTCTGTCGGCAATGAGAGTTTTCAAGAGCTTCAAGAGCGTGACTATCTGCTCGGTTGTTATCTCCGTAGTCTGCTCGCTGTCGGGAATATTGATTTCGATTCTCGCAGGAACACCCGTCGGCTCGACGATTGTCGCAGTTGACATTGTAGTCTTCTTCGCGTTCTTCTTAGCAGGAAAGATAGGAGGTCGTTCATGAAGGAAGTGATTGCGGCGCTTGTTCTTGCCGCTGCGGCGCTTTCGCTTACGGCTTGCGGTTCGGATTCAAACAAGAATTCAACCGCCATCGAAAAAACAACTTCTGCCGTTCGGGAAGCCGCGGCAGATGATAAAATCGACGTTGACCTCACCGCGATGAGCAGCACAATGATTTATTCAAAGGTGTTCAATATGGTAACCACTCCGTCCGATTATAAAGGACAGATGGTAAGGATGAGGTGGAACTTCAGTACAGTCGAGGATGAGGGAGAAAGATATTACGCGTGCATCATCGCCGACGCCACCGCTTGCTGCTCGCAGGGAATAGAATTTGAACTCAGCGACAAGAGCCTCAAATATCCGAAGGACTATCCCAAAGCTGACGAAGAAATAACCGTAAAAGGGGAATTTGACTACTACAAAAGGGACGTCTACACCTACTGCGTGCTGAGAAACGCGGAGCTCGAAGCAATCAGCAAATAATAAAGCACAATAAAATAAGTTACGCCGTCGCGGAAAATCGCGGCGGCGTTTTAATTTCGAATTACAAAACTTTCCTCAGAAAGCGCGAAAGGGAAAGCTTTTGGCTCTGCAATAATTGCTAATTGCTAATTAAGCATACGGCATGTGCCGAGATACCCTCGCCGCTGCCGGTGAAACCGAGCTTTTCCTCGGTTGTTGCCTTTACGCTGATCTGACTGATGTCAACGCCGCAGGCTGAGGCAATGTTCTTTCTCATTTTATCTATGTAGCCTCTGAGCTTCGGACGCTGAGCGATCACGGTGCTGTCGATGTTTCCGACTGAGTAACCATGCTCCGCGAGAACCCTGACAACTTCTTTAAGGAGCAAAAGGCTGTCCGCTCCGCTGAACCGCTCGTCGGTGTCGGGGAAAAGCTTTCCGATGTCACCGAGAGCCGCCGCGCCGAGCAGCGCGTCCATTATCGCGTGAAGCAGAACATCGGCGTCGCTGTGACCGAGCAAGCCCTTCTCATACGGAATGTCAACGCCGCCGAGAATTAGCTTTCTGCCTTCAACGAGCTTGTGCACGTCATATCCGTGACCTATTCTCATAGTATTATCTCCTTTTTTTCTATCTCTACCCTGTTACGTGAGTGCTCCTGTCAAGGGTTGTGTTTGGGCTGTGACGTCTGCTCCGAACCGACGACTGTAAAGGTGACGTTGGGCTGTGTGTTGCTGTCCTATCAAACGTCAAAAGCCTTCCCTTGGGGGAAGGTGGGCGATTCGCTTGCGAATCGGTCGGATGAGGGACTACTTTTCCGATACATCTCAGTTTATTGTTACAATAACCAACATTTAACAGAAACCGTGATATAGAGTAAAGAATACTCCTTATCAAAAGCACTTCTTGCAAAAACGTAGTCCCTCATCCGTCAGCCTACGGCTGACACCTTCCCCCAAGGGAAGGCTCGGTGTTGTCCGAAACTGTTAATTGTTAATTGTTAATTGATAATTGTTAACTAAAAGTCGGTCGGGCACTAAACGTAAGTATCTCGCAATCTGTCTGCACGACCATAACTATCAACTTTCAACTTTCAACTTTCAACTTTCAACTTCCCGAGTATACTTTCCGCAAGCGTAATATCACTCTGCGTGGTGAGCTTTATATTCGTCTCGCTGCCGGGGACAATTCTTACCTTTCCGCCGCTGAGCTCAACGAGCTTGCAATCGTCAGTCACGGTCTCGTCGCCGGCGCTTGCCCTTTCGAGCGCTCCGAGATAGAGCGATTTTTCAAACACCTGAGGCGTCTGAACCGCACGAAGAGTGCTCCTCAGCGGTGTTGAGACGATATTCTCATTGTCGTCAACAACTTTGATTGTATCTGTAACGTTAGTTCCGAGAGCCGCGGCTTTGGTCTCGAACGCGGCTTTTACCACGCGCTCAATATCATCAACCGAAATGAGCGGTCGCGCGCCGTCGTGAATGGCATAGTGAGTTGTCCGCTCATCGCAGGCGGCGATTCCGTTGCGGACGCTCTCGTCGCGCGTCGCGCCGCCGTTTACAAACGCCTTCACCTTGCCGAAGCCGTTGTCGGCTGCTATTTTCATAATTTCATTTTTATCCTGTTCGCGGCAGACAACCACAACGGAAGCGATGATGTCAGCTCTTTCAAACGCCCTGAGTGTGTGCGCGATTACAGGCTCGCCGCAAAGCGGAATGAACTGCTTGCTGAAGCCGAGCCCCATGCGCGTTGAACCTCCTGCCGCGACGATAATCGCGGTGACAAAGCCGTTCATCAGTCGAGGCAATCAATCGCCTGCTGTAAATCGGCGATTATATCGTCAATATTCTCGATACCGACTGAGAATCGAATCATAGCCGGCGAGATTCCTGCCGCCTCGAGCTGTTCGTCGGTCATCTGGCGGTGAGTTGAGCTTGCCGGGTGCAAACAGCAGGTGCGCGCGTCGGCAACGTGGGTGACAATCGCCGCAAGCTTGAGGTTAGCCATCAGCTTCTCGGCAGCCTTTCTGCCGCCCTTAACGCCAAACGAAACGACTCCGCAGGTGCCGTTCGGCATATATTTCTGAGCGAGCTCGTAGTACTTGCTGCTCTCAAGACCGGGATAATTTACCCAGTCGATTTTGTCGTTAGCCTCGAGGAACTTTGCGACCGCAAGCGCGTTCTCGCAGTGGCGCGGTACGCGCAGGAACAAGGTCTCAAGCCCGAGATTGAGAAGGAAGGCGTTCATCGGCGACTGCTGCGGTCCCATGTCGCGCATAATGTGTGTGCGCGCCTTTGTGATGAACGCAGCCTTGCCGAACTGCTCAGTGTATGTGATTCCGTGGTAGCTCTCGTCGGGCTCGGAGAGCATGGGGAATTTTCCGCTTGTCCAGTCGAAGTTACCACTGTCGACAAGAACTCCGCCGAGAGCGACTGCGTGACCGTCCATGTATTTTGAGGTGGAATGAACAACAATGTCGGCTCCCCACTCAAAGGGGCGGAAATTTATCGGAGTCGGGAAGGTGTTGTCCACAAAAAGCGGAACGCCGTGAGCGTGGGCGCACTTCGCGAAGAGCTCAACGTCCGCAACATCGAGCGAGGGGTTTGTGACCGACTCGGTGAACACCAGCTTTGTATTTTCTTTAAAGGAATTATTTAATTCTTCCTCGGTGATGTCGGGAGCGACAAAGGTGCAGTCGATTCCGAGACCTCTGAGAGTTTTCTCGAAGAGATTGAAGGTGCCGCCGTAAACAGCCGAGGAGCAGATTACGTGGTCGCCGGAGTTGCAGATATTTGTAACGCCGGAGAGCGTAGCCGCCTGACCGGAAGCGGTGAGCATAGCGCCTACGCCGCCCTCGAGAGCAGCAATCTTCTTTTCAACCGCGTCGAGAGTGGGGTTTGCCAGTCTGGTATAGAAGAAACCCTCAGCCTCGAGGTCGAACAGAGCGCCCATAGCCTCGGATGTGTCATACTTAAAAGTCGTGCTCTGTACAATGGGAAGCACTCTTGGCTCGCCTGTCTTGGGCGTATAGCCTGCCTGAATACATTTTGTCTCAATTTTCATTTTTCGTCACTCCTGTTATGTAAATAATGATTTGATTGCGTTCATAATCGCGTCAACGCCGAAGATTACCCCGGCGAAAACGAGTATCAATAAAAACGCCGAGAGCACTCTCACCCACGTGCGCTTGGTGCGCGACATCTCCTCTATCGGCAACGGCTCGGGGACGTTCTTTTCCTCTTCGTCCAGCGTTATCGCGCCAATTCCGACAGCGACGTCGAAAGCCTTTTCATAAAGCTCAAACGGCACGAGAATATCAAAGCCGTCATAATCAACGCCCGTCACAAGCTGCGAGTTAGCGCTGACCATTCTGCGAACGAACACGCTCGGGATTCCGCTGTCCTTGAGCGCGGTCTGAACGCGGTCGCGCTCCACGAGATCGCCGGTGCAGAGGTAGACCGACGTGGTCTCGTCCTCAACAGGCTCGAGCCTTTTGTGTTTGCATTCCTCGCGTGAGCAAAGCTCGTCCTCGTCGTTATATAGTCTTTTGCATTTCGGACAATATTTCATAGAAAAAGCCCTCCTTTGGTATACATTGGTTATTATACCAAACGGAGAGCTTATTTTCAAGTAGCAGTGTTGAGGATTCGGAATTTATCCTTTAAACCTCACTTATCCGAAAACCGGCTGCGGCTGAACGCCCTCGAGCGCCTGCTGTACACACTCCGGCAAAAGCTCAAAGTGCGCGACAAGCGAATTGGGCTTGTTAACATAATCGTCCTGGCTCATCGGAACGAAGAAGATGTTCTTCGTGTTGAGCAGCCGTCCGAGATTCTGGGCAGTTGCGCCGAGACCATCGTTTGTCGCCGCACAAAGCAGCACAGGTCGCTGAATCCTGAGATGCGACTTCACTGCCATTGTCACCGCAGTGTCCGTGACGCCGTGGCTGAGCTTGGCGAGAGTGTTCCCCGTGCAGGGAGCCACAACAATCAAATCGCACAGCTTTTTGGGACCAATCGGCTCCGCCGCTCCGATTGTGTGGATAATCTCCCTGCCCGTGAGCTTTTCTATCTTATCAGCAAAATCCGCCGCCTTTCCGAAGCGCGTATCCGTCGAATACGCTGTCTCGGACATTATGGGAATAACGCTGTAGCCGGTTTCAACAAGGCGTTCCATCTGCGGTATCGCTCTTGAAAAGGTGCAGAACGAACCGCACATAGCAAAGCCTATACTTGCCTTGGGCACCTGTATTCCTCCTTGAGAATATTCAGAACGGTGTCGGCAAGGATTTTGCCGGCGGTTTTCGGCGAGCACCTTCCCGGGAGCCCCGGAGCCTGAACTGTTGTGAATCCGAGGCGATTTGCGGCAGCAAAGTCAACGCCGCCCGGCAGCGACGCGAGATCGATAATCAGCGTGTCGCTGTTCCAGCGCGAGAGCACAGGCTCATTCAGCACCACCGCATCGGCTGTATTGAACACAATGTCAAAGCCGCTCAGACGCGACAGCTCAGAGGTATCATACGGCGTGTTGCCGTCACAGACAACTTTCGCCCTGCCGGTTTCAGAACGGGAGCAGACGCATGTCCGCGCTCCGAGAGCGCTGAGCAGCCGCGAAAGCACCGAGCCGATTCTGCCGTAGCCGATAACTAGGCAACGCGAGCCGGAGATTGTACCCTCATATTCACGCATAGCGGTCTCAACCGCGCCCTCGGCGCTCGGAAGAGCGTTCAAAACGGCAAAATCCTCACGCAAAAGCAAATCATGCGCCTTCACGCCGGGGAACGTTTTTGCTCTGCCCATAAAAACAGGCTTGTCACCCACGCTTTCAACAAATGAAGAATCAACGTATATTTCCTTATCAGAAAAATAGCATTTAATTTTCCCGTCGGATAATCCCTGAACCGGGAGCAATACTATATCTGAACCGCCGAGTGCTTCCCCGACAGTGCAAAGTCTCAGCCCTCCGCGGCTTTCGAGCTTGTCAAAGCCGGCGAGCGCAACTTCAAAGCCGCGTTTCAAAAAAGCGTCCGCGGCAAAAAGCTGGCGCTTGTCGCCGCCGATAACCGCAACCGAATTATAATTGCAAACCATTTCCAACACCTTACTTTGGTTCCTGAGACATACTATGCGGCGCGCCGGTATGTGTGACAAAGGCAGAGCCCTTTTGATTCTTAATTTGTAATGCGTAATCAATTAGCAATTAGCAATGTGCAATGAGCAATTAAAGTGGCAAACAAGTTGTAAGCGGTAAGTTGTAAGTGATAAGTTGTGGTCGTGCAGACAGATTGCGAGATACTGACATTTAGTTCCCGACAGAATCTTTATGCTTGCTGCGCAAGCAGCATTTAAATCTGGTCGGCTATACGACGTTGTTTTTCTATACGACCTATCTACTCGACCATAACTTACAACTTCCTGCTTACAACTTACAACTTAACAGACGTTTGATAGAACAGCAACACACAGCCCAGCGTTATCTTTACAGACGTCGGATAGGACAGCAACACACAGCCCAAACCAAACGTATGATAGGAGAAGTCACGTAACAGGGTAGGAAAATAAAAAGCTTGACAAATGTGAAAATAGTGGTATAATATAGGTGTAAATTAAATTGTTTGCAATTTAAATTTTGAAAAGGAGTTTTTATTATGAGCATTTATGATTACAAGGTTAAAGACGCCAAGGGCGAGACAGTAGACCTCGCGGAATACAAGGGCAAGGTTCTGCTGATTGTAAACACAGCAACAGGCTGCGGTTTTACTCCTCAGTACGACGGCCTCGAGAAGCTTTATAAGGACTACAGAGACAAGGGCTTTGAGATTCTTGACTTCCCGTGCAACCAGTTTGGCAATCAGGCGCCCGGCAGCGAGGAGGAGATTGTCAGCTTTTGTCAGCTGAAATTCGGCACAACCTTCAAGCAGTTCGCGAAGATTGAAGTCAACGGCGAGAACGAGGAGCCCCTCTATACTTACCTCAAAAGTCAAAAGAAGGGTATCGGCGGCTCGAACATCAAGTGGAACTTTACAAAGTTCCTTGTTAACCGTGACGGAAACGTTGTTGACCGCTTCGGCTCCGCAACAACACCCGAAAAAATCGGCAAAAAGATTGCGTCTCTGCTTTGATTTCAGAGCGGATAAGTTGTTAAAAAATTGACGTTCAGACATTGATTCTTCCCGACAACTTGCATTATTGTGACTAATTTCGAATTATTTCGTCAAAATCTCTCAAATTGCACTTGAATTTTTGCTTGCAATGGTGTAAAATGGTCTTTAAGTTGAAATCAGGGAGGTTTCCGTAATGGAACACACTGCTTACGACGTTTTAAAGTTAGAGAATCAGATGTGCTTTCCCCTTTATGCTTGCTCAAAGGAGATTATCCGCAAGTATAAGCCGTATCTTGACGAACTTGACCTCACGTATACACAGTACATTTCCATGATGGTGCTGTGGGAAGTCAAGGAAATCAACGTCAAGGAGCTCGGAAAAAAGCTTTATCTTGACTCCGGCACACTCACACCGATGCTCAAGAAGCTCGAAGCAAAGGGCTTTGTCACTCGCGCGAGATCCAAAGAGGATGAGCGAAATCTCATCATCACCATAACCGAAAAAGGCGAAGCTCTCAAGGAAAAAGCAGTTATGGTTCCTCAGAAGATTGGTTCCTGCATCAATATTACTCCGGAAAAGGCGGAGCAATTATACAGCACACTTTACGAAATTCTCAAAACACTTGAAACAAAGTAACAAAACAAGAAGCCGGCTCAAAACTCTTGTGGTTTTGAGCCGGCTTTTTACGGTAATCTTTTATTTTTCCTTCAGAAGCTTGTTGAGCTCTTCCATAAAGGTCTCGATATCCTTGAAGGAGCGATAGACGGAAGCAAACCTGACATAGCTTACCTCGTCAATCTCCTTGAGCTCGTCCATAGCCATCTCACCGATTTGGGCGGTTGTAACCTCGCGGTCGAGGCTCGACTGAACCTTGCTCTCAATCTTGTTAACAATCTCCTCGATATCGTCGATTGACACCGGACGCTTCTCGCACGCGCGCACAAGTCCGTTAGTGAGCTTGTTGCGGTCAAAGCTCTCGCGGCTCTTATCTCTCTTGACGACGATGACGGGAACGGTCTCGATAACCTCGTGAGTAGTAAAGCGCTTGCCGCACTTCAAGCATTCGCGGCGGCGGCGGATTCTCTCGCTGTCGTCAGCCGAGCGCGAGTCGATAACCTTGGATTCTGTGTAACCGCAAAACGGACATTTCATAGTGAGCACCTCGTTTATATTCAGTGTTTTAATTCATTAAAAGCATTATACCACAACATATCGGATTATGCAACATTTTTTCTGCATTATGTTGTAGTTTTTTGCTGAAAATGTCACTATTGTAAAAAAACGGACAGTGGTGTATAATATTTTAAGGATTTTTATTCTACCATTCCCTAACCCCTACCGTGAGGTGCATTATGTCAAGACTGAAATTTATCATCGCGCGAATCCTCAAAATGAACTATCGCCAAATGTTCAAAGTCGCGCGTCACATCTCAAAGAAAACTCACCGCTCCTTTATCAAGATTTTTATCGACATAATCAGGTGCGGACTGAAATATCAGGCAGGCTACTACGACTATATGGAGTTTGAGTTCTATGAGCTCAACGACGAGCAGCGCGCCACCTATCTCACAAGAGGCAAGAACAACGCCATCATCAAAAGGTATAACGACAAGGATAAGATGGAGCTGTTTGACGACAAGGTGAGATTCAACAAGATTTTTGAAAGCTATCTCAACCGCGACTGTCTGAGCACCGACGAAGCAAGCTTTGAAGAGTTCGAAGCGTTTGTCAAAAAGCACCCGACATTCATCGCGAAGCCTGCTGACGGACTCGGCGGCGACGGCGTAGAGAAATATGATCCCGAGGACTATACCGACGCGCATTCTCTGCTCGAAACTCTAAAGAACAAGAAACAGAACCTCCTCGAAGAGTTTGTGATTCAGCATCCCGATCTCAACGAGCTGTATCCCGGCTCGCTCAACACAATCAGGATGTTCACGTTCTTCAAGGACGGCGAGGGGCACTTCCTGCAGGCTATCCTAAAATTCGGCAACGGCGGCGAGGTGGACAACTTCTCGAGCGGCGGAATGTACACCTTCGCGAACGACGACGGAATTGTGACTGTCCCGGCAATCGACAAGGAGGACAAGGTCTACTACAAGCACCCGATGACCGGCAAGGAAATCGTCGGCTTCAAAATTCCGATGTTCAAAGAAGCTGTTGAGCTTGTCGAAAAGGCGGCGACAGTCATTCCCGAGATGGGATATGTCGGCTGGGACGTCGGAATCGGCGTTAACGGTCCCGTAATCATTGAAGGCAACTGCTACCCCGGAGTATTCCAGAAGCGCGCCAGTCTCAGCGACGACAAGACAGGCGTTATACCGAAGTACAGACAATATATGGATATTTAAGTCTTGACAACCTTCGCGATAAGTAGTATATTACTACTTGGACAATTTAAGTACAGGGGTGCTGCACAGCGGCTGAGATTATACCCTAGACCTGATTCGGATAATGCCGGCGTAGGGAGTATAAATAAGCTATTCAGGCACCTTGCGCGAGCAGGGTGCTTTTAGTTTATAGGTAATAATTTATAGTTAATAGTTGAAAGTTGAATTACTTTCAATTCACTTATCAATTTATAATTTTAAAAAAGGAGAATAATTATGAACGCAAGTGTTGCAATTCAATCCTTGCCGGAGGTAAGGAACGACGAGGAACTCATCCGCATTGTTGACGAGGTTATCGACTATATCAAGAGCACAGGGCTCAATTACTATGTCGGACCTTTCGAGACAGCCATCGAGGGCGACTATGACGAGCTTATGGACATCGTCAAGGAGTGTCAGTACATTGCCATCAAGGCAGGTGCTCCGTCCGTCACCGCTTACATCAAGGTCACCTTCAAGCCGGAGGGAGATGTTCTGACAATTGAAAAGAAAGTTACAAAGCACCACATCTAAGCTTCTGCCTGCGGCGGCGCTGCTGATACTGGTCGGCGTGTGGGAGCTCGTGAGCGACACGGGACTGATACCAAAGTTCATGCTGCCGTCGCCGGTCGAGGTTTGCGCAGCGTTCGTGAGTGATTTCCCGCTTTTGTGGGAAAACTCATGGGTCACGCTGCTCGAGACATTTATCGGGCTTTTGCTCGGAATCGCGATAGGCTTCGTCATGGCAATGCTGATGGACAGGTTCTCGCCGCTCAAAAAGGCGCTCTATCCGCTGATTGTAATTACCCAGACCATTCCGACCGTCGCAATCGCTCCGCTGCTCGTGCTTTGGTTCGGATATGAGATGACGCCAAAGGTCATATTGATTGTGCTGATTGTATTCTTTCCGATTGCGGTCAGCCTGCTCGACGGCTTCAGCTCTGCCGATCCCGACACAATCAACCTCATGCGCTCGATGGGCGCCGGGAAAATGCAGATTTTCCGGTATGTAAAGTTCCCCGGAGCGCTCGGGCAGTTCTTCTCCAGCCTGAAAATCGCTGTTTCCTACGCGGTTGTGGGCGCGGTAATCTCCGAATGGCTCGGCGGTTTCAAGGGGCTCGGAGTGTATATGACAAGGGTGAAGAAGAGCTACGCCTTTGACAAGATGTTCGCGGTAATCCTGCTGATTTCGGCACTCAGCCTGATTCTTATGGGTATCGTGACGCTTTTGCAGAAGAAATGTATGCCATGGGAAAAATCAAAAATAAACAAGGAGTAATCAAAATGAAAAAATTAATCGCTTTCATACTTTCAGCCGTACTGATTGCGGCTGTGTTCGCAGGCTGCGGTTCAGGCGAGTCAAAAAGCTCTGAGAACAGCGCAAAGAAACAGAAACTCACCTTTGTGCTCGACTGGACGCCGAACACCAACCACACCGGACTTTATGTAGCTCAGGAGAAGGGCTATTTTGACGAAGAAAACCTCGAGGTTGAAATTGTTCAGCCGCCCGAGGACGGAGCCGAGGCGCTTGTCGGCTCAGGCAAGGCGGAATTCTGCGTATCATTCCAGGACACAATGATTCCGGCAATCACCGGCAAAAACGCTCTCCCGATTGAGGCTGTCGCGGCTGTTCTCCAGCACAACACCTCGGGAATTGTATCGCGCAAGGGCGAAGGCATGGACACACCGAAAGGTCTCGAGGGCAAAAAGTACGCCACATGGGACATTCCGATTGAGCAGGCAACTCTCAGACAGGTTGTCGAGGACGACGGTGGCGATTTTGACAAGGTTGAGATGATTCCGAGCACAGTCACCGACGAAGTTTCCGCGCTCAAGAGCAAGTCCGTAGACGCAATTTGGATTTTCTACGGTTGGGCAGGAATTGCCGCGGAACAGGCAAAGCTCGACATCGACTACTTCGCCTTCAAGGATATCAACCCGGTATTTGACTATTACACCCCGGTAATCGTCGGCAACACCGACTGGATGAAGAAGAACCCGGAAACAGCAAAAAGCTTCCTCAAGGCCTTGAAGAAGGGCTATGAGTTCGCAATTGATAACCCCGACGACGCTGCGGATATTCTCTGCAAGGCTGCTCCTGAGCTTGATGAAAGTCTCGTCAAAGCCAGCCAGAAATACATGGCAAAGCAGTACAAGGCAGAGGTTGAGCAGTGGGGCTACATCAACCCCGAGCGCTGGAACGCGTTCTACAGTTGGGTAAACGAGAATAAGCTCTGCGACGAAACTCTCGCCGAGAACCTCGGCTTTACAAACGATTATCTCAGCAAGTGATGTCTCAGCTCGAAGTAAAAAACGTCAGCTTCTCATATGACGGAAAGAACAGCGTTATAGAGAACGTTAACCTCAGCGTAGAGAGCGGCGAGCTTGTGAGCATTCTCGGGCTGAGCGGCTGCGGAAAGTCCACACTCTTCAACGTCATTGCAGGGCTCAGAACGCCGCAGAGCGGCCGGGTTCTGCTTGGCGGCGAGGATATAACATCAAAGCCGGGCAGCATAAGCTATATGCTTCAAAAGGATTTGCTTCTCCCCTACCGCACGATTGAGGACAACGTTGCTCTGCCGCTGATTATCGGCGGAATGAAAAAGAAAGAGGCACGCGCGAAGGTGCAGGAGTTCTTCCCGAGGTTCGGGCTTGACGGAACACAAAGGAAGTTCCCGAGCGAGCTTTCCGGCGGAATGCGTCAGCGCGCGGCGCTTTTGAGGACATATATGTTCTCGGGCAAGGCGGCGCTGCTTGACGAGCCTTTCAGCGCGCTTGACACACTCACTCGAAGCGATATTCACAAGTGGTACCTCGGCGTTATGGACGAGATTAAGCTCACGACGCTTTTTGTCACTCACGACATCGACGAAGCGATTTTGCTTTCGGACAGGATTTGTCTGCTCACCGGCAAGCCCTCGACCATCAGCGACATCATCGTGATTGACGAACCGAAGCCGCGAGACCTAAGCTTTACGCTGAGTGAAAAATTTCTGAAATACAAAAAAGCCGTCATGGACAAGCTTACTGCAGAGAATTAATACTATTCTCTGATAGAAAGTAGACAACTTTCTATCAGAGAGAAAACGCTTGGCGCGTTTTCCAATTGCGCAAAAGCGCAATTGCCGTCTTATACAATCTTGACGCGCCTACGGCGCTATTAAAAAGTAGAAAGTCTACTTTTTAATGAAGATTGGTATAAATTTGCAATTATAAGTATTACACCGGGTTCCTTCTTTGGGACCCGGTGTTTCACTTTTTCCCCGGAAAAAGCTATGGACAAATGCAATTTGGTATTGTATTATTAAGCTATAAAATCGGAAGGAGAGGTAACATGTCCGACAATAATAAAAAGTATCCTTGGATAAAAAGCATTTTCAATAATCACAAGGACGACGAGGTAATGAACGACGTGTACGCAGGTCCGGAGCCGCTTGAACCGCCGATGGAGCGCGTATATGCCGGTCCGAAACCGCTCAAGCCGAATAGAAATCAGGAACCGATGCAGTGCGTGTACGCAGGCCCTGAATATTTTAATAGAGAAATGCCGGAAAGCTTTGCCGTAAACACACCGGAAGAGCCGGAAAAATCCAATGCGGCGGGTGAAGTCGTGTGTCAGTCGTGCGGAAGCGCGATTCCCGAAGAATTCCCCTTCTGCCCCGAGTGCGGAGCGCCGATTCCAAAAGAATATGATTAAGACGGATATATACGGCGGCTTTCCGTTCAGGCTTCAAAGCTGCGTGTGGGAGATAACTCTCGCGTGCTGTTTCAACTGCGCCTACTGCGGCTCGCGCGGCGGCAAGGCTCGCGACAATGAACTCACGACCGCCGAATGTGACGACGTTGCCTGTCAGCTGGCTGAGATGGGCTGCCGCAGAGTATCGCTCATCGGCGGCGAGGTTTTCATGCGTCCGGACTGGGAAAAAATTGTCCGCTTGCTGACCTCGCGCGGAATCAAGGTATGCATAATCACGAACGGCTACCGAATGACCCCTGAGCTCATCGAAGCGCTCAGACACGTCAATATTGAATCGGTTGCGGTATCAATTGACGGCATAGCCGAGGTTCACGACCCGTACCGCCGGAAAGGAAGCTTTGAGCGCGCGCTGAAAACTCTCGGAGCGCTCACGGCGGCAGGAATTCCGACGTCGGTAATAAGCTCGCTCCGCGCGGACAACGCGCCGAGGCTCATGGAACTTTATAACGTGATTAAGGATTATCAGATTTTTGCGTGGCAGCTGCAGGCGTGCTCGCCGATGGGTAACGCCGGCAACAACGCTCTCGACGTCCGCTTTGACGCAGCTAAGGTGATTTCTTTCATCACCAAGACGGCGAAAACGGCTCCGTTCATCGTCGGAGCCGCAGACAATATCGGATATTATACGCCCGGGGAAGAAAACCTCAGGGGCGTCATCGGAGCGAGCTTCAGCGGTTGTTCCGCAGGGCTGAGCTCAATCGGAATCGACAGCGTAGGTAACGTCAGGGGATGTGAGTCGATGTACGACGAGCACTTCACCGAGGGGAACCTGAGAGAACGGCGGCTCATCGACATCTGGACTGACAAAAACGCGTTCAGCTATAACCGCAATTTTGACGAAAGCATGCTGACCGGGAAATGCTCAGGCTGTGAGCACGGCACAGTGTGCGCCGGGGGATGCCGCTCATACAACTACTTCACTACCGGCAGGCTGTATGAAAACTGTCTTTGCGCAAAAACAATTAACATATGAGAGTTGTAATCAGGAAGTTGTAAGTGGTAAGTTTTGGTCGGGCAAAACTTACCACTTACGACTTTCAGCTTTCACCTATTCCCCAGCGCCCTGTTCACAAACATCGCGCCTACACCAATCAGGAGACCGGTCACAACTCCCGACACAATCAAAACCGGGAGATAGCCGAACACACCGGCACTGCCGAGCATAAGAGCCGCGGCTGAAATCTGCCCCAGGTTGTGGAGAACGCCGCCGACAACACTCACGCCTGCCTCGGAGAACCAGCGCTTGCAAATCACCATTCCGACAAAGCTCAGCACGCCGCCGGTAAGGCTGTAGACGAGAGAAACCGCACTGCCGAACAGAATTCCAATCAGTACAATTCTCAAAAGCGAGATTACCGCAGCTTCCTTTACACCGATTTTGTAAATCGCTACGACTGTAACGATGTTAGCAATTCCGAGCTTTACACCCGGCACACCGATATTCAGCGGCAAAATCGCCTCTATATATCCGAAAATCATAGCCAGAGCCGTAAAAACTCCGACTGTCGCAACCTTTTTTGCCATATTTTACCTCGCCACCGCGTCGACTTCCGTCCGCTCGGAAACCACCTCGGCAACCAACCTGTGCGGAAGACACACAATGCTCTCGCCGCCGTGCGAAATCCTGCCCTGCTTTTCGCAGTATTTGTCCTTGCAGTCCGCGTTCTTGAAGTACGCTTCCCCGTTTTCTATCACAATAGTATTTTCCCCGAGCTCCGACTCAATCACAAGCTCGGTGTTTTCGCTCATGGGATAGGTTCCGTAACGGTCGCCACCGAGCGTAACAACAAGGGTTCCGCCTGCGCCGCCCTTGGGACTGAAAATGAGCCATGAGAGCGCCGCAATAACAATCAAAACGGCAATGAGTATAAAATCCTTTTTCTTCATTATCTTCTCACTGTTTCAAAATTCATATCCGAGCTGAAGCTCCCTGCAATATCCTCGGAGACAATCAGTCTGTCGTCATCGGTGAACAGGATAATCCCGAAGTCACCGCTCCGCCGCCAGAACTCGACAGCCTTCTTCTCTCCCATGACGAACAGTGCGGTTGAGAGCGCGTCGGCAAGCGTTCCGTCCGGAGAGCATATTGTCACGGATTTCAGTCCGCTTTCGGCAGGCTTTCCGGTTTCGGGGTCGAGTATGTGGTGATAGGTCTTTCCGTTTTCGGTAAAATTGCGCTCATAGCCGCCGGAGGTAATTACCGCTTTTTCGTCCACCGAAATGGTTCCGAGGTATTTTTCGGAGCTGTCGGGGTGTTCAACCGCAACTCTCCAGTCGGAGCCGTCGGGCTTTTTGCCGACCGTCTGGACATTACCGCCGAGATTAATTATCGCAGAGCTTCCGGTGCTCTTGATCATCTCGGCAAGCACAGACGAGGTGTAGCCCTTGCCTATGCCGCCGAGGTCAAGTCTCATGCCCTTTTTGCCGAGGTTCACCTCGTGCGTTTTTTCGTTAGTTTTCACCGTGTCAGCGTCCGTGAGGGCGAGGGCTTTTTTTATTTCACCGTCCGATGGCACGCGGTAGTTTCCGGTAGAAAAGCCCCAAAGCTCAGTCAGCGGAAAAAGCGCCGGGTTGAACGCGCCGTCGGTAAGATTGTAAAACCGTAAAGCCTTCGAAACCGCTTCATAGGTCTCCGCGCCGAGCACGGCGGAACCGCTTTTGTTGAGCTTGCAAAGCTCGCTGCTTTCGCCGACAGCAGTGAGAGCTGAATCAAGCTCATGCACTCGCTTTTCTGCCTTTTTTGCGAGCTTTTCGGCGTTTTCGCCGTACACTGTAACCGTCATATATGTATCCATCGCGTAGAACTGCACCTTTCCTGTTCCGCCGCCGGGTGAGCAGGAACACAAAAGCGCCGCAACGGCAATTATTATCACCAAAAATCTTTTCATAGTTCCTCATTCAAAATCTATAATCACGAGCTCGCGCGGATTGTTTATCCGCGGAACATTCACGGGATTTGAACAGCCTGCGGAAACCGCAAGGCGATTTTCGTAAATCCCCTTTGTGTACTTTGGCAGGAAGCCCTGACCGGGAGAGATAATACCACGCCCGCCTATCCTGACCTGACCGCCGTGGGCGTGACCGGAGAGCACAAAATCGGCGCTCTCATTCCCCGCAAACCTGACAAAATACTCGGGATGGTGACACAAAAGCAAGCGAAAGCCGTCCTTCTTCGCGTAGCTCCCAAGCCAGTCAAGGTCAGGCTCGCTCGAAAGTCCGCCTATTCTCAGCTTTTTGCCCTTTAAATAAATAACCTCGTCGGAGTTGTCAAGCAGGTGAATTCCGAGGTAGCAAAGACGTTTGTAATCCTCAGAGTTAAGCTTCTCTTCGTGATTTCCGAGGCTCATGAACACCGGAGCAACGCCTGCGGCACGCTCGAGAAATCGGAAAGAATTCTCATCATCGGGAAGGTTACGTCCGCGCGTAAAAAGCCCGAGCAGCTCGTTGAAGTAATAGGCGATGTTTATTACAAGCCATCTGATAATATTGAATTTTTCCCCGGCGCTCTCGCTGCGCTTGTCACCGTAATAGCGCTCCAGAGTGTCGCCGGCAACAGCGATTATATCCGGTTTTGCATTCTCGAGCAATTCCGCGATATCGTCGGCGTTGCGCTCATGCAAATCCGCGACGAGCGCGAGCCGCAGTCCGCTCAATTCGCCGCGCTTCACTCTGTATTCAGTTTTTACCGCTTTGTCAGACATGGCAATCTCCTTTAATACATATATTTTATAATATGCCGCAAAAGGTGTCAATATTTGATTACAGAGCATTGTTATGCCCGTCATACAAAGTAAAAAATCGAAACCGCCCGACAGGACGGTTCCGAATAAGCTATAATCTTAGTTTTTGGTTTCTTAATCGGCAAACTGTTCGTTTAAGAGATTGTTGATATACTCTCTGTCGAACAATCTGTTTATACTTAAATATATATCGGGAGCGATACCGCCGTCAATATCTCGGATATAGCCGTTCTTCATCGTGGACAAACGGTACTCGCTCGAAATCTGCATCGTTGAGCCGATAGCGGTCGAGAGATAGCCGACAGTGCAAGCTCCGCCGCCACTCTGCTGGCCGATGAGGAGAATCCTGTCGTCGAGCTGGTCAAGAGCATTCGGGAGCAGGTTGCCGCAGGAGAAGGAAGCGCCGGAGATATTAACCGCCACGTTTTTGCCCAAACCAAGTATAGACTTGTCGTTCTCGTCATATTTACCGTCAAAGTTAAGGTCAAAATCCAGTACACACTGATGGACAGCCCATGTTACCGGGTTCTGAATATCGATATTGCACTGACCGCAGATTGCCTGAATTGCGTATCCGCCTGCCAAAACAGCACCGCCGCCGTTGGACGCGAGGTCAATGACAACGTTCTTGACGTCCTTATCCTCGTTTTGCAGGCGTTTGAGAGCATAGGCAAAGAGCGCGATTGTATCATCTTTGTCCGGTTTCGGCTCATAGCCCTCGGACATATACGAGACCATCGTTGGATCCATTTTAAAGGAGTCGAATGTAATATACACTGTGTCACCTAAACGCTCGTAAGCCGTGAAATCCTCACCAAATGTTCCCAGAGCTTTTTTTCGGGCTTTTTGGATTTCCTGATCATTGTACATACGATTTAAGTAACCGGGGCTTAACTTAGACTGGTATTCAATGGGCTCGCTGAGGAATACCGACTGCATTCCCGAGCCGCTGTGGAAGTCCTCGAACAGCATTGTAGAAACGTCCTGCTGAGCCATTTCAATCGTTGCGAGATCTGTGGAAAGCATTCTTTTCTTGATTCCCATACGGTTGAAATACTCGTTAAAGGAGCCGATATTGTGAGCAGCCTGTAAACCGTAGTGCGCGTCGAGAGCATTACAAAACTCATAGTAGTTGACCTGCGCAAGAGCGGATGAGATTTTATCGGTCTTTACAGAGTCGCGGTAAAGGTCATAAAACTCTTTTTTCTGCGGGTTATTCGCAAGACTGTTATCCGTAAAGAATATAGCCTTGCCGTTATAGCTTGCGAACTGACCTGTAAATGACATAAAGAAATCGGAAAAGGTCTGGAGCGGGATAAGGAAATCGTTGCCGTTTTTGAGCATCGGAACCTCGTTATACGCAAAGGTTACGGCAATAGGATTGCCGCCGTGGTATATATCCTTATCAGACACCTTATAAAACGGGCCTTTTTTCATTGCGCCTATTCCGAATGGGTTAAATACCATATAATCGCCGTTTACGACAAGCGTAGATGTATAGTCGCTGAAATACAGAATCTTATTCTTGTAATCGAAGTCGATAAACGTACCCATAGGCAGATTGTAGGTACGGATAAGTCCGTCCGCGACATTTACAACTTTACAATCAGGGTCAAATTGTAACATTTCAAGAAATGTCTTGATAACAAAGCTGTCTGATACAAACGGAACGTCGGGATATTCGGACGAGAAGTAAACGGGATTTTCGGCTTTATTTATCTTTCCGCCTTCATAGTTATACCAAGTTATGTTCTCCTCGGTGATTTCGCCCTCTTTTTCTTTAATCTCGTCGGGCTGTAGAGGTTTAAGCGTCTTTTTCACGGTAACGGTGAGGATTTTGCTGAGCTTCTTGCCCTTAGCGTTTTTAGCCTTGGTCTTAACGGTAATCTTGGCTACGCCTGTCTTTTTCGCGGTAACCTTGATTTTACTTCCGCTGACTTTTACCGACGCTACGGAAGTATTGTTCGACTTAGCCGTGAACTTCTTGGAAGCGTTGCCTTTAACCTTTACCTTGACGGTATAGGATTTAGTCACCGTTTTTTTATCGGCAGGAATTGTGATAGTTGCTTTAGACTTCACTGTTAATGATTTTACGTACTTCTTCACGGACTTTGCCTGTACACTGACGCCGAGCGTCGAACATATAAGCGCCGCTAGAAATACGCTTATTACTCTTTTGAACTTAAATTTCATAATGTCCTCCTATAGTTTTTTCGCAAGTATTTGCGATACCTTTATATTGTAATATAAACTTTTTAAAATTTCAACGATTTTAGTAAAAAGGTCAGTTTCTCTTTAGAAATTGCTTTTTTAATCTGCGGCAAGCGTACGGCTTTCATATATCCTGCCTGCCTGAAACATACAGAAAACAAGCACAAGCGGCAGCAGTATTGATGAAATTTTAAGCAATACTTTCATGTTAACACCCCATCAATTATTTATCAAACACCGATTGCAACTTCACCTAAGGCTTCCTTTTTTGATATTATCCTGAATAATGCCGTCGATAACCTCATACAGCTTTTCGGAACCGAGGGCGCTTTTTTTCTGGCGGTCATAGACCTGCGCGGAGCTTACGTCATGCTCGAGCCAATCGCTGCCGCCGTTGCTGTTGTTGAGCATAATCGGCTGAAGATTGTCCATAGTGTGAGCGAACTTCGACTCCGGGGTTGAATACTCCTCAAACTCGTCAAAAAGCGCAATCAACTCGTCGCGCTGGTCGTCCGGGAGACGCGAATAAATCCTCTGCTTTGCCGCGTCCTCTCGCTCCTTCTGACTTTTCAGGTTTTCGGAATCATAGGCGTAGGTGTCACCTGCTTCAATCTCGACAATATCGTGAATCAGGCACATCATCATAACCTTTGCGATATCCACCTCGCTGTTTGAATATTCACGGAGCAAATAAGCCATAATCGCCATATGCCAGGCATGCTCGGCGTCGTTTTCACGCCGTCCGTGACCTGAAAGGCGGGTTTGGCGCAGAACGTTTTTCTCCTTGTCAATATATAACGCGAAATCGAGCTGCTTTCTCAGTCGCTCGTCCATATCAACCGCTCACCTTCTCGAGAGCGTCGACGGCGTTGCGCACGCAGTCGTCGCAGGAGCAAAGTACTTTTCCCGTTAAAATACCCTTTATGTCGGCGCAGATATTGGCGCCGCATTTGTCGGTAAAGTCGGTGAGCAAGGCGCGTGCCTTTGCACCTACGGGAGATGAGCCGTACTCCCTCATTCCGAGCACCATTTGAGCGCCGCAGAGAGCTCCGCAATTGCCCATCATATTGCCCATTCCGAGTCCGAACGCGGAGCCGAGCTTTTTTGCGTCATCAAGGGTAAGGTCGAGCTCGTCGGAATACGCCGCGAGAACCGCCTGGCAGCAGTTGCAGCCGTTGTGCTTATAATTTACTGCGATTTCCTTTTTATCCATAGCGTTTTGCCCTTTCAATTATATAAATACAATAAAATGATAACACACTATATCTTTGCGGTCAAGACAACAATTTATGTGAACATAATCGCAAAAAAGTTTATTTTCTTACATTTTTAATTCTTGACCGGAACGATAATGTATGGTAGACTTTCATATATAACTTGTTTGCAATGTAATGCCTGAAATGAGGAAAACATATGACAAGATTTTTTGTTAAAAAACCGTATTTCATGATAGTCACAATCATCATTGTGCTTGTTATAGGCTTCGTTAGCCTAAGCTCGATGAAAACCGACCTTCTGCCGGAGCTCGAGCTGCCATACATGGCGGTAATCACTACCGAAATAGGCGCTTCGTCCGAGAAGGTCGAAAAAGACATCACCGAAACCATGGAGAGCACTCTCGGCACCATAAGCGGCGTTGAAAAAGTCAACAGCACTTCATCGAACAACTACAGCATGGTTGTGCTGAGCTTTGTTGACGACACCGACATGGACTCTGCACTCGTTCGCGTGTCAAAGACAGTCAACTCCATGTCTCTCCCCGAGGGCTGCGGCACACCGAATATATTGGAAATCAATATGGACATGGTTGCCACACTGTACGCAAATGTCAACTACAAGGGCAAAGACATCAAGGAGCTATCTGAATTTGTTGAAAAGACAATCTGTCCGTATCTTGAGCGTCGCGAAGGCGTGGCGAGAGTTTCGGCGAACGGCATAATCGAGGACAGCGTTGAAATCCGCCTAAACCAAAAGAAAATCGACAGGATTAACGCCAAAATCCTATCCAAAACAAACGAAAGCCTCGGCGAGGCTCAGGACAAGATAGACGAATCGGCGCGAAAGCTCTCCGAGGGAAAAAAGAAGCTCGAGGACAGCGAGAGCGAGCTCAACGCAAAGCAAAGTGAGGTTAACTCTCAGCTGGGCACAGCCTCAACAGCACTGACAAAAGCTCAGGCGGCAAAGGCGGCTCACGAGAGCACACTCACCAGTCTCAAAGCGAGCAAGGCGGCTCTCGAGGCTGAGAAAAAGGCGTATGATGACGCAAAGCTCAGCGAAACCTACGCAACAGTTAACTCAACCTTCGAGAACATGCAGCCGACAATCAGGCTTGCGGCAAGGCTCGTCGGCGTGACGGTTCCAACGTCGGTCAAGGACGCAATCGACAATCCAAAGGATTTTGAAAAATTCCTAGCATGGATGAGCAGATCGGGCTACGGCGATCAGGTAGAAGAGCTGTCAGCTGAAAAGCTCGAGCAGCTTTACAACATCGCCGCGGTCAGAATTCCGCAGATTGAAACAGAAATTTCGAACCTCGAAATTGAAATAAAGGCTCAGGAGGCGGTTGTCGGCGCGCTCGAAAAGCAGACAGCCGGAATCGACGAAAAGCAGTCGGCGGCAACCTCGTCGGGCTACGGCGCGGCGGCGGAGTTCGGCGCCGGAAAGGCTCAGATAGCCTCGGCAAAGAGCGAGATTGAAAAGGCTGAGAAGGAGCTGACAGAAGCTCAGAAAAAGCTTTCCGACTCAATCGAAGCCGCAAGGAAGAACTCGAACCTTGACTCGCTGCTCACGCTGGATACTCTCTCAAATCTGATTTCAGCCCAGAACTTTTCGATGCCGGCAGGCTACGTCAAGGACAAAAACGACACCCAATGGCTTGTTGAAATCAACGAAAGCTTTAAAACTCCCGATGAGCTGAAAAAGCTTGTTCTCACTAAGCTCAGCGGAATCGGCAACATCAGGCTCGGCAGCGTCGCTGATGTCACCGTAATTGACAACGTCGGCGAAGCCTACAGCAAGGTTAACGGCAATGACGCGGTCATGCTCTCAGTCTACAAGGCGGGAACCGCCAACACAAGCACCGTCTCGGACGGTATTCTAAACGCGTTCTCAGAGCTTGAGGAAAAGTACAAGGGGCTGAGCTTTACCAAAATGATGAACCAGGGCGAATACATCTCCCGAATCATAGGAACGGTTCTGAGCAGTATTCTCATGGGTGCGGTGCTCGCGATTATCGTGCTTGCGCTCTTCCTCAAAAGCTTCAAGCCGACGGTTGTTGTGGCGTTCAGCATTCCGTTCAGCGTAATGTTCGCGCTGATTATAATGTATTTCAGCGGAATAAACATCAACGTTATGTCCCTTGCCGGACTTTGTATAAGCATAGGTATGCTTGTTGACAACTCCGTTGTCGTAATGGAGAACATCTTCCGTCTCAGGCAGAAGGGTATTCCGGCTCCGCGCGCCGCCGTTCAGGGAACAAAGCAGGTCGCGGCTCCGATTATCGCCTCAACGGCAACCACCATCTGCGTTTTCCTGCCGATGGTTTACACGACCGGAATGATCGCGCAGCTGATGATTCCGTTTGCGTTCACAATCTCCTACGCGCTTGTCGCGTCGCTGATTGTCGCGCTGACGGTTGTGCCCACGCTCGGCTCACTCCTGCTCAAAAAAGCAAAGCCGAGAAAGCAGAACTGGTTTGACAAACTCAAGAACCTCTACGCGCGTTCGCTTGACTTCTCTCTCAGGCACAAGGCGCTGCCGATTATCGTCGCGATTCTTCTGCTCGGGCTGAGTATTTGGCAAACCTTCGTCACGGGAATTGTTATGATTGACTCGACGGAGAGCAACCAGATTTCCGTCACCCTCGAGCTCGACGAGGAAATCAAGAAGGACGAGGCGTTCAAAACTGCCGACAAGGTTATGGACGCGATTATGAAAATAGACGGCGTAGACAAGGTGAGCGCTCTCGACGGCGGCACCGGACTGATGTCAAGCATCATCGGTCAGGGTATTACGGAAAATTACTCGACCTTCTCCTTTAACGTTCTCACCGAGGAGAACGTCAAAAACACGGGCGACTACAAGCGTATCAGACAGCAAATTGAAGAGAACACCAAGGATATAAAGTGCGAGAAAATCACCGCCTCATCCTCCGCGATGGGAAGCATGTCAACCCTCGCAGACAACGGGCTGACCGTCAACATCTACGGCGACGACACCGAAAAGCTCATCGAAATCAGCAAGGACATCATGAAGCTGACGGAGAGCATCAAGGGCGTCAAGAGCGCCGATAACGGGATTGCGTCCTCCGACCGCACACTCCGGCTCAGCATCAACCGCAACAAGGCGGCGCAGTACGGTCTGACTGTCGCGCAGATTTTCCAGCAGATTGCGGAGAAAGCGGCAACCGAGAAAACAGCTCTCACTCTCAGATACAATGACCGCGACGCCGACGTAAACATCATTGACGAGACGGACGCGCTCACCTATGAAAACATTATGAAGATGAAGCTCACCGCGACAATCAAGAACAGCGAAGGACAGGACGAAGTCAAGACCTATCGCCTCTCGAAATTCGCAACCGCCTCCGACGGCTACACAATGAGCAGCATAACACGTGAGAACCAGCGGACTTACCTCGCCGTCAAAGCAGAAATCGGCGACGATGAAAACGCCGCTCTGCTCAACAGGCAGCTCGAGAAAAAGCTTGAAAAATACAAGGCTCCCGACGGCTATGAGGTCGAAATTGCCGGCTCCTCAATCCAGATTAACGACATGATTACACAAATGGCTCAGGCAATACTGCTCGGTTTCTTGCTGATTTACCTGATTATGGTGGCGCAGTTCCAGAGCTTCCTCGCTCCGTTCATCGTAATTTTCACCGTTCCGCTCGCGTTCACCGGCGGCATGCTCGGACTTAGAATCTTCGGAATGACAATCTCGGCAATTTCGCTGATGGGCTTCATGATTCTGATGGGAACGGTAGTCAACAACGGTATCGTGTTCGTAGACTACGCGAACAAGCTGAGAATGAAGGGCGTCGGCAAACGCCTTGCGCTCATAGAAACCGGCAAAACGCGTATGCGCCCGATACTGATGACCGCGCTGACAACAATCCTTTCGATGAGCGTTATGGTATTCTCTCAGGACGCAGGAAACGCGATTCAGCGGAGCATGGCGGTCGTTGTCTGCATAGGACTTCTCTACTCCACGCTCATGACGCTCTATATCGTGCCCGTTATGTACGATATTTTATACCGCAAACAGCCGAAGGAAATTGACACAGGCGACGACCTCGACGACGAAGCGGACGAAACCTCAGACCTTCTGGCACAAATGAATAACTAAACATCAAACTTACGGGCTGCCGCATCGCGGCAGCTCATTTTTGTGCTCATATAGTCAAATTCAGTCATTTGTTAGGCAACTAACGATTGAAAATAATCAACTTAAGGTTAATAATTTTTGCTTTTTGCCCAAATATTTCATATTTGTTGATATATTTTTGCTCAATTCTTATTGACATTGACGAAATCGGTGTTATAATAAACTCAGAGGTGATTAAAGTTGCTCACCCAGGACAGATATCAGCACATTGTAGATATTATTAATGAAAGAAACACCGTCACAGTCGCGGAACTCTCGGAGCTTCTTCACATCTCCGAATCTACCGTAAGGCGCGACCTCACCGCTCTCGACAGCATGGGTCGTATTCGGAAGTTCTTCGGCGGAGCAACGGCGGTCAATATCAACGAAGGCTTTCACGAGGACGCCGTAAGCGTCCGTATTTCGATGATGAGCTCTGAGAAAACAGCCATTGCGAGATACGCCTCCGAGCTTATCAGCGACAACGATTTCGTCTACATTGACTCCGGAACCACCACGCTGAGGCTTGTGGACTTCATTGAGAACAAGAACGCGACCTACATCACAAACGGAATCACTCACGCGCGCAAGCTGATTCAAAAGGGGCTCAACGCCTACATAATCGGCGGCAAAATCAAAGCGCTGACCGAGGCGATTGTCGGAGCCGAGGGCGTTTCGAACATCTCGGAGTTCAATTTTTCGAAGGCGTTCATGGGCACGAACGGAATCGACCTTGGCACAGGCTTCACCACTCCGGATATTGAGGAAGCGATAATCAAGCGCGCGGCTATCGAGCGCAGCTCCACCGCCTTTGTGCTTGCGGATCGCTCGAAGTTCCGCAGAGTTTTCCCGGTGACTTTTTCAAAGCTTGACAGATGCTGTATAATTACGGACGAAATTCCCGATAACAGATTCAGAAATGAGACTATAATCAAGGAGGTCAGCATATGATTTACACAGTTACCCTCAACCCGTCAATCGACTATATTGTAAGGCTCGACAGCCTGACTCTCGGCATCACTAACCGAACCACAAGCGAGGAATATTACTTCGGCGGCAAGGGAATCAACGTTTCTCTCGTGCTGTCCGAGCTTGACCTCGAGAGCACCGCTCTCGGCTTCACCGCCGGATTCACCGGAGAGGCGATTGAAAAGGGAATCAGCAACGAAAAAATCAAAACCGAGTTTATCCGTCTTGACGAGGGACTTTCCCGAATCAACATAAAGATAAAATCCGGCGAGGAAACCGAAATCAACGGTCAGGGACCTCACATCGGCGCCGAAAGGCTCGAGCAGCTTATGCAAAAGCTCGACGCTATTAAGGACGGTGACACGCTCATCATCGCCGGCAGCATTCCAAGCTCAATGCCCGATGATACATACGAGAGAATGCTTGAGAGAATCAGCGACAGAGACGTGAGAATCGTCGTTGACGCGACAAAGAAGCTCCTCGTAAACTCGCTCAAATATAAGCCCTTCCTGATTAAACCGAACAGGCAGGAGCTTTCCGAAATCTTCAACGTCGAGGTTAAAACCGAGGACGACACCGAGAAATACG
This sequence comes from uncultured Clostridia bacterium, assembly GCA_946184925.1. Lineage (GTDB taxonomy): Bacteria > Bacillota > Clostridia > Oscillospirales > Acutalibacteraceae > Ruminococcoides. The sequence continues at coordinate 21,112 of CAMHHL010000004.1, read as the reverse complement.
CCAAAGAGCTCCAGAAACTCGGCGCAAGAAATGTTCTCATCTCGCTTGGCGGCGAGGGCGCTATGCTGATTGACGAGTTCGGCAACAAGCACAAGGCAGGCGTTCTCAAGGAGAAGGTTATAAACACCGTAGGCTCAGGCGACTCCATGGTAGCAGGGTTCGTCGCAGGCTATGAAAAAGAAAAAAGCTACCCCTACGCACTGAAACTAGGCAGCGTCTGCGGAAACGCGACAGCGTTCCTACCCGGACTTGCCACAAAAGCAAAGATAGAAGAGCTATTACAAAAATTCTAAAAGGAGGTTAATATGCGAATTACTGATTTGCTTAAAAAGCAAGGTATCGTTCTCGGCGCTTCCGCAAAGAGCAAGGGCGATATCATTGACCAGCTTGTAGCTCTCCATGACAAGTGCGGCAACCTCAAAGACGCCGCTGCTTACAAGGAGGGAATCCTCAAGCGCGAAGAAATGGGAACAACCGCTATCGGAATGGAGGTTGCTATTCCTCATGCCAAGAGCGAAGCCGTCAAGGCTCCGGCTCTCACCGCCGTTACCGTACCGGCAGGCGTTGACTATGACGCTCCCGACGGCGCAAAGTGCAAGCTCATCTTCATGATAGCTGCAACAACAGACGGCGACGTTCACCTCGAGGTGCTCGCAAGACTTATGCAGATGCTTATGCACGAGGACTTCACCTCAAAGCTTAAGGCTGCGAAAACCGCCGATGAATTCCTCAAAATCATCGACGACCAGGAGACAAAGCAGTTCCCCGAAGAGGCTGCGGCTCCCGCTCCTGCAAAGTCGGGCTACAGGGTTCTCGCTGTTACAGCTTGTCCCACAGGTATCGCTCACACCTACATGGCTGCCGAGGCTCTTGCCAAGGCAGGCGAAGAGATGGGCATCACAATCAAGGTAGAGACAAACGGCTCCGGCGGCGCGAAGAACGTCCTCACCGCTGAGGAAATCGCAAACTGCGACGGTATCATCATCGCTGCCGACAAGAGTGTTGAGACAGCACGTTTCAACGGCAAGCCCGTTATTTCTACCAAGGTTGCCGACGGCATTCACAAGCCCGAGGAACTCATCAACAAGATTATCAACGGAGAGGCAAAGGTCTTCCACTCCGACAAAGCTGCCCAGGCTGACGATTCAGCTGACGGCGAGGGCTTCGGACGCAAGCTTTATAAGCACCTTATGAACGGTGTATCACACATGCTCCCGTTCGTAGTAGCAGGCGGTATTTTCATCGCTATCGCATTCCTTATTGACTCATTTGCAGGCGTTCCGCAGGACGGCAACTTCGGTGTCGGCACTCCTGTTTCCGCTTGGTTTAAGAACATCGGCGGCATCGCCTTTGGCTTCATGCTCCCGATTCTCGCAGGATTTATCGCAATGTCAATTGCCGACCGTCCCGGACTTCTCGTTGGTTTCGTTGGCGGTTCGCTCGCGGCAAGCGGCTCAACCTTTGCTGCTCCCGGCGGCGACGGCGCTTCCGTATCCGGCTTCCTCGGCGCTCTTCTCGCAGGCTTCATTGCAGGCTGGCTCATCAAGATGATTATGAAGGGCTGCGACCATCTGCCGCGTGCCCTCGAAGGCATCAAGCCCGTACTGATTTATCCTCTCGCGGGACTTGGCATTGTAGGCGTAATGATGTGCGCTGTTAACCCGATTATGGGACTTATCAACACAGGCATGCAGAATGGTATCTCCGAGATGGCTAAGAACCCGGCTCTCATCGTTCCGGTTTGCGCTCTCCTCGCAGGTATGATGGCTATCGACATGGGCGGTCCCTTCAACAAGGCTGCTTATGTAACCGCAACAGGTCTCCTCGCAAGCGGTGTTGTAGGCGAGAACGAAGCTCCGTTCATGATTATGGCTGCTGTTATGATCGGCGGTATGGTTCCTCCGATTGCTATCGCTCTTTCAACAACAATCTTCCGCAACAGATGGTCTGCTGACGAAAGAAAGAACGGTCCTGTAAACTTCGTAATGGGTCTCTCCTTCGTAACCGAGGGCGCTATCCCCTACGCTGCAGGTCATCCGCTCCAGGTTATCCCGAGCTGCGTAGTCGGCTCCGCATGTGCCGGTGCTCTCTCCGCTCTCTTCGGATGTACGCTTATGGCTCCTCACGGCGGTATCTTCGTACTGCCCACAATCGGCAGCCCGCTGCTCTACTTCCTTGCTCTCATCATCGGCTCCGTAGTAGGCATGCTCATGCTCGCACTTCTCATGAAGAAGAAGCCCGCTAAATAATCGACAATAACATAACAATAAACAATACAACTCGGCAGCCGGCGAAAGCCGGTTGCCGAAAATTCCAAATCTAAAGGAGAATTAACTATGGTATCAAAGACACTCACAATCGTAAACGCTCAGGGCTTCCACATGCGCCCCGCCTCAACCTTTGCCACAGCTATGGGCAAGTATTCCTCCGACGTTACAATCAAGCACAACGGCAAGGATGTTAACGCAAAGAGCCTCATGAACATCATCGCTGCCTGCATCAAGGTCGGCAGCGAAATCGAAGTTGTCTGCTCCGGCGCGGACGAGGACGCTGCTCTCGCAGAAGCAGTTCAGATGATTGAAAGCGGCTTCGGCGAATAATTTTATTCTCTACCCTGTTACGTGACTACTCCTATCCGGCGTTTGGTTTGAGCTGTGACGTATACACTCCTATCCTACGCAACTGACGTTGTGCTTTGTTTGAGCTGTGACGTATACGCTCCTATCCTACGCAACTGACGTTGTGCTTTGTTTGAGCTGTGACGTATACGCCCCTATCCTACGCAACCGACGTTGTGCTTTGTTTGAGCTGTGACGTGGATGTCCTCTCAAACGTAGATAACGTTTTGGTAACCGTCAGAAAGGCTCCTTTAGCCAAAGGAGCCTTATGAGCTAACCCCTAAATCCTAAAAAGAGGTGATTCAAATGCTAAAAGGTATAGCCGCTTCCGAAGGTATCGGAATCGGTAAAGTTATGATTATAGCCGAGCAGAAGCTCGACTACACTCCAAAGGAAGTAACCGACGTTGACGCTGAGCTTCAGCGCTACAAGGACGCGGTGAAGGCTTTTTGTGACGAAACCGTTGAGCAGGCTGACGCAATCCGCAAGTCAACCGGCGATAAGGAAGCCGAAATCCTCATGGGTCACATCGCCATCATCAGCGACCCGTTCATGAACGGTGAGATTGAAAATCTGATTAAGGCGGAGCAGTGCGCCGAGAAGAGCGTAGAGCAGGTCTGCCAGATGTTCATTGATATGTTCTCGGCAACAGGCGACGAGCTGACAATGCAGCGCGCCACCGACGTCAAGGATATCCGCGACGGACTTATCTCAATACTCCTCGGAGTTCACAGCGTCAAAATCAGCGACGCCCCGGCGAACACCGTCATCGTCGTCAAGGAGCTCACTCCCTCGATGACAGCCGGCATCAAGAAAGAAAACATCGTCGGAATTATCACCGAAACCGGCAGCCAGACCTCGCACTCCGCGATTTTGGCTCGCGCACTCGAGATTCCCGCGGTACTCAGCGTTGAGAACGCAACGTCACAGCTCTCAAGCGGCGAGCAGGTTATCGTTGACGGCAGCGAGGGCAACGTGCTCACAGCTCCCGGTCAGGATGAAATCGACGCGTTCACCGCAAAGCGCGACGCGTTCCTCCGCGAAAAACGTGAACTTGAAAACTACAGAGGCAAAAAGACTCTCTCCGCGAGCGGCGAAGAGTATGAGCTGTTCTGCAATATAGGCACTCCCAAGGACGCCACCAAGGCAATCAACGCCGACGGCGAGGGTGTGGGACTGTTCCGTACCGAATTCCTGTTTATGGACAGAAACGCTCTTCCCACCGAGGACGAGCAGTTCGAGGCTTACAAGCAGGCTTCGCTGATTATGAAGGGCGCGCCGATTATCATTCGTACTCTCGACATCGGCGGTGACAAGGAAATCCCCTATCTCGGGCTTGCAAAGGAAGAAAATCCGTTCATGGGCTTCCGCGCAATCCGCTATTGCCTGAAGAACCGTGACATGTTCAAGTCTCAGATTAAGGCTATTCTCCGTGCAAGCGCGTTCGGCGACATTCGCATTATGTTCCCGCTGATTACGGCTGTTGAGGAGCTAAGAGCCGGCAAGGAACTTGTCGAGGAGGCTAAGTCCGACCTCAGAGCTTCCGGAATTGACTTTGACGAGAACATCAAGGTCGGCGTTATGACCGAGACTGCCGCTTCCGGCGTTATCGCTCATCTGCTCGCCAAGGAAGCCGACTTCTTCAGCATCGGCACCAACGACCTCACCGGCTACACAATGGCTGCCGACCGCGGCAACGGCGACGTGGCTTATCTCTACTCACCGTTCCAGCCCAGCGTTCTGATGATGATTCAGCGCATCATCAAGTGCGGCAGAGAAGCAGGAATCCCGGTCGGAATGTGCGGCGAGGCTGCTGCGAACCCGATGATGACTCCGCTCCTGATTTCATTCGGTCTGACAGAATTCAGCGTATCCGCTCCGTCCGTCCTCAAGCTCAGAAAGAACATCGCAAAATGGACGAAGGAAGAGGCTGACGCTGTCGCCGAGAAGGTTATGGCTATGGCAACCGAAGCCGAAGTCACAGCGTATCTCAAAACAGTTTTATAAGCGATATTACCAGTCAAAGGTCGGCTCAGAAATGGGTCGACCTTGTCACAATTATTATTCAGTGTGTTTTTTCCTTAACTCACGAGGGGTAGCTAAGGAAAGAACACTCCCGGAGGAAGTATGGCATTTTTCGGAAAGCTTTATCTCGACAAGGAAAAGGATATTATCGTTGAACTGACGATGGACGGCGGTGAGCTGAGCTATGTTCTGCGCACGCCGAATCACGCCAAGGGCAACCTGATTACTAACCTCGCGAACGTATGCAATCTGCCGCTGAGCAGAGGTGACGACGGGCTCAAGGTCATACGCGGAAGAATTCCGTGCTATGTTGACGAGCACAACCGCGAGGTCTATGTTCTGCGCCTTGCCGACACAAAGGTAGCAAACATCTACCCCGACGGAAAAATCGAGCGCAAGGCGTATATTCCGGCAATTTCAAAAACCCTGATGAGCCAGACGAAGGATTATCATCTGGACATCAAGAAAACTCTCGTCAAGACCTACATCCTGCGGGAGTATAAATTCCACACTGATTTGCACACGCACATGAACGCGAATCTTGACGCCGATATCCTGATTGCGCTCGGCATTTATCACCAGATTCGCTATCCCCTGTACTACATCAAAAAGCTGAAGCTGCGCTGCACCGAGGAGCAGTCAGCCGAGCTCGCGCGGCAAAGAGCCGAGGTTGCGAAGAAGTTTGAGGACTATCCGCTCAGCGGCAAATATCACACACGGAAAATCGACGACAACACCTTCATTAACTTCGCCGATTTCATCCTCAACAATCTTGAAAACGCAGCATACAACATTCCGCGAATCCGTGCGTCGCTGACAATCCTAAAGGACGGTCAGGCTGTTTTCACCAATCTCGAAAAGGTCTATCTCTACCGATATGTTTTCACCAAGGGACAGCCCTGCGAGAACAGAATTGCGCTGAACAACATTGAAAGAATCCCCGACAGCGACATTGTAAGTGCCGTCAAGCAGATGAAGCGCGACGGCAAAAACCCGATATACGCAAGCCTCACGCTTTTTCAGAGCAAGCTGCTCTGGATTGCAAGGTCAAGCCGCAGGCGCAGCGTCAGCTACCTTGAAATATCCGACACAACGCTCGTCAAACCCGAGGGCGCAGCGAGAATGCTCGCGCAGGTTCACAGCGTTATGCCCGACATAACTCGTGAGACCGGCGTTACAATCCGTTTTCTTGCCGCGATTCGCCGCATTCCTCTTACCATTGTCAGAGACAAAGCCGCCGTGCGCGAGGACGTCCAAAAACAGCTCTGCGTAATTCGCGCAATTGCAGACGACCCATATGTTGCCGGGAGCGATATCATCGGCGAGGAAATCAACGACATACGTGAGCTTCGCCCCGTACTCGGGGAGCTCGTCGCGATTGCCGGGGAGCACAACGGCTTTGTAATCAGAATCCATGCCGGTGAAAACGACAGCCTTCGCGACAATGTCGCGAACAGCCTCGCCTGTGTGCGCGAATCGCTCGCACCCGGTCAGCCAATGCCGGCACTGCGCATCGGTCACGGACTTTACACCGCCAATCTTCGCACCGGGAAGGGACGGCAGCTTATCAGCGAGCTGCGCGATAGCGGCGCGGTGCTCGAATTTCAGCTCACCTCGAACGTCAGGCTCAACAACCTCAGCACACTCGGCAGACACCCTCTGCGTGAATATATCCGCGGCGGTGTGAGCTGCGTTCAGGGAACCGACGGCGGCGCTGTATACGGCACCGATTCAATCGACGAACAGCTTGCCCTCGAGCGGCTTCTCGACCTCAGCTACGATGAGATGTCAGCAATGAAAAAGGCAGAAGACAAGGTGCTCAGTCAAAGCCTGAGAACCTTCGCCGAAAAATCGGAACGCTTCACAAAGCTCCTCGGGGATAACGACACAGAAGCATTTTTTGAGGAAAGAATTGCCCTTGCAAAGCCGAGCGACGACGAAATATCAATCGCATCGCAAAAGCTCGACAGCGAAGAATGTCTCAGAGAACAAATTCGCGAAATCCCGACGGACAAGGTTCCGGTGGTTCTTCTCGGTGGCAGCTTCAACAACAGCCGCCACTCAACCAGAATGCGCGAGCCGCTCTGCGCACTGCTCAGAGAGCTTGTCGGCAAGCTTGACCCAAGCGAGGTTTGCTTCGTTATCGGCAACCGGCTGACCGTATATGAAAAGGAGCTCGTCAGACTTGCGTCTGACAGATTCGAAATCTTCGCGATCGTACCCACGCGCATAACCGCGTCTGAGGCACGCCGCCTGAAAAAGAGCGGCGTCGGAATCCGCGTGTCGATTGAGCCGACCCGGATGGGACTGTACAAAAGCTTTGCCTATGAAATATTCAAGCGCCGTCCGTCCGTTGTGATTGCTCTCGACGGCAACTCCGCAGGCGCGAACACCATTCAGGAGGCAAAAAACGGCAAGAAAAAGGCGCGAATCTTCGTCAACCGCCACTCTCGCGTGCTATACGGCAAAGCTCAGACGCTCCGGGGCTACGTCAGTGTGTTTGACGGCACCGAAATTACCGAGAAGATTCTCCGAGCCGTAGAAAAGGTTCGCGCTGAGATGGAAAAACAGACTGCAAAGAAGGTGCAAAATGATGATCCGTAACGGAACCATAGATGATTTGGACATAATCTCAGAAATAGAAGCCGCCTCTTTCCCGAAGGAGGAGGCGGATCCAAAGGACGAATTCAGGCGCAGGCTCATGCGCGGCGACGACTACTTCCGGCTGCTTGAAATTGACGGCGAGACCGCGGCGTTCATCCATGGAATGCCCACCGACAGGCGCGATTTGTGTGACGAAATGTTCCACAGCATGTCGCTTTTGAAGCCGGACGGAAAGTGGCTGATGATACTATCGGTCGCGACGCTCCCGAAATTTCGTCGAAAAGGCTGCGCCGGAGCGCTGATGAAGCAAATGCTCGTCGACGCTCGCCGCCAAAACCGCATGGGTGTTGTGCTCACGTGCAAGGAACACCTGATTGACTTTTACTCGGGCTTTGGGTTTGAGTGCGAGGGTGTGTCGGAATCAACCCTCGGCGGCGCAAAATGGTACAAAATGCGGTTAGTTTTCCGATAAAAGGGAAACTGCCGCCGCCCTGTTGGGCGACGGCAGCTTGGAAAGGAAATTTAAGAAATGTAGAAAGCTTTTTTGGTGCCGGTGAAAACCGGCTTTTTAATTTTGTGAAAACTAAATAACATAACTGGGCGAATACGGAAATCCGATAAGCTCCATAATGAGCTCTTCCTTCTCCCTCATCTTGCTCTTTGCGGCAGCGTCATCATAGCTGTAGCCGAGGAGAGCGAGCACACCGTGAACAGTGAGATGTGCAGCCTCGTTTTTAAAAGTACTTGAAAATCGATCGGCGTGAGCCTCAACCGCCTCGAGAGAGATTACAACCCTGCCCAGGTTTCTGACGCCCTCGTTCATTTCATCCGAGGGAAGCGATAATACGCCATCCACGTCAGCATTTGAGGAGCCGGGATAGTTTTTGAACCCGTCGTCATCCGTAAAGGCGATGAAAACATCGACGTTGCCCTCGACCTTCTCGGTCTGCAAAATCGCGTTGCAGCACCTTCTGACGAGCATCCTCAAGCCCTTGGGAATTTTCAATTTTTCCTGTTCGTTCGATGTGATTACTTTTATCCTCTCTTTCAAGCAATTCACCTCATTTGTTTAATACAGTTTTCACTATGATATTTTAACATACACAGCGCACAAAAACGTCACAAAAGCCTTGCTAATATTCTGCTAAGGAATAATAACAAGGCTTTTTCGAAAAATTATTATACAAATTTGTGTCAGACTTTTTGTGCAAATTGCCGGGCGCCTAATCATCTGAAATAGAGCTTTCCCTCTGTAAACTGCGCCCACGGGAACTGCGTCATATACAACCCGTGATATAAATTGAGCGCGTCAACGTCGCCGTCAAGCATTTTGTAATAATCGCAGTCAATGGCTCCGCGGTTAATCATCAGCTTGTGACCGGATTTTATAATAACGTCCTCCTGCCCTATTCGCCTGAGCGCGGCTCGAAGGTCGTTGACAAGGTTGCGCAGTCTGTGCTTTGCCTTCTTCAAATCCTCCTCATCCTCCCAGATTACGGCGGCGATTTCATCGGTGGTGCATTCAACGCCGTTCTGGTCGACGAGATATGCGAGCAACTCCTTGGTTTTCATACGCTCGAATCTCAGCGGAGCGTCCTCCCAGAACACCTCAAATTTGCCGAAGCACTGAACTCGGAGCCTGTCGGTGGATTTCTCGGGCTTGATATGAAGATGATATATTTCAACGCGAATGTCCTCGGGCGAAACAGGCTTAACGAGGTAGCCGTTCGCGTGAACCTTGAAGGCGTCCATCGTGTAGTCGGAATAACCGGTAACGAATATTATCCTTGTTTCGGGCGAGACGTTTTTTATGCTGACCGCAAGCTCAATTCCGCTTGCTCCGGGCATACGTATGTCGGAGAACACGATATCGGGCCGCATTTTTTGCTCGCACACCGCGTCGAGCACATCGGCGGAGCGCGTGAACCCCATTATCTCGGCACCGGGCATCGCCTCGGTAATCGCATTGCGCAGCGAAGCGAGAGCTCTCTGTTCATCATCTACTGCAAAAATTAACATCAGCTTTCTCCTTTGGGTATCGACAACACCGCTGTCGTACCCTTTCCGATTTCGGAATGAATTTCAAGGGTACCGCCACAGACGCGCGCGAGCCTTTCCCTTACGTTTTGAATACCGATATGCGCCTCGTGAGAGGGGTCGGGCTTATTAACGTCAAAGCCGATTCCATCGTCCTCGACCTTGATTTCATATCGGTCGGAATACTCTCTTGTTGAAATCTTCACGGTTCCCCTGCCGTCCGGAGTTTCTCGGATTCCGTGACGGACGGCGTTTTCGACCATCGGCTGGAGCGTCAGAGCAGGTATCTCAAAAAACTTGCAGTCGATGTCATACTCAACATTTAGGTCGTCCTCAAATCTGAGTTTCTCGAGGTTGAGATACGCGCGTGTATAGTCAAGCTCCTTCGGAAAGCGAATCGGCTTGTCCGAGGACAGCGCGTCCATATTGCACCTGAGATAGAACGAAAACTCCGCAATCGCCTTTTCTGCGACAGCCGGCTCATCGTGGCAGAGAGTCTGAATCGCTGTCAGCGAGTTGAAAATGAAGTGTGGTCGAATCTGACTGAGCATAATATTGACCTTTAGCTTTGCGAGCTCCTCAACATTCTGCCGGTAACGCTCGTTCTTGTCCGCGATAATGAAAACATTCATAACAAGCGCCGCGATTGTCGTCGCGAAGGACGTGAAGTAAACTCCGTACCACAGCCATTGCAATACCACCGCCACAAAAGGTGTGATGAAAAATATCCAAAAAGCGAATTGTTCCTTTGCGCTCAGCTTTTTCCTGTAGACAATCAGCATAACCTCACTCAAGGCTATAACCGCGAACCACACCACAAGCGCGATTATGTATCCCGGGCTTCGGTGATAGATGTTATGGCTGTCGATTGTGTAGTAAAGCCCGGTGAACTGGGTAACAATAAGCAATACAAACTGCAAAATCACCATTCCTGCCGAAACATAGCGTATCGCCATGTTTTTTCGCTCAGGGTCAATTCTGTAGATTACCACTTCGGTTACAGACGCCGTCGCCAGCGACGCGAACACGAATTCAAACGCTATCGAGAACCTCAGTATTATTCCTACAAATAAACCTTCATGTCCCCTGATCAGCAAGCCAATCAGGATACTTCCGGAGTACATGAACAGAAACACGAAGAATAGCGCGGAATAAACATACATCCGTCTCTCAACCCTTACCCCGATTACAACCTGGAGTAATCCTATCAGCGCAAGCATCATGCCCACGCTTTCGATGATATAATTTATCAAGCTCGCGCCCCCTTCCGGACAACCTGAAATTATTATATCATCCTATTATCCTTTAGTCAAAATTTTAAACATTTTGTCACAAAACAGCATTTCCCTAAGTTATAATATACAGAAAAGGGTTTTATCTTGAAAACACGCATACATAGGTGTATAATACTGACAGAAAGAAGATGTTATTTATGAAAAACCTCATTTGTATGTTGCTTGCGGCTGCAATGACAGCAGGAATATTTGCTTCGGTGCCTGTCGCCGCAAAAGCTTCAAAAACTAAACTCAGCCTCAAACAGAGCTCCGTCACTCTCAATATCAGCGAGAAGAACGGCAAGGCTGTCTACGGCTCGGCGGCGGTTGGGCTCAAAACCGTCAAGGGCGTAACGGTTAAGAAAACCACCCTCAAAACTCTCAGTCCCAAGGTCGTCGTTACAACCAAGACCAAGGTCAAGGCTGTTGCCGCCGGAACCGGCAAGGTCGCCGTAGGCGTAAAATTCACCTATAAAAAGCACACATATAACAAGCAGCTCATACTAAAAGTAAAGGTCGCGGACTCACGGGAAGATTCCGTGTTCCGCTCAAAGCTCTCCGGCTTTTCAAACAATCTTTACGCTATGTCTGCAAAGTCCGCGAAGGGCAACTACACAATGTCTCCGCTCTCGGCGTATATGGCTCTCGCGATGATTCACGCAATCGGCGACGCAAACGTAAAGAGCGAGGTCGAAGCCCTCACCAAAATGAGTGCCGACGATTTTAACAAGACCGCCGCTCTGTGCAAAAGCCTGACGAAAGAGCGCAAGGATATGTATGGCGAGGTATACTGCAAGCTCAGCCTCACGAACTCAATCTGGCTCGACGACAGCCAAAGCTTCAACAAAGAAGCGCTCAAGCCGCTCGAGAAGAACCTCTCCTGCTTCGCCAAAAACGCTCCGTTCAGGAACGACAACAGCGCCGCCAACGAGCAGGTGCAAAAGTTCATCAGCGACAACACCAACGGACTGATTAACCAAAACTTCGGAATCAGCGAGGAAACTCTCATGGCGCTGATTAATACGCTCTACTTCAAGGACAACTGGAACGAGAGCGGCTCCGACCTTCAGACCGAAAAGCGCAATTTCAAAACCCCTTCCGGATTCAAAAAAACAGAATTCCTCAAGGGTCACTACGAATTCGGCAGAACAGCCTCGACCGACGTTTCGACCTATTATTATACAAAGACAAACTCCGGCTACAAAATCAAGTTGATTCTCCCCAAGAAAGGTCACACCGTCAAGGAAGCCATGAGCGCCCACAATCTCAACATCATCAACAAAAAGGCTGATTTCAAGCCCTATGACGCGGACGGAACCGAGCATTACACACGCTGCATCTTCCCAAGCTTCAAGATTGAGAGCGACACTCCTCTCGCACAAATCCTGAAAAGCAACCAAAAGCTCAGCAACGCGTTCAGCGAGTTCAGCTCCGAGCTGACCGATGAAAAGCTCAAAATCTCAGACATCAAGCACAAGGCAGTTCTCGACGTCAACAAGAAGGGCGTTGAGGGAGCGGCTGTCACAATTGCGCTGGTATGTGCGTCGTCCGCTCCGATTCCCGTCAAGAAGGTTTATCACGACTTTGTGCTCGGCAGAAGCTTCGGCTATATCATCACAGATCCGAACGACGTCGTGCTCTTTGAAGGTCAGGTCAAAAACCCGTAAAGAAAGGACATAAAATGAAAAAACTGATAAGCATTATTCTTTCCGCGGTTATGATTGCCGGCGTATTCACTTCGCTCCCGGCTGTCGCGGCTGAGAAAAAGAAAACCGTCAGGGTAAGTCTCAAAAAGGTCTCAGTCACCCTGAAAATCTCCTCAAAAAATTCAAAGACAATCTACGGCACAACCGCCGTAAAGCTCAGCAAAGTCAAAGGCGTTACGCTGAAAAAAGTTACCTACAAGACCTCAAACCGCAAGGTCGCGACCGTAACCAAAGGCGGCACAGTAAAGGCAGTGAAAAAGGGCAGTGCGGCAATCTCGGTCAGCGTCAGATTTCAGTATAAAAAGAAAAGCTTCTCAAAGGTTCTGAAATTCAAGGTCACCGTCAAGGACACAAGAAAAACAGCCCCGGTAACCGAGCCCACAACCGTACCCGTGCCGACGCATTCCACAACAATCCCTGCGCCGATTCCCACCGCGGTTCCGACGGAAGCAACCGAACCCCCGACAGAAACCGCAACCGATGCTCCGGTCGTTCCCTCGACAGAACCGCCGACAGCAACTCAACCGGTAACCGGCACAGACGTCGCGGCGGAGAAGATTCCGCTCAACACCGTACCGGAGCTTAAATCGAACAGCTCGGAAGTCAATGGCAAAGCCTTCCGCGACAAGCTTTCCGCGTTCTCGAACAAGCTCTATGAGATGACGTCTGAAAGCGAGCAGGGTAACTACACAATGTCTCCGATTTCAATCTACATGGCGCTCTCCATGCTCCACGCAATCGGCGACGATAACGTAAAGAGCGACATTGAGAGCTTCATCGGAATGAACAGCGACAATCTTGCCGAAACCGGAAAGCTGTTCCGCAGTCTTACCAAGAATTATAAATCCTATGGCTTCTATGCGCCCGAAGATAACCAAGAGGCAAACGAATGCTCAGTCAGTCTGAGCAATTCGGTGTGGGTTGACAGCAACGAAAAAGCCAACGAGGACACCCTCAAAAAGCTCGCCGACGAGCTCTACTGCGGAGCGTTCAGCACTCCGTTCGCAGACAACAACGCCGGAGCGAACAAGTCAATCAGGGAATACATCAAAGAGCAGACAAACGGTCTCATTGACAAGGACTTCGGTCTTGAGCCCGGCACTCTCTTCGCACTGATTAACACGCTATATTTCAAGGATTTCTGGAGCTTTGATTACAACGAGCTCGGAACTGAGAAAAGGGCGTTCACTTTGCCGGAGAAGAAATACGATACGGAATTTTTAATCGGAGCGTACCTTCCCGGCAAAATTCAGGAGACCGACACCTCGCGCTACTTCTACACCACCACCGCCCACGGCTACAAGCTAAAGCTTATTCTCCCCAAGGACGGCTGCACACTCAAAGACGCGATGAAGAAAGAGAATCTCAACGCCGTCAACACAGACGCCGAGTTTGGCGACACCGACGCCGACGGCACCGAGCACTTCACACGCTGTATCTTCCCGAGCTTCAAAGTCAACAGCGACACTCCGCTGCTCGACATTATCGAGAAAAGCAACGCTCTCCCGAGCATCTTCACGCCCCACACCTCAACCCTGCTCGACAAGCTGCTTGTCGTCTCCGACATCAAGCACAGCGCTGTAATCGACGTTACCAAGAAGGGTATCGAGGGCGCGGCAGTCACAATCATTTCCGAAAAGGCAGGAGCCGCACCGGTTGAGAAACCGCCGGTTTATCACAACTTTATCCTGGACAAGAGCTTCGGCTTCATCATCACCGACAAAAACGACGTTGTACTCTTTGAAGGACAGGTCACAAATCCATAAGCAATTAAGCCCCGGACGCACGTTCCGGGGCCTTTTGTTATTGACAGTCAACTGATTTTATTTTATACTAATTCCTGATAGAAAGTAGACTTATATTTTCGAAGATATTTTTCGCAAGACAAGGCGGAGGACGCCGCAAGGCTGGCGCCTTGCAAGGACGACAACGCAGTATTGCGGAAAATAGTCCGCAAAGATTGTCTGCTTTTTATTAGGTATTAGTATTAGTATTTTACACGAAGGTGAAAGAATGAGCATTGCTCTCACGGAAAGTCAAAAGAAAAAGTGCAAATCATATATCGACCTGCTTTCCTCTGTTCTTAACGGAAAGGAGCCGCCCACGCTTGACGAGAGCTTTGACTGGAACTTTGTCTGCAGAACGGCGGAGCGCAACTCGGTGCTGAATATGATAGGCTACAGCCTCGACAAAGTTAATATCAAGCCGCCGAAGAAGCTATATGACTACACTCTGAACGCGCTCAACTTCCAGATTCTCAAGGAGAGCTCACAGCTCTACGACGTTGAGAACATCCTGAAAAGGTTTGACGCGGAAGATATCCGCAACGTTCCCCTAAAGGGCTATTTTATGAAGCGGCTGTACCCTCAGTCGGACTTCCGCACGATGGGCGATATCGACATTCTGGTTGACAGAAAGAACTTCAAAAAAATCCGCAAGATTTTCCTCGGTATGGGCTTCGAGGACGTCGGAGTGTTGAACAGCAAGGAAATCCACTTCACAAAGGATTTGATGTACTTCGAGATTCACGCCGACCTGAGCGAGAATTACGAGGGATATTTTGACGATATCTGGGACAGAGTTTCTCTCCGCGACGGCTACAAATGCTCATACGAGATGACGCCCGAGGACTTCTACACATATATGCTCTACCACAGCGGCAAGCATTTTTCCGGCGGCGGAATCGGCATACGAATGGTTATGGACGTTTATGTATTCCTAAGTCAAAACCCCGGGCTCGACTTCGGCAAGGTTGAAGCCGACCTGCGCAAAATGGGGCTTGATACCTTTGAAAAAAGCCTGCGCAAAATCGCCTTTAACTGGTTCTCGGACGAAGAAACAGAGTTTGACAACTTCGGCGAGTTCATCATGTACTGCTCAACCTTCGGCGACAGAAAAGTGAACTTCTATCAGTCCGGCAAGAAAACCGGCAAAGGGTTCTGGCTCAAGCAGGTTTTCATTCCGTATAAGACAATGCGCACAAAGTTCGCGTATCTGGAAAAAGCACCCTTCCTGCTGCCCTTCTCATGGGTGCATTATTGGGTTGACCGCGTGTTCATAAGCCGCGATTTGAATCTCAAGGCAGGCTTCTCCGACCGTGCCGTCAACCTCAACGACGAGGACGCCGCTTTCATGAACAACCTCATGGATGAGTTAAAAATTTCATAACACAGAGCGTAAAGATTTAATTATTTAAGTTTCTCGCTTACTAATTGAAGCCGGTTCAAACTTTTTGAGCCGGCTCCTTATTTTTCTATATGACGGTGAATGTGTTTTGTCCGAAAGGTATTCACCTTTTTGCAAATCAAAAACGACAGCGAGCCGATTGCCGCACCGAGAACGTTCATAATCACGTCGTCGGTCTCGCACCTTCCGAGACTTAACACAAGCTGCACGCCCTCAACAAGTACCGAAACCACGAGAGCGCATAGAATCGTCACAAGCACTCTATGCCTGATTTTCCCGGGCAGCGCAAGCGGCAGGCTCAAACCGAGCGGCAGGAACAGACAGACGTTCATAAGCATTGAGCGGTACATCTCGGGCTGCGCCTGAGCCTCAACGAATGAATAGAACGGTATCAGGATTAATCCATGCTCGCCTGACGACCTCTTCACGACCGTCAGCGCAAATATCACCGCGAGCGACGCAACGGCGGCTCCGATGCACACAGCGCGCTTCAACCGCCCTCTGAGGCACAGCATAAGAACAGTCCAGAACACAAACACCGCCGCCATCTCAACGACGACAGCATTCAAATCCTGAACATAAAACCAATGCGCCAAGTTCACTCCGCTCACCTCCCGGCAACTAATGTGTTCATTATAACGTGAACGTGAAGAATTGACAAGGATAATTGTGTCATCTGATTAATTTTGCCGTTTAATTAATTTTATCCGTTATGACCTTCCATTCTCCGACAAGCCTTTCGAGCGAGAACGCTGCGTTCGCCGGGCTTGTGGACGGAAGCTTCACGGCGGTGATGCCGGTTTTCGGGAAGATATATTTCATATACATTTTGTGCGACAGCGCTCCGTTGCAGAAGATACGGTCGACCTTGCTGTTGTCGAGTATCAGGCTGAGGTCGTTCGGGACGACGTCCTTCACCGAGCTGTCGCTCGAGCCCGTTATGGTGCAGGAATGTATCGAATCCCACAACGCGAGGTTATGGCTCAGAATCAGCCTTTTCTTCTCGCCAATGCTCTGCGGAACCTCTTCCCCGTAAAGCGCCGCAATCACACGCCAAAAGCGGTTCTGCGGATGACCGTAGAAGAACATCGCCTCGCGCGACTTTACAGACGGAAAGCTCCCCAGAATCAGCGTGTCCGACTCCGCCCCGAACAGCGCCTGGAACGGATGCTCAATATTCATTGTTGCACTCATGATATCACCGTTTTTTCTCGTCAAGGTCAGGATATTCCTTCTTTAGTCTCGAGCGTATTGCGCCGGTGGTTCTGCCGTGGGAAACTGCTATTTGCTTTATACCAAGCCCAAGCTCATATTCAAACTTGAGCTTTTTGACCTCGTGCTCAGTCCATGGTTCTCCTGCGTTCGCATTCTTTTTGTAAGGTTTTTCCGGGCTTTTTATCTCTTCACTGTTCTTAATGCAATGCCGCACAATCCGCACACCTGAATTGTGCGACATTGCCTTAATTTCGTTTGCTTTTTCCGTATAGTTTTTTATAACGTTCAGGAACTCTTCGCCGTATTTCTCAAGCTTGTAGCTTCCTACTCCGCTTACCCTTAGCATATCTGTATCATTTGTAGGCATAACGCGACACATATCAATCAGCGTAGTGTCGGAGAATATGACATACGCGGGCACTCCGCGTCTTTGTGCAAGCTTCAGCCTTGTATTTTTTAGCTCTTCGAGAAGAGTTGAATCAGCGTTATTATATTCATTTTTCAGCCCCGTAAACAAACTTTTCCTTCGTTTTAACGTGACACGTTCATCGCGGTGCAGAACAGCTTGACTTTTCTGCGTCACTTTCAGAATCGGATACTCGGAATCCGTGCTGTAAATATATCCAAGCTCCTCTAAATTCCAGATGATTTCTTTGATTTTCGACTCTCGCGTATCTTTCATTATCCCGAATGTAGATATAGATTCAAATCCCACTCTTTGTAACCGTTCGCTCTTTTTTCCGCGAAGCACATCGGTTATGAGCTTAATTCCGTATTTCTGACCTGTCTTTATAATACAGGATAGAACCTTCTTTGACTCCGTAGTCACATCTACAATCTTGAACTTGGTCAGACAATTTGAACATTTCTCGCAGCTATTCAAATGGTTGTCTCCGAAATAATCAAGCATAAAGCCACGCAGGCAATTGCTCGTCCTGCAATATGAAATCATCCTCTTCAGCCGCTGTTCTTCTTTTTGACGAAACAGCTCATTCTCCTCCGGAGTCATCATTTCATTCGTTTCTGCGTTTTCAATAAAATAGCGGCAGGTACTTTCGTCCTGTTTTCCGTAGAGCAAAATGCAGTCTGCGTCCACTCCATCGCGACCGGCTCGACCGGCTTCCTGATAATAGCTCTCCATATTCTTCGGCATATTAAAGTGGATGACAAAGCGCACATCGGACTTGTCAATTCCCATTCCGAACGCGTTCGTGGCAACAACTATCCGCTTCCGGTCATAAACAAAGTCATCCTGGTTTTTTGCCCTTTCCTCAGGGCTAAGCCCGGCGTGATACCGTGTTGCGGAAAAGCCGTTTTCTTCAAGCTTTTCACATACTTCCTCAACCTTTTTGCGCGTTGAACAGTAGACGATTCCGGACTTTCCGTTGCGTTCTCCAACCAGCTTCAGGAGTTCTGACATTTTATTTTTCGGGCGCAATACGGAAAAGAATAGATTCGGTCTGTCAAATCCTGTCCTCACCTCTACAGGCTCGCGAAGTCGAAGCAGTCTTACAATATCCTCCCTGACTTCATCCGTAGCGGTTGCAGTGAAAGCGCCGATAACCGGGCGCTTTTGCAAAGAATCTATAAAGCTGCCGATATTCAAATAACTCGGTCTGAAATCCTGTCCCCACTGTGATACACAGTGAGCCTCATCGACCACAACAGCGGCAATATCCGCTGTCCGGGCAAAGTTAAGAAACGAAGTGGTGTCAAGCCTCTCCGGAGCAACATAGATAATCTTATACATTCCGACGGAAGCATTATGCAGCGCCTTTGAATACTGCGCGTCGGTCAGCGAGCGGTTGAGATAAGCAGCTCTCACTCCCTGTTGCACAAGCGCGCCGACCTGATCCTTCATCAAAGAAATCAGCGGCGACACAACTATAGTAATTCCGTCGGCTAAAATTGCGGGAATCTGGTAGCAAATCGACTTTCCCGCCCCGGTGGGCATAACTCCGAGAGCGTCGTGTCCGCTCATCAGTGCGTCAATCAAAGTTTCCTGACCTGTACGAAAAGAAGTATAACCAAAATACTTCTCCAAAGCCTCCATCTTATCCATTTAATCACCGCCTTGCGAAGAACGTTAGTTCTACGAAGATTATATCACACTCTCTTTACATATTCAATACATTTTTTAAAGTTATTATGCAATCACCCTTTTAGTCAATTGCCCCCGAATGCTCAAAACTGCCGAAACCCACTTGAAAGATATTCACGTCAGTAGTAAAATTAAAATATATTAAAACGAAAGAATGGTGTATATGAAAAGTCTAAAAAGTTGTTTTTCGATTGCTCTGGCAGTTCTGATGCTTGCGGCGTGCGCGGTTACTCCCGCTCTTGCCAAAAGTGTGAAAGACGGCGACTACACTTACACGATTATGTCCGACAAAACGGCAAAAATTGACGCCTACAACGGCAAGGCTGAAAAGCTCACAATTCCCGAGAAAATCGGCGGTCACACCGTTTCAGCAATCGGCGCGAATGCATTCAAGGATAATAAGAACCTCGTGAGCGTTGAAATGCCCGACACAATCACCTCAATTGAAAACGGCGTGTTTATGTCTTGCTCTAACCTCGAATCGGTCAAGCTCTCCGAAAATCTCCAAACCATGAGCTGGGAAACATTCACATACTGCGAAAAGCTCGGCGAGATCAATCTTCCAAAGACGCTCAGTGAGCTCGGCACCTATTCATTTTCTTCCTGCAAAAGCCTAAAGGCGATCAACGTCGAGGAAGGCAACACAAAGTTTTGCTCGGTTGATGGCAATCTCTACAACGCCGACAAGACAACTTTGATTCAGTACGCTCTCGGCAAGGATGACACAAGCTTCGAGATTCCCGACAGCGTAACAACTCTCGGAGAAGCCGCTTTCTCAACCTGCGGTGCTCTCACCACCGTCACAATTCCCGACAGCGTTAAGGTGCTTGAGGACTCTGTATTTGAGTCGTGCGCAAATCTTACAGATATGACCGTTCCGGAATCTGTCGATAAGTACGGCTTCGGTGAGTTCATGAACTGCGAAAACCTCAAGAACGTTACACTTCCGGACAGCAAAGAGGACATCGGCGTTTACACCTTCAACAGCTGCAAATCGCTCGTGAGCATTAAGCTGCCGTCAAACCTCAAGAGAATCGGTGAATGCACCTTCAATGAGTGCGACGAGCTTAAGAGCATAACAATTCCCGACAGTGTCAAGACAATCGGGCACGACGCGTTCTACTTCTGCAAAAACCTCTCCGACGTCACATTTCCCGAAGCTCTCACTACAATCCGGGAGTACGCGTTCGGTTACTGCCAAAGCCTTGAGAACGTAACACTCGGCGAGAACATAAAAAAAGTTGAGGAAGGCGCGTTTAGATGGTGCGATAACCTTAAAAATGTTGAGATTAAGTGCGGCGCCGCAAAGCTCGGCTCATATATCTTCGCGGCTTGTCCTAAGCTCGAAAATCTGAGCCTGCCCGACGACCTGACTAAAATTGACGAATATTCATTCATCGACTGCGACAGTCTCAAAAGCGTAAAGCTCGGCTCCGCCTTGAAGTCGGTCGGCGACGGTGCTTTCGAGAACTGCAAAAAGCTCAGCAAGGTTACAGTCGCGAATGCCGACACAAAAATTTCCCAATGGGCTTTCAAGAAGGTTGCGGCAAACTGCGTAATCACCGGACACTCCGGCTCATATATTGAGAACTACGCGAAAAAGCAGGGAATAAAATTCAAGAGCATGGACTCCCCCGTCTCACTGAAAAAGCTCACCATCGGAGCAATCAAGCCTCAGCCCTTTAAGGAAGGCAAGGTCAAAGCAAAGCTTGTTATCAAAAATAATCATCATACCCTAATCGAGGGCACAGACTTCACAACCTCTTACAAGAACAATACCAAAATCGGCACCGCAAAGGTGACTGTCACCGGCAAAGGCGATTACAAGGGCACATTTACAAGGAACTTCAAAATCGTCAAGGGCGAAAACCCCATCACAGTAGCAGCCAAAAAGACAGTCACAGCGAAGGCGAACGCCGTTGTCACAATCAAAAACGCCGTAACTGTCAAAAACGCAAAAGGCGCGGTAGCCTACACAACCGGCAGCAAAAAAATCACCGTCAAAAACGGCACAATGACGGTAGCCAAAGGTCTCACAAAGGGCAAAACCTACAAAGTAAAAATCACCGTCACCGCAAAGGGCAACGGCAATTATAAACCAAAAAAGATTGTCAAGTTGATTAGTGTTAAGGTGAAATAAATATCAACATTAATGAGTCGGCTCATATGGGCCGACTCATTTTTAGTTCTTGGTATAATATACATCTACCAAAAAAGTGCAGAATAAATGTCTCATTCAAAAACACTAATCATATTTTTCTAATTCTTTTTCTTTTGATTCTTTAAAACTTTCATATAAGGCTATATCTCTTTTGATTTTTGCAATTTTTGAATTTGCTTCGTTCA
>CAMHHL010000003.1 GCA_946184925.1 uncultured Clostridia bacterium | reverse complement strand
TCCTTTCATTTTACTCTGTTATTTTTTGAAGATATAGTGTATAATAGTATGGAAAATCGGGTTTTATAATTAATTATTGCATTGAATAATTCGTATTGCGTTCAAATTGATTATTTTTTTCAGTTTTTTTATCAAGTGGATAAAAGAGGTAATTATATGGTTAGCGAAGATATAAAAAAGCTTTCGCTCAGCAGCGGTGATGTTGAGGAGCGAAAGTCAAAGGGACAAACAAATATTAAGGTCGGCTCAAAGACAAAAACAGTCAAACGTATTGTTTTTGACAACCTTATGACTTTGTTCAATATTTTGAACTTTGTTTTTCTGTTTCTTTTGATTACAGTAGGTTCGTTCAAGAACATGCTCTTTGTCGGAGTTGTCTTTACTAATATAATTATAGGTATTGTTCAGGAGGTTCGTTCCAAAAGAACAGTAGACAGGCTCTCGATTGTAGTTGCGACAAATATCGAAACTGTCAGAAACGGCGAGGTAGTCAGTATACCGGCTGAGGATATTGTTCTTGATGACATCATCATTCTTAATTCCGGCATTCAAATTCCGTGTGATTGTGAAATTGTCGAGGGCTTTTGCTACGCGAACGAAAGCCTTTTGACGGGAGAAAGCGACCAGATTGAAAAGAACATAGGAGATTCATTATTTTCCGGCAGCTTTGTTTCTTCGGGCGAGGTTTATGCCAAAGTAACCGGTGTCGGAAAAGACAATTACGCCAGCAAAATCCAGCAGGAGGCTTCCGGTTCAAAAAAAATCAATTCGGAGATTATGCGCACTCTGAATATGATTATCAAGTATGTTTCCTTTGCGATTATTCCGGTTGGAATTGCGCTGTTTGTGAACAGCTATTACATAAATCACGAAACCTTCAGGGATACAATTGTTGCCATGGTTGCGGCGCTGATAGGAATGATTCCGGAGGGACTTGTTCTTCTCACAAGTACGGTGCTCGCTGTCGCGGTCATAAGGCTCGCCAAGCACAAGGTTCTTGTGCAGCAGCTTTTTTGTATTGAGACGCTCGCCAGAGTTGACGTTCTATGTCTCGACAAGACAGGTACAATCACTACCGGCGACCTCGAGGTTGTCGGAATAGACAGCATGGGCGAGAGCATGGAGACTATTGAGGAAGCGCTCAAATCTCTTGCCGTTAATTCTGTCGATAAAAACGGAACCATAAAAGCGATTGACGCCTATATTGAATGCGGAGCGCTAAAAGCAAAAAGCGTCATTCCTTTCTCTTCCGAGAAAAAATGGTCGGGAGCTGTGCTCAGCAACGGTAAATCATATGTCCTCGGCGCTGCCGAATGCATTTTTGATAATTCCCAAAAAGAATTATTCGACCATATATCTCAGATAGACAGCAAAATTCGCACCGTAACAGTCGCCGTTAGCGACGAGCCGTTTCCCAGTAAGGATGAACTTCCTAATAACCTGCGACCTCTCGCTGTCGTGAGAATTCAGGATAAAATCCGTGATAACGCCGCGCAGACAATTCGTTATTTTACAGAGCAAGGCGTTGAACTAAAGGTAATTTCCGGAGATAATAAGAATACTGTCGAGAATATTGCTTCGTCAGTCGGCATTCCGAATGCCGAAAAATCCGTAGACGCGTCGCTGCTCAAAACCGACGAAGAGCTTGCCGAAGCAATAGAGAATAACACGGTTTTCGGGCGCGTAACTCCGCAGCAAAAGCGCAGCTTTGTATCTGCGCTCAGAAAAAACGGACATACTGTTGCCATGACGGGCGACGGCGTCAATGATGTGCTGGCTCTCAGAGAATCCGATTGCAGCATTGCGATTGCGTCGGGCTCTGACGCCGCGAAGAATGTTTCGCAGCTCGTCCTTATTGATAACGACTTCGGTTCTATGCCGAAGGTTGTCGCCGAAGGCAGGCGCTCAATCAATAATATTCAGCGGAGCGCCGCACTCTTTATTGTAAAGACGATTTATTCAATCGTTCTGGCGCTTGCGTTTATATTTATTCCGCTTAACTATCCCTTCACGCCCCTGCATATTTCTCTGATGAGCGGCTTTACAATCGGAATTCCCTCATTTGTACTCGCGCTTCAGCCTAACCATAACAGGATTCAGGGCAGGTTCATGAGCAACGTTATCATGAGGGCATGGCCGGGCTCAATAATGGTTATCGCAGATATATTCATATTAGTTGCGTTCAGTTCAAAATTCACCTTTAGTGAATTCCAGACCATGTGCGTTATACTCACGTCGCTCGTTGGCGTCCTGACAGTGATAAGGCTCTCGCTTCCGATAAATCCTCTGCGTGCCGCGCTTATTGTTGTAGTGGTTCTTGGATTATTCCTCGGAATGGTTCCGTTCGGTTGGTTCTTCGGAATTGTTCCCCTCTCCGGCTATTCAGTTGTACTGCTTTCGATTTTAGGCGGTGCTACGATAGTTTTGTATAATATAATCTACAGCCTGAGTGTCAAGTTTTTCGGAAAGAGAGGATAACCATGGAATTCAGAATAGGGGAGAACGCTTCCGAAATCATCAAAGCGGATTTGTCAAAAAAATATGTATCAAGCGGACTGAAAATCGCGGGTAAGATAAAAAACGAAAAGCTGGAGCTCTATCTCGAGGACGACCACGGTAAGCGTTCATCCTTTATGACAAGAACCTTCTACGGTAGACTTAACAACGGAGTTCTTTCGGGAAATTTCAGAATAAGCAATTTTGCTCTGCTTATGCTGGGAATTCTCTTGGGTGTCGCGATTGAAAGCATTGTTATGGCTTTTATCAAAACGAATTTCTACGGAATGGTGTTGCCGGCGATAATAATAGTTCTGGAGATATGCTACGCGTTTGTGATTAAAAACATCTCCGGGGAACACGACGCGGCAGTGTTAAGCTATTTGAGAGGTATTTCCGATGAGTGAGTTTACTATCAATATTCCGTCTGATGTAAAATTGATTATGGACAAACTTGAGGATGCGGGATATGAAGCCTATGTTGTCGGCGGATGCGTCAGAGACAGCGTGCTCGGACTCGAACCGAAGGATTGGGACCTCACAACCTCAGCCAAACCGGAAGAAATCAAAGCAGTATTCAAGGACTACAGCCTTGTTGAAATCGGTGAGCAGCACGGCACAATCGGAGTAATCCTCGACGGCGTTGCTTATGAGATTACTACATACAGAATTGACGGGAACTACAGTGACAGCCGTCATCCCGAGAGCGTCAGCTTTACCGATAATCTCGAGCTCGACCTATCAAGGCGCGATTTTACCGTCAATGCTGTTGCTTACAGTGAAAAAAGAGGGATTGTCGACCCGTTCAATGGTATGAGCGACCTCAGATATAACGCGCTGAGATGCGTCGGAAATCCTGACGAGAGATTCACTGAGGATCCGCTTCGTATTATGCGCGCGTTGCGATTTGCTTCTGTGTATAATCTTTCAATCGAAGGCAATACCGCTTTTTCAATTGTCAGGAACAGGCTTCTGCTCTCGAAAATCTCTGTTGAGAGAATTGCATCCGAGCTTACGAAAACTCTCTGCGGACAGAGTATTAATTTTATTCTCAGAAGATACAAGGATATCTTTTCCGTATTTCTTCCCGAAATTGTCGCAACCTTCGATTGCGAGCAGAACAATCCGCATCATAACAAGTCGGTTTGGAGACATATAACCGCTTCTGTTTCAAATATTGAGCCAAATCCGCTTTTGCGCGTTGTCATGCTCCTACATGATATCGGAAAGCCGCTTGCGCTCAGAACCGACAGCAACGGGGTAGATCATTTTAAAGGTCACAACCACTTCAGCGCTGTTCTCGCGAAATCCGCGCTGGAAAGACTCAAATTCCCGACGAGATTCATCGAGGATACTGTAACACTAATTGAATACCATGATGTGCGCTTTAACGGCAGCGGCAGGCAAATAAAGCATGTCATGAACAAAATAGGCACTGAAAATTTTGCGCGGCTGATGAAGATTCAGCGTGCCGATGTGCTTGCACAGTCAAGATATATGAGAGAAACAAAGCTTCTCAATATTGATAACGCAGAGAAAGAATTCAATTCTATTCTCGAGTCAGGGGAATGCTTTCAGCTGAAAAATCTGGGTATTAACGGGTCCGATCTTATTCACCTCGGAATCACCGAAGGCAAGGAAATCGGCAGCATTCTCGAATTGCTCCTGGACGCGGTAATCGACGGCACAATAGAAAACAACAGCGTAGAGCTCAAAAAGCTTGCGCTGCAAATTCATCGAATGAAAAAGGAACCGTAGCATTCTAACGGTTCCTTAGTTTTTTGAAGAAGTCTTTAATTAAATATTGACATTCATTCTCGAGAATTCCGCCTGTTATTTCAGGTCTGAAATTGTCAGGCATTGTAAATATCCCGAGCCCCGCGGAGATGGCTCCGTTTTTGTTGTCATACGCTCCGAAGTATATCTTTGGAATCCTTGCGTTTACAATTGCGCCTGCGCACATAGGGCACGGTTCCAGCGTCACATACAGCGTGCATTCCCAAAGTCGCCACCCGCCGAGCCTTTCGCAAGCCTTAAAAATTGCTTCTGCTTCCGCGTGATAGAGAGCGTTCTTGCCGGTTTCTCTGCGGTTGAACGCCGTTGATATTATTTCATCACCCTTTGCTATCACCGCGCCGACAGGAACTTCTCCGAGGTCATATGCTTTTTTTGCTTCGATAAGCGCAATCCTCATGAAATCTTCAACCGGTCTCATCTCAAAAAATCCTCAGATTACTTATGATTTCGGCAATCTGCATAAGTATTGCGAGTATTATTCCGACCGATGTCAACGATGCAATTATGCTTTTCTTAAGCGGAAAATCCTTATTGCTTTTAAGTGAGAAAAAGCCTTTTCTCTTGCTGAGCAGATACGCTGCAATGATTCCGAGAGCTATTATGACAAACCTTGATATAAAGAACACTGTCGATAGAGTGTTTTCGTCAAAGGTTCCGTTACTCTCGAGAACAGACGGAAGTGCACTCATAAAATTGATGACAAAGTGAGAAATAATTGCCGGCAGCAGAGAATCGGTCTTTACTGTTATAAACGCAAGAGCAAGACCTACCGGGAAAGTGAACGGGATTTGTACAATATTTCCGTGAAGAATAGAGAAGAGCACTGATGATATAACAATCGCGAGCGCGTCGCCGTATGGACGCAGCTTGTTCAGAATAATACCCCTGAACATGAATTCTTCGGCAATCGGCGGAATAATGGAAATGCTGACTATATTTAGGATATCCTCAACCGGTGTGCTGGAGCTTGTCTCAAACGAAACAGTGTTTTCAACACGAAAGAAGCTGAAATTCGTAACCAATATATCAGCAAGATAGCTTGCGATGACCGATAACCCGACCGTTACAAGAACGAGCTCGAGCGTGAGTGACGCGCCTGCCTTTTTAAACGGAAGAACCGAGCTGAGCGGAGTTGAAGAAATCAGACAATACAACAATCCCACTACAAAGAAGCATACAAGCGAGATTATAATATCGAAAAGCAGCATAAAGGTATTGTTGGCAGTGAAATTCGCCGGGAACAATCCGAATGCGTAAGTATTAAGGACGATAATCGTCATAAGAACCGATGAAGCAAAAACATACAGCCCGACTTCGGTCGATGTTTTTCTCAGTTGCTTTTTGGCATAATAATTCATAATTCAAATCTTTCCGTAACATTTTTAATATATTTATGATATTATCACAAACACTATTTTAAATCAAGTGTGCAAAGCTCCGATAAATAGTTACATTCTTTTTACAAAAATTGACAGTTTCTCAAATAAACATTATACTAACCTTAAAATGGATTGTAGTGTAAAATTGACTTTACTGCGCTTTTATGCTACTATAATCAGAATGAAACACTTTCGGAGGATGTTATGAACACAGCCGTAATTCTTGCCGGAGGCGTAGGCTCAAGAATGGGAGTCGACCGCCCAAAGCAGTATCTTATTGTAAGAGATAAACCGATTATCGTATATTGTCTCGAAATTTTTCAGAAGCATTCCGGCATTGACAACATTATAATTGTTGTCAGCGACGAATGGAAGGAGTATGTCAGGGAAAATGTTGAACAATACAATATAGATAAGGTTTGTGGTTATGCTCCTGCAGGTGAAACACGCCAGCATTCAATTTATAACGGTTTGAAATCCACTGAAGAGAATGCTCCGGATACCAAGGTTTGTATTATTCATGACGCTGCAAGACCGCTTGTTTCCGACAAAATCATCAATGACTGCATTGTCGGCGCAACTGAGGATGACGGAGCAATGCCGGTTATCCCTGTCAAGGATACAATATATCAGAGCACAGACGGCAAGACTATCGGAAACCTTCTCAAAAGAAGCGAACTTTTTGCCGGACAGGCTCCCGAAAGCTTTGATTTCAGAAAATATCTCGATATTCATAATTCCGTAACGGATGAAGAAATTGCAAACACCGCCGGAAGCAGCGAAATCGCATATCGTCATGGCATGAAGATTCGCCTTGTCGAAGGCAGTGAGAGAAACTTTAAGATTACTACAATAGAAGATTTAGAAACATTTGAAACTATTGTCAAGTGATTTATCGCTGTAAACACTTGATAAACCGACAGGAGGGTTAATGATGGATACAATGAAAGCGCGTGTGCTTCGCGCAGTAGGAGATTTGAGGTATGAGGATTATCCAATCCCTGAACTCAAGGAGGATGAGGTTCTCTTAAAAGTCAGAGCTTGCGGAATCTGCGGCTCGGACATTCCGAGAATCTTTGTTAACGGAACTTATCACTTCCCGACAATTCCCGGTCATGAGTTTGCCGGAGAGGTTGTTGCAGCGGCATCAAAAGAGAATGAGCATCTTGTGGGGCTTCGTGCTTCTGTATTTCCGCTCATTCCCTGCAGAAAGTGTACAAGCTGCAACAAAGGCGTTTTCGAAACCTGCAAGAGCTACGATTACCTCGGCTCCCGTTCCGACGGTGCGTTTGCCGAGTATGTAAGGGTTCCTGTTTGGAACCTTGTTCCGATTGCCGATAACGTAAGCTTTGAAGAAGCTGCCATGGCTGAGCCGACAGCGGTTGCTCTTCATGCGCTTCGACGTGCTAATGTAGACATCGGCGATACTGTTGTTATCTACGGCCCCGGTACAATCGGTATGCTTATTGCTCAATGGGCGAGAGCATGGGGAGCAAAGAAGGTTCTGCTTGTCGGAACCGACCTCAATAACTTTGATTTTATCGAGGGCCTCGGTTTCTATGATTATTTCAATGCCTCTCACGGCGATCCGATTCAGTGGGTTATGGAGCAAACAGGCGGCAACGGTGCGGACATCGCCATTGAAGCTGTCGGTGCTGCCGTTACAGCAGGAAACTGCCTTGACAGCGTTGCTTCGGGCGGCAAGGTTATTTTTGTAGGCAACCCTCACGGAGATTTCACATTCACGCAGAATACCTACTGGCAGATTCTCAGAAAGCAGCTTTCCATTTACGGCACATGGAATTCACGCTACGATAACACTCCTAAGAGCGACTGGAGCATTGTTGTTGACGCTATGGCGTCGGGTGCTATTCAGGTTAAGCCGCTTATAACACAGAGATTTACCCTTGAAAACATGGATAAGGGACTTGAAATTATGAAGGACCACACCGAGTTTTACAGCAAGGTTATGGTGCTCAACGACTGATTGAGGTAGTTATGGCAGGATTATTGTCACCATCCGTCATGTGCGCGGATTTGCTTCATCTTAATGATGAAATCGAAAAGCTTGACGCCCTTGGCGTTGAGTTTCTTCACATTGATTTTATGGACAATAAATTTGTCCCGAATATTACCTTTGACACCAATATGGTCAGGTCGTTCAAAAAGCCGATGAAGAATATCCGCAGGGATATTCATATCATGGCATTTGAACCTCAGCAATTTTTTGACGCAATGGAGATAGGCGAGAGGGATATCGTCTCTGTCCACTATGAAGCGTGTGAGGACGTCCATGCGGTTCTTGCCGATATTCGCAAAAGAGGAGCGGAGCCTTGTCTTGCAATTAGCCCCGACACTCCTGTAGATGCTGTCAGAGATTATCTTGATGAGATTTACGCCGTACTGCTTATGACTGTTTACCCGGGCTTTGCCGGTCAGCCGATGGCAAAGGGCAGCATGGAGAAGCTTTCTGCGCTCAAAAAACTTCTTTCGGAAGAAAATCCACATGTTCTAATTGAGGTTGACGGTCATGTCAGCTGGGAGCACTGCGGTGAAATGCGCTCGAGAGGCGCAGATATATTCGTAGCCGGTTCATCGTCTGTTTACGGAAAAGATTATCCCTTGGATGAAGCGGTAAAAAAGTTTTACAGTCTTGTAGACTGATTTGGAGGCTTAAATTTGCAGTATAAAATTCGCGTTAACAGTATCGTGCTTGAGAAACAGTCGATGACAATTAATGTTTCAGGTGAGATTACTGATCCTTCAATTGAAAACAACGGTTTATCTACTCCAAAGGTTATCCTTCACTTTTTTAACGAATTCGAGGATCGACGCATCCCCATGGTAATTCACTTCCGTGATATTACTCATATGAAGGGTAAATGTATGTTCTGGGGAGAGTATTCGTACAGACTTGACTATCTCTTCTGGAAAACTCGCGGCAAAGGTCTGCCGTTCAAGATGTACATGAACATCAGTTATTGCGATCTTTATGAGGAAAAAATCCCCGTAGACCTTACTCCGAAGGAATTTATTCAGGACGAGCTGATGTTTGTTCTTACCCCTTGCGGCAATTACTATTCCTTTGAATCAAAACCTGCTAAAATCAGAACCGATTACCGCAAGCGCAGCATAATCCGCAGACTTGATTCGATTCTCAAATTTTTTACATTTCTGCTTGCTATTCCGTGTATTCCTTTCTTTATTCTCGCCGGACTTCTGACCTTCACGGGCTTTATAAATATGCCTAAGAAGATTGAAGCTGAAAGCAAGAAGGAGAGACTTGTATCTTATGTTATGTACAGAGTTTCCCAGATGTGCCGAGAGAATCTTTCAATGGTAAGATATAAGAGAGGAAGGCTCAAAGCTTCATACAGACGCAAGTCTCGCAAGGCGATTGTCCCGAACAGAATTACATTCTATTCGGCTCGCCGGGATGAACTCTCCGGAAACTTTGAGTTTGTATATAACAAGCTCAAGGATGATCCGAATCTCGATATTAAGTTCTATTATAACACCAACACCTTCAGATATATGACGAAGAAGCAAATCAAGGAGTTCGGCGAACTCTGCGCAACCAGTAAGGTTATCGTGCTTGATGAGTTTACTCCGCAAATTCACTTAATCAATCTCAAGCCCGAGACAAAGCTTGTTCAGCTTTGGCACGCCTGCGGAGCGTTCAAAACCTTCGGCTTCTCACGTCTCGGTAAGCCCAAGGGCTCGCCTCAGCCCACAAGAATGCACCGTTCCTACGACTATGTTACGGTCAGCTCCGATTACTGCAAGCGCTGCCATTCAGAAGGCTTTGGTATTCCGACTGAGAATGTTGTACCGACAGGTATCGCAAGAACCGATATCTTCTTTGATGAAGCGTATAAAAAGAAAGTTTCCGCTCAGTTCTATAAAGGGCACCCGAACTTCAAGGGCAAAAAGATTGTTCTTTTTGCTCCGACTTTCCGCGGAAACGTCAAGGAAACCGCTAATTATCCGATGCATATGTTTGATCTTGAAGAGGTTTGCAAAAACCTTAAGGATGATTATAATATCATCATCAAGCATCATCCCTTCATTCAGGAGCAGCATCCGATTCCGGAGCAGTACGCAGACAGGGTTATTGATTTGTCCGAAAGCACTGAGATTAATGACCTTCTTTTTGTTACCGATGTCATTATCACTGACTATTCTTCTCTTGTATTTGAGGCATCGCTGCTTAATATCCCGATGGTATTTTTCGCGTATGATCTTGAGTCCTATATCAAGGGAAGAGATTTCTATTTTGATTTCAAGCGATATATTCCGGGCAAAATCTGTGATTCAATGTATGATGTGGTTGATACAATCAATAACGAGGATTATCATACCGAAAAAATCGAGGAATTCAGGAATATGTTCTATGATGACCTCGACGGACATTCTTCGGAGAGAATTGCAGAGCTCATAAAAAGTTGTCTTGAAAATTAACTCTTGACAAACTTATAATATTGTTATATAATCATACGGTAAAATAAAGCAAAGCAGAAATGCTTTCACCTGTGGGGTGCCGTCTGCACGGGTCAATACCAACTAAACTCAGTTTAATTGTATTGTAATGCGGACGGATTTCTGTCCGCATTTTTTACATATTACAGCTTTGGAGGTGCTTTGTTATCAGCAAACAGCAAGAAATTCAGATTAATGAGGATATCCGCGACAGCGAGCTCAGAATCATCAGCGCAAGCGGTGAACAGCTCGGAATTATGTCTGCCAAGGAAGCTCTTGATCTCGCGTCTAAGGACGACCTTGATCTCGTAAAAATTGCTCCTCAGGCTAAGCCGCCTGTATGCAAGATTATGGATTACGGTAAGTACAAGTTCGAACAGGCAAAAAGGGAAAAGGAAGCCCGCAAAAATCAAAAGATTATTGAGACAAAGGAAGTTCGCCTTTCTCTTAATATCGACACTCACGACTTCAACACCAAGCTCAACAATGCAATCAAGTTCCTCAAGCACGGGGACAAGGTTAAGGTTTCTATCCGCTTTCGCGGACGTGAAATGGGACATTCCGAGTTTGGCTACAACCTAATGAATCGCTTCTCCGAGGCATGCGAGGAGTTCGCGATGGTTTCAAAGCCTGCTAAGCTTGAAGGTCGTAATATGGTGATGTTTCTTGCGCCAAAGCCAGTCAAGTAATTAAAGTTAAGGAGGATAAATACTATGCCTAAAATCAAAACTCACAGCGGAGCTAAAAAACGCTTTAAACTCTCTAAGAACGGTAAGGTTGTTCGCGCTCATGCCAACAAGTCTCACATTCTTAACAAGAAAACAAGAAAACGTAAAAGAGGTCTTCGCCAGACAACTTGTGCTGATAAGACCAATGTGGCTCAGATTAAGCGTCTGATTCCTTATAAATAATCTGATTCTTACGACATTTCTAATAAACGGAGGTAAATAAAATGGCACGAGTAAAAGGTGCGATGGCTACTCGCAAGAGAAGAAAAAAAGTTTTAAAGCTCGCTAAGGGCTATTTCGGTTCTAAATCAAAGCACTTCAAGATGGCTAAACAGGCTGTCATGAAGTCCGGCAACTACGCTTACATCGGACGTAAGCAGAAGAAGAGAGATTTTCGTCGTCTCTGGATCACACGTATCTCAGCAGGCTGCAAGGCTAACGGCGTGAACTACTCAACCTTTATGAACGGTCTCAAGAAGGCTGGCGTAACACTCAACCGCAAAATGCTTTCTGAGATTGCGATTTCGGATCCCGCGGCTTTCACAGCTCTTGTTGAGCAGGCAAAGGCTGCAAAATAATTATGATGTAATAGCGTTTGGGTTTTTCCCAAACGCTTTTGCTATTTTCTTATGTGAAAGATAATATTATGAAACATATCACAGCAAAGGACAATCCTTTCATAAAACACATTAATAAGCTCATCAAATCCTCGAAATACCGCCGTGAATGCGGCGAGTTTGTCGCAGAGGGAGTGAGATTATGTGACGACGCACTGCGTTCCGGTGCGGAGATTTCCGCGGTAGTAGCTTCCGAGTTCGCTCTCAAAAAATACAGCGAGGAGCTTGAGGCACTTGTTGAAAACGCATCTGACGCGTATTCTGTTTCTAATCAGTTGTTCGCTTCCTTCTCAGACACCAAATCTCCTCAGGGAATACTTTGCGTAATAAAAACTCTTGACAAACACAGTCTATTTGATAAAATAAAATGTAATGGTAAATTTATAGCATTGGACAATGTTCAGGATCCGTCAAATCTGGGAACCATTCTCAGAACCGCCGAAGCGGTGGGAATTGACGGCGTTATTCTTTCGCACGATTGCTGTGACATCTATTCTCCGAAGGTTGTCAGAGGAAGCATGGGTGCTGTATTCAGACTGCCGAGTATGATTACCGACACAATATCCGGGTTTCTCAAAAGTCACACCGAGCTTTTTTCTTTTGCTGCCGTAGTTGACAGCAACGCGGATAGCATTGTGCGCACCGCTTTTCCCAAATCCTGTGTTGTCTGCGTCGGGAATGAAGGCAACGGACTCAAGCCGGAAACCGTCGAAGCGTGCTGCAAGGCTATAACCATTCCGATGATTGGCAGGGCTGAGTCCCTCAACGCGGCGGTCGCTGCCGGTATTATAATGTGGGAAATGATGAGATGACATACACTAAGTATTGGATCTGGTTTACTCAGGCTATAGGCTACTGTACGCCGAAGGCTAAGCAGGTCGCCCAGATGTATAATTCTATTTTGGAATTTTACGAAGGCGGCGAAGCTGAGTGGCGTTTCAGCGGTCTCTTTTCCAATGCTGAAATAGAAAAACTGAGCTTCACAAAGCTTTCTTCTGCGGATGAGATATTGTTTAAGTGCAATATGCTCGGATATCGTATTCTTTCTCTCGATAACAGCTTTTATCCGGAATGCTTGAAGAATATTGATGATCCCCCGGCTGTTATCTATGTTTCCGGTCATATTCCCGAGGATATAGACAACAGACTTTCCATCGGCATTGTCGGTACGCGACGAGCTTCAAGGTACGGTATGAAGGCTGCTTTCGATTTTGGTTATAATCTTGCCAAAATCGGTGTTGCCGTTATAAGCGGCGGTGCGCTCGGCATAGATTCGTCATCGCACAACGGTGCTCTGTCCGCGGACGGAGTGACGATTTGCGTTCTGGGCTGCGGTATAAACTACAACTATCTAAGGGACAACGCTCAGATGAGGAGCAGCATCACCTTCAAGGGCGCCGTGATTTCAGAGTATCCGCCGGATACCGAACCGTATCCCTTCCATTTTCCGCAGAGAAACAGAATTATCTCTGCGCTCTCTAACGGTATTCTCGTTATTGAAGCCGGGAGAAAAAGCGGCTCACTGATAACTGTTAACAGAGCGCTTGAACAGAATTCCCGGAAAAAGATTTTTGCCCTTGCAGGTCCTGCCGACCCGCATTTCTTCGGCACAAATGAGCTTATCAAGGAAAAGGTCGCTGTACTCGTGACTGATTACAAGGATATTATCAATGAATTTGACAGTCTTTATGTAACGAGCGAGCTTCCTGCAGGAGCCGCTCCCGATGAAGACGCCGTTGATGTTATTCCGATTAAGGGCAAACCGCCTGAGAATATCAACGGTTTGAGAACAAAGGATTTGTCCGAAGTTCCTGTTCATAGGGAAAACCTAAATTTAACCGATGATGAGAGCACCGTTTATTACGCGATTTCAGATGAGCCGATTCATATTGACGCTATCGCGGAAAAAACCGGATTGCCGGTTTTCAGACTTTTGCCCGTTTTAACAACTCTTGAGCTCAGACAGCTGATTAAATGCGTTCAGGGCAGAAG
Source organism: uncultured Clostridia bacterium (assembly GCA_946184925.1). Taxonomy (GTDB): domain Bacteria; phylum Bacillota; class Clostridia; order Oscillospirales; family Acutalibacteraceae; genus Ruminococcoides. Next base: position 47,534 of record CAMHHL010000003.1, on the reverse strand, counting down.
CTACAGATTAATTTGATTTCTACTGTCAGTATTACTGATTTATGAATATATTAAAAGAAAGGTAATGAAAATATGTCGAATCTTGTTATTGTTGAGTCGCCTGCAAAGGCTAAAACAATCAAAAAGTACCTCGGAAAGGATTACGACGTTATAGCGTCTATGGGACACGTCCGTGACCTTCCGGACGCAAGACTGAGCGTTGATGTCAAGAATAATTACGAGCCAAAGTATTCAATAATCAAAGGCAAGGAATCGCTTGTCAAGGATATCAAGAAGCACGCGGCAAAAGCCGATAAAGTATTTCTCGCAACCGACCCCGATCGAGAGGGTGAGGCTATTTCATGGCACCTTGCTTATATTCTCGATCTTGATCTTAACGATAATAACAGAGTTGAGTTTAATGAAATTACAAAGTCGGGCGTAAGCACCGGTATGGACAATCCCAGGAGCATTAATCTTAACCTGGTAAACGCTCAGCAGGCAAGAAGAGTACTCGACAGACTCGTCGGTTACAAACTCAGCCCGTTTGTATCTCAAAAAATACGCAGAGGTATGTCCGCAGGGCGCGTTCAGTCGGTAGCTGTAAGGATTATTGTTGATCGCGAGGACGAAATCAGGGCGTTCAAGCCTGAAGAATACTGGTCAATTGACGCTAAGTTTATACCGAAGGGTTCAAGAAAAGCTTTCCCTGCTACTCTGTACCTCGGCAAGGATAAAATTCATAATCAGCAGGAAGCCGAGAAGATTCTGGCTGAGCTTGAGAATGCCGAGTATACTGTTACAAGCGTAAAGCAGGGCACACGAAAAAAATCACCGGCACCGCCGTTCATAACTTCAACTCTACAGCAGGAGGCCTCGCGAAAGCTCGGCTTCCAGTCAAGGCGCACAATGAAAGTCGCCCAGGAGCTCTATGAGGGCGTTGAAATTGACGAGCTCGGTGCTACCGGTCTTATCACATATATGAGAACAGACTCTCTCAGAATCTCAAATCAGGCGATTTCCGAGGTTACCGAATATATCGGTCGGAAGTTCGGCGATAAGTATCTCCCTTCTAAGCCCAGATTCTTCAAATCGCGTTCAAACGCGCAGGACGGACATGAAGCTATACGTCCGACCATGCCTTCGCTCGAGCCCGACAGCATTAAGCACAATCTCACGAGCGACCAGTACAAGCTTTATAATCTTATCTGGAAGCGATTTGTTGCTTCGCAGATGTCCGATTGTCTCCAAAAAACTACACGTGCCGACATTGAGGGTAACGGATATACCTTTAAAGCTTCGGGCTATACAGTAACCTTTGACGGATTTACAAGTCTTTATGTTGAGAGCAAGGATGTTGCGGAGGAGAAGTCTCTTGAGCTTCCCGAGCTCAAGGAGGGCATGAGCGTCCGCAAGAAGGAGATTGTTCCCAATCAGCACTTTACTCAGGCTCCCCCGAGATATACCGAGGCTTCGCTGATTAAGGCTCTTGAGGAGCATGGGATCGGCAGACCTTCAACCTATGCGGCAACAATTTCAACTATTACAGGTCGTGAATACGTCAAGCGAGAGAGTAAAACACTGGTTCCAACCGAACTCGGCGAGACAATGGTCAAGCTGATGAAGGAACGCTTCCCGAAGATTGTTAATGTAAAATTTACAGCTCAGATGGAGCAGGAGCTCGACACAGTCGAGAACGGCGAGGTCGAATGGCGTGCGCTGATTGACGACTTCTACAAGGATTTTGAGAAAACTCTCGCCAAGGCTAAAACCGAGATGGACGGCGTCAAACTCCAGCTTGAAGAGGATAAAACTGACATTATCTGCGAGAACTGCGGACGTAATATGGTCATCAAGGTTGGCAGATACGGCAAGTTCATTGCGTGTCCCGGATATCCCGAGTGTAAAAACGTCAAGAAGTATGTTCAGAAAACCGGAGTTAAATGCCCCAAGTGTTCTGACGGCGACGTTATTATAAAAACTACCAAGAGAAAAACAGTATTCTACGGTTGCAGCAATTATCCTAATTGTGATTTTGTTTCATGGAATGAGCCTGTCAACGAGAGATGTCCCCAGTGCGGTGAGATTCTCTTCAAGAAGAAGGGCAGAAAACAGGCAGTATTTTGTGCCAACAAGGACTGCGGATATGAGAGAGTAGTCAAAAGCTAATGCATATTAATGTTATCGGAGCGGGGCTTGCCGGTTGCGAAGCGGCATGGCAGATTGCTCAACGCGGAATTGATGTAAGACTTTATGAAATGAAGCCTATGAAAAAGTCCCCCGCACATAAATCCAATTTATTCGCCGAACTTGTGTGCTCGAATTCCTTCAAGGCGGCAAGGGTAAATTCCGCGGCAGGTCTCCTAAAGGAAGAAATGCGTCATCTCGGCTCGCTTCTGCTCAAAGCCGCCGATTATGCGTCGGTGCCTGCAGGAGGAGCGCTCGCCGTTGACAGAGAACTGTTCTCCGAATATGTTACCGACGCTGTAAATAGCAATAAATATATAACCGTTATTTCCGGGGAAATAACCGATATTCCCGAAGACGCGATTACTGTAATAGCTACAGGACCGTTGACCTCCGACTCATTTGCCGAGAACATATATAAGCATTTCGGCAATGCGATGTCGTTCTATGATGCCGCGGCTCCTATTGTGACATTTGACAGCATTGACATGGAGCATGCTTTTTTTGAATCTCGCTACGGCAAGGGTGAAGGCACCGATTATCTCAATTGTCCCATGAACAAAGAGGAGTATGAGGTTTTCTATGAAGCGCTGGTTAATGCCGAGCGCGCTCCTGTTCATGAGTTTGATGTTCGCGATCCTAAAGTGTACGAAGGGTGTATGCCGATTGAGGTTATGGCACAGAGAGGCCATGACACGATTCGATTCGGTCCGATGAAGCCTGTCGGTCTTACCGACCCGAAAACAGGTCATCGTCCCTGGGCTGTTCTTCAGCTCAGAAAGGAAAACGCTTCCGGAACAATGTTCAATCTCGTAGGGTTTCAAACTAACCTGAAATTCCCGGAACAAAAGCGCGTTTTCGGTCTGATTCCGGCACTGAAAAACGCGGAGTTCGTGCGATACGGTGTAATGCATCGCAACACCTTCCTGAATTCTCCTCAGGTGCTTACAAGCTCGTTCAACACGAAAGAGAACAGTAATATCTTCTTTGCAGGTCAGATTACAGGTGTTGAAGGATATATGGAGAGCGCTTCCTCCGGAATTATGGCAGGAATAAACGCTGCCCGGCTCCTTCTGAACAAAGACACTGTCGTGCTTCCGCCGACGACGATGATAGGCTGCCTTTCAAGGTATGTTTCCGATGAAACCGTTGTTGATTTTCAGCCGATGGGTGCAAACTTCGGTATAATCCCGGAACTCGAAAGACGTCCCAGAGATAAACAGGAGAGAGGACAGGCCTATGCCGATAGAGCTCTCGGAGATTTGGACAAATATTTAGAAAGCGTGAGATTATGAAAATTATAGTTGACGCTATGGGCGGCGACAATGCCCCTCTGGAAATAATAAAAGGCTCAATTGATGCTAAAAACGAGTATCAGATTGGCATTATTCTTGTCGGCGATGAGAATGTTATCAAGAAATGCGCCGCGGATAATAATCTTGATATCTCCGGCCTTGAAATAGTACATGCTTCCGAGTTTATCGCAACCGATGAGGATCCTTCCGCGGTTTTAAAAGCCAAGCCTGACAGCTCTCTTGCTGTAGGAATGAGGCTTCTTGCAAGCGGAGAGGGCGACGGCTTTGTCAGCGCAGGAAACAGCGGCGCAATCTGCGTAGGCGGAACGTTGCTTGTTAAGAGAATAAAGGGAATCAAGCGTCCGGGATTCGCACCGATTCTTCCGCATTTCGCCGGTGGATGCTTTATGCTTATTGATGCCGGAGCTAACCTTGAAACGCGCCCCGAGATTCTGCTTCAGTACGCAATAATGGCGTCCTCATATATGGAGAAGGTCATGAAGATAAAAAGTCCGCGGGTAGGACTGGCAAATGTCGGAGCGGAAGCCCACAAGGGCGGGGAGCTCCAGCACAGGACATACGAACTGCTTGAGACTTCCGGACTCAACTTTGTCGGTAATGTTGAAGGTCGCGACCTTCCTGCCGGGGCCTGCGATGTTTATGTGTGCGACGGCTTCACGGGCAATCTTGTTCTCAAAACTTATGAAGGCGTTGCTAAGGAGCTTCTTAAAAAACTTAAGGAATTGTTCAAGAAGAGCACCAAGAATAAGCTTGCCGCCGGTCTTATCATGAAGGACCTCAAGGCGATGGCTAAGGAATTTGATTATAACGAATACGGCGGTGCTCCTATTATGGGAACCGCAAAGCCTGTTTTTAAAGCGCACGGAAGTGCCAAGGCGAAAACCTTTAAAAACGCAATCAGGCTTACAAAGGAATATGTTGAGGCAGACGTTATCAACGAGATGTCTCAGGCACTGAAATAGAGGATAAGATGAAAGATTTTGAGAATGTAATTAATTATAAATTCAATAACCCGGCTTTGCTTCGCGAGGCGCTTACCCATTCATCGTACGCGAATGAACACCGCGACAAGGGCGTAAAGTGCAACGAGCGCCTTGAATTTCTCGGTGACGCAGTGCTCTCGATTGTTGTCGCTGATTATATTTTCGAGAATTGTCCCGAGCTTCCTGAGGGTGAACTCACCAAGCTGCGTTCCTCACTTGTTTGTGAGAAGGCTCTGTTTAAGTTTGGCAAGCAGATTAACCTCGGCAACTATCTTGTTCTGAGCCGTGGCGAACGCAACGGAGGCGGCGCCGAACGTCCGTCGATTGTTTCCGATGCTTTCGAAGCCGTTATAGCGGCGATTTATCTTGACGGAGGAATGGAGCCTGCCGCAAAGCATATTTTAAGGTTTGTTGTGCCTGAAATCAAAAGCCACAATAACAAGCCGTTCAAAGACTATAAGACTACCTTGCAGGAGATTGTCCAGAAGAATCCCGGCGAGAGGATTGAATACCGCCTCGCCTCGGAATCCGGTCCCGACCACGATAAGCATTTTGTTTTTGAGGTGTTACTAAATTCAAATGTAATCGGAAAAGGCGGCGGCAGGAGTAAAAAAGAAGCTGAGCAGAATGCTGCAAGAGAGGCCTTGGAGTTGATGGGCTATTAAGCACAGAAATATTCCGATTTTTATTCCTCACAATGGCTGCCCGTATCAGTGCTCGTTCTGCAATCAGCGTGAGATAACCGGACAGACCTATCAGCCGAATGGCGATGATGTAAGAAACGTTTTGGAAAAAGCTCTCGGTTCGCTCGGAGAAGCTTGCCGGGAGAGCGAAATTGCGTTCTTCGGCGGAAGTTTTACTGCGATTGACAGAGAGTATATGCTCAACTTGCTCGAAGCAACCAGGGAGTATATTGATAGCTTTTCAGGCATCAGAATTTCAACCAGACCTGATTATATTGACAATGATATTCTCAATCTGCTGAAGAAATACAATGTTACAACAATTGAACTCGGCGCTCAGTCCACCGACGACAACGTGCTCGCGCTCAACCGCCGCGGACACACTTTTGATGATATTATCAAAGCTTCCGATTTGATTAAAGCGTCAGGCTTTAATCTCGGTTTACAGATGATGACAGGGCTTTACGGCGCTGATTTTGACACTGATTATAAAACTGCTCTTGATTTTGTGAGCATGCAGCCGCAGTGCGTCAGAATTTATCCTACGGTTGTTGTTAAGAATACGCAGCTCGCCGATTACTATTCAGAAGGAAAATATGTGCCTTATACTCTTGAACAGTCTGTTGAGCTTTGCTCGCGTTTACTTGGACTTTTTGAGGATAATAATATAGATGTAATCAGGGTTGGTCTGCATTACAGTGACAGCCTTGCCGAGAGTGACCTTGCGCATAATTATCATCCGGCATTCAAGGAACTTTGTGAGAATAATATTTTCAGAGTTAAATTATTGTCTGCGCTCTCCGGTTATTCACCGTGTGATATTACAATTACAGTAAATTCCGGTTCAGTTTCAAAATTAATCGGACAGAAGAAATCAAATATTAACATGCTCAATCAATTGGGCTTTCGGGCTGAAATCGTTAAGGATTCACGCCTGAAAAAATACGAATTATTAATAAACATTAAGGATAACAGGTGATGAGATGCTGTTAAAATCCCTTGAAATTCAGGGCTTTAAGACATTTCCGGATAAAACTAAATTAGAATTTGTGCGCGGTATGACCTCAGTCGTAGGACCGAACGGTTCGGGAAAGAGTAATATCAGTGACGCTATACGCTGGGTTCTCGGCGAGCAGTCTCCCAAAAGCCTGCGATGCTCCAAGATGGAGGACGTTGTTTTTAACGGAACCGACGGCAGAAAAGCTCTCGGCTATGCCGAGGTTACCTTGAATATCGACAATAAGGACAGATTCCTGCCTTATGACGGCGATGACATTGCAGTTACAAGACGTTACTACAGGAGCGGCGACAGCGAATATCTTATAAACGGCGCTCAGGTGCGTCTGAGAGACGTCAACGAGCTCTTTATGGATACCGGCCTCGGACGTGACGGATACTCCATGATTGGTCAGGGTAAAATCGACAGCATTGTTGCGTCCAAAAGTGAGGACAGACGCGAGATTTTTGAAGAAGCTGCCGGAATTTCGCGTTACAGATACAAAAAAATAGAATCCGAGCGCAAGCTCAAGCATACCGAGGATAACCTTCTCAGGCTCAGGGATATCGTCACTGAACTCGAAGAAAGGGTAGGACCTCTGAAAAATCAGTCAAAAAAAGCAGAAAAATTTCTTGAATACTCTTCCGAGAAAAAGGATATAGAGATTGCCCTTTGGGTAAATACTCTTAACAACAGCAATAAGGTTCTCAAGGAAGAGGAGGACAAAATCGAGATTTCACGTTTGCAGCATTCGGCAGCCGATGAAGCACTCGAGGATATTCAGCGTGAAACCGAGCAGATTTATCTCAAAAACGGCGAGCTTTCATCTGATATTGAGAAAATCCGCTCAGAAATTGATACCATTAACGCTGAAATCAGTTCTAAGAAATCCTCCGTTTCCGTAGCACAAAACGATATTCTTCACAATAAGGAGAATATTAACCGTGTAAATCAGGAGATTGAAAAGGTCGATACCGACGCTGCCCATGCCGCCGATGATATTGAAGAGAAGAAGCTGAAAATCGTCGAGCTTGAAAAGCTCATTTCGGAAAAGCAGTCGATTTATACCGATATGTCCGAAAAGCTCAATGTCATCAATACGGACTCCGGCAGGTCAAGCGACAAGATTCAGGAGCTAAGCTCAAAGCTTTCAGCACTCACTGCGCAGTCCGCCGACGCCAGAGTTACTCAGATGACGAGTGTAACATCGGCAAGTGAATTGCAGGAGAGAATTGAGAGCATCCTTGCCGCAAACGCTCAGCGTCAGGAGCAGTTTAAGACGACTCTGGAGATTTCTGAAAACTATAAAAACGAAATTGATGCGCAGAATGAGCGCGTTGAGTCGCTATTCAATTCTGTCAAAGGCTTGGAGATTAAGCTTGAATCCAGGAGAAAAAAGCGTGATGATTATAAGGCGGAGGCTGACAGACTCAACCTTGACGCACAGGAAGCGTTCCGCAGGGTAAAACTTCTAGAGGATTTGGAAAGGAATCTCGAGGGCTTTTCATATTCCGTAAAGTCCGTAATGAAAGCTTATAACAGCGGAAAAATTAAGGGCATTCACGGTCCTGTTTCAAGAGTAATTAACGTTCCCGGAGAATACACTGTTGCAATCGAGATTGCCCTCGGTGCTGCTATGCAGAACATAGTCACGTCAACCGAGCAAGACGCAAAGGCTGCCATAACCTTTCTGAAACAACACGACGGCGGACGCGCAACCTTCCTGCCGATGAATACTATCAAACCGAGAGAACTAAGCGAAAACGGTCTGGATGATTGCTACGGCTTCATCGGAATCGCCGCAGATCTTTGTGATTGTAAGCCTGAATATAACAATATTCTCAAATCCTTGTTGGGAAGAATTGTTGTTGCCGAGGATTTGAATTCTGCTACATCAATCGCTAAGAGATATGGATACAGATTTAAGGTCGTAACTCTTGACGGTCAGGTTGTCAATGCCGGCGGATCGCTCACCGGCGGTTCACTCGGCAAGAAATCAGGCTTGCTGTCCCGTGCTTCCGAAATCAAAGATAACAAAATCAAGGCGGAAAAGCTCGAGAAAAAGGCAGCGGAGGCTGCAAAGCTTGCCGAGAATGCTCTTTCAGATTATTCCGCTATTGAGGGCGAAATTCTCGGAGCGCGCGCGGATCTCTCAAATGCTCAGCAGGAGCAGGTCAGAATTCTCACCGAAGCAAAGGCGTGTGAAAACGAGCTGGCGTCATATAAGCAGGCTATTGACGAGGCGGAGGCTACTGTCGAAAACTGCAGACAAAGAATCAAGCAGTATAAAACAGAAGAAAAACAAGCCAAGGAAAAGCTCGACGATATCAACTGGTCTATCTCAGAGTACGAAGCAAGAATCGAAGAAATCACCGGCAATCGTACTCAGCTAACGGAAAAGCGAGAATCTCTCTCCGAGCAGCTTCAGAATATTAAGCTTGAAATAGTATCGGCTCAGAAAGATATCGAAACCTTTAATTCCGAGATTTCCTTTGCTCTCTCTACTGAAGAGAACAGAAACACGAGAAAATCCGAGCTTAACGCTCAGATTGACAACTACAGTGAACTTATCTCTCAGTCTGAGAAAATGGTCGAAGCCTTAAATCGTGATATAGAATCACTTAACAATAAAGTGAAAGCTCTAAACGAAGGCATTGAAAAAATCAACGCTCAGAAAGCAGAGCTCGAAAAGCGCTCCGGCGAGCTTCGTCTCCTTGAACGTGATAAGACTGCCGAGCGCGAGAACGCCGGTCGTGAGCTTTCAAGACTTGAAGAACGCAGAATTAATCTGCAGAAGGAATATGACAACATCATATCAAAGCTTTGGGAGGAATATGAACTCACTAAAAAGCAGGCTGAAGAAACTTCTGTTGAGCTCGAGAATATTTCAGAGGCGCGCTCTCGTTTGAATGAACTCAAGTCGAAGATAAAGAATCTGGGCAATGTAAACGTTGGCGCGATTGAGGAGTATAAGGAAGTTTCCGAGCGCTATGAGTTTATGACAGCTCAGGTTGATGATGTCGAAAAATCCAAAAAAGAAATCGAAAAGCTCATCACCGATCTTACCAAGCAAATGCAGGAGGAGTTCATAACTGCATTTGAGCAGATAAACCGCAATTTTACATATACCTTCAAGGAGCTTTTCGGCGGCGGAACCGCTTCGCTTTCATTGACAGATCCGGAGGATATCCTCACGAGCGGAATTGATATTGTAGTCCATCCGCCCGGAAAAATTGTTGTTCACCTCGACGCTTTGTCCGGCGGTGAAAAAGCGCTTGTTGCTATTGCGCTCTATTTTGCAATAATGAAGGTCAGACCTGCTCCGTTCTGCGTTATGGATGAGATTGAGGCTGCGCTTGATGAGGTTAATGTCGATCGCTTTGCCCAGTATGTCCGCGGACTGACCGGCAGCACTCAGTTTATCCTGATTACTCACAGACGCGGTACAATGGAAGAGGCTGACGTGCTCTACGGTGTGACCATGCAGGACGAGGGTGTTTCAAAGCTGCTTGAACTCAAAGCGAGCGAGATTTCCTCTAAACTTGGAATCTAATATAAAACAGTTGAAAGGAATAGAATATGGGATTTTTTAAGAAAATTAAGGACGGTCTCAAAAAGACAAGGGATGCGGTAATCGGTCAGATTGACTCGATGCTCAAGTCCTTCACTAAAATAGATGACGAATTATTCGAGGAGTTAGAAGAGCTTCTTATTATGGGTGACGTCGGAATGGAGACTGCTCAGGATATTTGTGAAAGGGTCAAGGTAAAGGTTAAGGAAACCGGCATAACCGACCCCGAGCAAATCCGCATTTTGCTTCAGGAAGTTGTTTCCGAGATGCTCACAGGCGGTCAGGAGCTTAATATGAGCACCAAGCCTTCCGTAATTCTTGTTATCGGAGTGAACGGCGTCGGTAAAACCACTACAATCGGAAAGATGGCGAACCGCTTTAAAAATGACGGCAAAAAGGTTCTGCTCGCAGCAGCCGATACCTTCAGAGCTGCGGCAATTGACCAGCTTCAGATTTGGGCTGAGCGAAGCGGTTGCGATATAATCAAGCAGGGAGAAGGCAGCGATCCGGCGGCTGTTGTGTTCGACGCAATTTCTGCCGCGAAGGCAAGAAACACAGATGTCATAATCGCCGATACAGCCGGCAGACTTCACAACAAAAAGCACCTTATGGATGAGCTCGCAAAGATTAATCGTATAATCGACAGGGAACTTCCGGACGCTGACAAGGAAATTCTTCTTGTACTCGATGCCACAACCGGTCAAAACGCTGTTTCTCAGGTTGAGGCTTTCAAGCAGGCTACCGGTATCACAGGTATAGTTCTCACTAAGCTTGACGGAACCGCAAAGGGCGGAATTGTTCTCGCAATCAAGAATTCTCTTGATGTGCCGGTCAAGTTCATCGGAGTCGGCGAGCAGATTGACGATTTACAGCCGTTTGACCCTGACGATTTCTCGAAAGCTTTATTCGATTTCAGCTAAGGTACTGATATGAATTTTATAATAGCAACTAATAACGAACACAAACTAAAAGAGCTTGAGCGTATTCTTTCTCCGCTCGGCATCAACGCCAAATCACCGAAAGAACTGGGAATATCACTCGGAGATGTTGAGGAGAACGGAGAAACCTTTGCCGATAACGCTTATCTAAAGGCATACGCGGCATGCGGCAGGTCGGGATTACCTGCAATTGCGGATGATTCCGGGCTTTGTGTTGACGCTCTCGGCGGTCGCCCCGGCGTTTTTTCGGCGCGATACGACGGAGAAAATGCAACTGACAGGGACAAAATCAAAAAGCTCCTAAAGGAGCTTGATGGAGTTCCGTCGCAGGAGCGGACAGCAAGGTTTGTTTGCTCAGTGTGCTGCGTGTTCCCCAACCGTGATAAAATCACCGCAGAGGGAAAATGCGAGGGGAAGATAGCTCTCGAGCCGGACGGTAACGGCGGTTTCGGTTATGACCCTGTTTTTCTATATAACGGAGTTTCGTTCGGCAGGCTTACCGCCGAGAAAAAGGATTCTGTAAGCCACAGAGGGAACGCTTTGAGAGAATTCAGGGAAGTTTTAAAGGTATATTTGGAGGAAAAGAATGTTAACAAGTAAACAGCGTGCTTATCTCAGAGGATTGGCAAACAATATAGATACAATAATATTTGTCGGAAAGGGAGGCCTCGGCGAGCAGATTTATAAAGAGTCCGACAATGCTCTCGCCGCAAGAGAACTCATAAAGGGAAAATGTCTGGAAAACAGCCCGGTCACTCCGCGAGAGGCAGCTGACGCTATATCCGAGCATACCGATTCCGATGTTGTTCAGGTGATTGGCTCTAAATTTGTGCTATATCGTCCTGATCCAGATGAGCCGGTAATAAAACTTCCAAAGACAAAAAAATAATTTCGCGGGGCTGATATTATGGACAGAGATTATTATCTCGGACTTATTAAGTCACGAATGGGCGAGAAGAGGTATATTCACAGCGTCAACGTTTCAAAATCTGCCGTAGAGCTTGCAAAACGTTACGGCGCAGATGTTGAAAAAGCTGAACTCGCCGGAATTCTTCACGACTGCTGCAAGGAAATCAGCCGTGATGAAATGTTGCAAATAATTACAAACGGTGGTATAATACTTGACGCTACCGAAAAAAATTCCTCAAAGCTCTGGCATGCTATCGCAGGAAGCGTTTATATCAGAGATGAACTCGGCATCAATGACGAAGACATCATCAATGCTGTTCGCTATCACACAACAGGCAGAGAAGGAATGTCACTTCTTGAGAAAGTGATTTTTGTTGCCGACTTTATCGGAGCCGAGCGCGATTATGAAGATGTTGACATAATGCGAAAAAAGGCGTTCGAAAACCTTGAGGACGCAATGCTCTACGGGCTCAGGTTCACAATCATGAACCTTTCTCAGAAGGAACTCACCATTCATATAAACGCCGTTGAATGTTACAATGAAATATTGAATAAAAGGAGTTGTTTAAATGACAGCTTATGAACAGGCGATAGAAATCGCAAAGATACTCAGTAATAAAATCGGACAGGACATCAAGGTTATCGAAATCGGTGACGTTACAGTTCTTGCTGACTATATGGTTCTCGCGACCGGTCGCAGCAGCACTCAGGTCAAAGCCCTCGCTGATGAAGTTGAGTTCAGAATGGGAGAGAAGGGAATAAAAGTAAGTCATATAGAGGGACATCGCTCAAACAGCTGGATTTTACTTGATTATTCCGATGTTATCGTCCATGTTTTTAATGAAGAAGCACGCAACTTCTATGACCTTGAGCGTCTCTGGCAGGACGGCAGGGAAGTTGATTTGACAGATATTATTGACTAACCCGGGAGGTAGTTATTTTGAGGTATAATCACAAGACAGTTGAAGAAAAATGGCAGAAAATCTGGGAAGAAAAGGGCGTGTTCCACGCTTCAAATGATTCCGAAAAAGAAAAGTTTTATGCGCTTATCGAGTTTCCTTATCCATCGGGACAGGGACTCCATGTAGGACATCCGCGCCCTTATACGGCTCTCGATACAGTTGCCAGAAAACGCAGACTCCAGGGATACAATGTTCTTTATCCCATAGGCTGGGACGCTTTCGGACTTCCAACGGAGAACTATGCGATAAAAAACCATATTCACCCCGAAATCGTAACAAAGCAGAATATTTCAAGATTTAAAAAGCAGATTCAGTCGCTCGGTATTTCGTTTGACTGGAGCCGTGAAATCAGTACAACCGATCCCGAGTACTATAAGTGGACTCAGTGGATTTTCCTTCAGCTTTTTAAGAAGGGACTTGCCTATAAGAAAGAGATGAACGTCAACTGGTGTACATCCTGTAAGTGCGTTCTCGCCAACGAAGAGGTTGTAAACGGCGTTTGCGAACGCTGCGGCAGCGAGGTCATTCACAAGGTTAAGTCTCAGTGGATGCTCAAAATCACAGCTTATGCGGACAGGCTCATCAATGACCTTGATCTCGTGGATTATCCTCCGAGAGTAAAGGCACAGCAGAAGAACTGGATCGGACGCTCGACAGGCGCAGAAGTAGACTTCAAGGCTACAACCGGCGATACTCTCACTGTATATACAACACGCTGCGATACTCTCTTCGGAGCGACATATATGGTAATTTCTCCCGAGCATCCGCTTATCGAAAAATGGGCGGACAAGCTTAAAAACATCGACGAAATTCGTGCTTATCAGCTCGAGGCTTCGAAGAAGTCCGACTTTGAGCGCACCGAGATTGCCAAGGACAAAACCGGTATCCGCCTCGACGGAGTTGAAGCGATTAATCCGGTAAATGATAAGATAATACCGATTTTCGTTTCCGATTATGTTCTCGTTTCCTACGGAACGGGCGCTATCATGGCGGTTCCTGCGCATGATACACGTGACTGGGAATTTGCTAAGAAGTTCAATCTTCCCATCATCGAGGTTGTAAAGGGCGGAGAGGACGTCCAGGCTGAGGCATTCACCGATTGTGATACAGGTGTGCTTGTGAACTCCGGCTTTATCGACGGACTTTCAGTCGATGACGCAAAGAAAAAGATGATTTCATGGCTCGAGGAGAACAAAATCGGCAGAGCAAAGGTAAATTATAAGCTCAGAGACTGGGTGTTCTCACGTCAGCGCTACTGGGGAGAGCCTATTCCGATTGTACATTGTGAGAAGTGCGGATTCGTTCCGATTGACGAGAGCGAGCTCCCGCTCAAGCTTCCTATGGTCGATTCCTATGAGCCTACAGATACAGGCGAATCTCCGCTTGCAAAGATGACAGACTGGATTAACACTACCTGTCCTTGCTGCGGCGGAAAAGCCGTCAGAGAGACTGACACAATGCCTCAGTGGGCAGGCTCCTCATGGTATTTCCTCAGATATATGGATCCTCACAACAGCGATGCTCTTGCTTCAAAGGAAGCGCTCGAATACTGGTCGCCTGTTGACTGGTACAACGGCGGAATGGAGCATACAACGCTTCATCTGCTCTACAGCCGTTTCTGGCACAAGTTCCTCTTTGACCTCGGCGTTGTTCCTACTCCCGAGCCGTACGCAAAGAGAACAAGCCACGGAATGATTCTCGGCGAAAACGGCGAGAAAATGTCCAAATCCCGCGGTAACGTAGTTAACCCTGACGAAATCGTCAGCGAATACGGCGCTGATACAATGCGTCTTTATGAAATGTTCATCGGTGATTTTGAGAAGGCTGCTCCTTGGAGTCCTTCGAGTATCAGAGGTTGCCGCAAGTTTGTTGAGCGTTTCTGGAACTTGCAGACTATCCTTACAGACGGCGACAATATTCGTCCTGAGCTTGAGGCGTCCTTCCACAAGACCATCAAGAAGGTCGGCGAAGATATCGAGAACATCAAGTTTAATACCGCTATCGCTGCGCTCATGTCGCTGATTAACGATATCACTTCGTTCGGTTCAATCTCGAAGCAGGAGTTGAGAATATTCTCAATCCTTCTCAATCCGTTTGCTCCTCATGTTACAGAAGAAATTTGGGAGGTCTGCGGTCTCGGCGACGGAATTGTTGCTGAGCAGAGCTGGCCTGAGTATGACGAAAGCAAGTGCGTAGATAAAACAATTGAAATCGCCGTTCAGGTTAACGGAAGAATCAAGACTAAGCTTAATGTTGACGCGGAAGCCGGTCAGGATGAGGTTCTTGCGCTTGCCAAAGCCGATGAAAACGTCAAAAAGGCGATTGACGGTATGAATATCATCAAGGAAATCTACGTCAAGGGTCGCATTGTTAACATTGTAGTCAAGTCCTAAGTTTATTCTTTTAGCGTTTTTAAACTAATTTTTCGATAGGTATTGACATTTTATGTCTACTTGTTGTATAATACTTCTTGCAGTATTTTGCAAATTACCCATTTAAGATGGGAGGGAAATAGACATGTCAGAGGTAAGACTTAAAGAAAATGAATCTCTCGAGAGTGCTTTGAGAAGATTCAAAAAGCAGTGTGCCAGAGCTGGCGTTATTGCTGAGGTTCGCAAGAGAGAAGCTTACGAGAAGCCTTCTGTAAAGCGTAAGAAGAAATCCGAAGCAGCTCGCAAACGCAAGTATAGGTAATTTTAAGCGGACAGGGCATCTGTCCGCTTTATTTCTTTTAAGGATGTGTTTTTATGAAAAAAGCTTTGGTTCTGTTGGGCCCCAATCTTAATATGGTTGGTATCAGAGAAAAGGGTGTTTATGGTTCCGAAACAGCCGAGAGTATAAACTCTCAGATTCTGGAGTATGCTGAAAACAACGGGTTTACAGCAGAGATTTTTCAGTCAAATCACGAGGGAGCAATTATTGACAAGATTCACTCCGCTGTAGAAGGCTATGACGGAGTTGTCATCAATGCCGGAGCGCTGACTCACTACAGTTATGCGCTCAGGGACGCTATAGCCTGCATAGACATACCGTTTATTGAGGTTCATATGTCGAATATTCACGCCAGAGAAGAATTCAGACATACTTCTGTTATTGCTCCGGTGTGCTCAGGTCAGATTGCCGGATTCGGAAAACTCAGCTATCTTCTCGCATTCAAAGCTTTAAAGGAAATGATATAATTGTCAATTCAAACAGACAGAATCAACAAACTCAGAAACATTCTTTCAGATTCATCGGAAGCAGCGCTTGTTACAAATGAAAACAATGTCTATTATTTTTCCGGCGTTCAGAACAGCGAGGGCAAGCTTCTTGTGACCTCGGAAAGAGCCTATCTTCTCGTTGACTTCCGCTATTCCGAAACAGCAAGAAGAAACTGTACTTCCTGCGAGGTTATTGAATTCCATAACCTTTACAGTGATATTATCGCTTTGATGAAATCCTGCGACGCAGATAAATTGTATGTTGAGGCTGATGATATTAGGCTGACTGTGTTTGAGCGAATGAACAGTGCTTTCGGCAGTTCCGGAATATCACTAATTTCGGACGCGAGTCTCAGCAAGGCGATAGAGAATCTGAGAATTATCAAATCAGAGGATGAAATCAGGTTTATTGAAACCGCCCAGAAAATTACAGAAAAAGCGTATCTTGAAGTCCTCAACTACGTTAAAGCCGGTGCAGTTGAGCGTGATATTGCACTTGAACTTGAGTATCTTATGCGAAAGTACGGCGCCGATGGCGTATCGTTCAGCTTGATTACCATAACCGGTCAGAATACGTCGCTTCCGCACGGAGTACCATCGACCGGAGTGGTAAAGGACGGCGATTTCTTTACAATGGATATCGGCGCGCTTTATAAGGGCTATCACAGCGATATGACTCGAACCGTTGCCGTCGGCTCATGCAGTGATTATCAACGTGAGATTTATAACATTGTTCTCAAAGCTCAGACGACCGCTCTTGCCGCTGTCAAAGCCGGAGTAAAGGCTCGCGATATTGACAAAATAGCCCGTGACATTATCACCGAGGCAGGCTACGGCAAAACCTTCGGTCATTCGACCGGACACGGCGTCGGACTTGATATTCACGAAATGCCGTATGCTAATACTCGCGGAGAAGCAATTCTTTCAGAGAATATGGTGGTTACAGTTGAACCCGGAATATACCTCGAGGGTAAATTCGGTGTCAGAATAGAGGATATGGTTTTAGTAAAGGAAAACGGCTTTAAAAACTTTGCTTCACTGAGCAAAGAACTAATTGTCGTATAATACTTGCATTTTTATTTGTTTTTATGTATAATAATCAATAATAAAATGTGACTGTAGTATATTCACATAATTTTAGGAGGTAAAAATATGATTTCTGCTGGTGATTTCAGAAACGGCGTAACTTTTGAAATGGATGGACAGGTTGTTTCCATTATCGAGTTTCAGCATGTTAAGCCCGGCAAGGGCGCTGCCTTTGTTAGAACAAAAATCAGAAACGTTATCACAGGTGCTGTAGTTGAAAAAACTTTTAACCCCAACGATAAGTATCCCACTGCTTTCATTGAGAGAAAGGATATGGAATACAGCTACAACGACGGTGATCTCTATTATTTCATGGATACAGAGACATGGGAGCAGATTCCGATTAACAAGAGCGTTCTCGGCGATAACTTCAAATTCGTCAAAGAGAACATGATGTGCAAGATTCTCTCCTACAAGGGCAATGTTTTCGGCGTTGAGCCCCCGAACTTTGTTGAGCTTGAGGTAACAAAGACCGATCCCGGCTTTGCCGGCAACACTGCTACAAACGCAACAAAGCCCGCTACTGTTGAGACAGGCGCCGAAGTCAAGGTTCCTCTCTTCATCAACGAGGGAGAGGTTATCCAGATTGATACACGTACAGGCGAGTATCTCGGAAGAGCATAAGGTGCAGCTATGACTATCAACGAAAAAGCCGCTTATATCAAAGGACTTTCTGACGGCTTGCAGCTTGATGACTCCAAGCCCGAGGTCAGATTAATCAAGGAAATGGTTTCGCTTCTCGGTGAAATCACCGACTATATCTCCGCAACAGACGAGGAGATTGACGGCGTGTGCGATATCGTAGACGGTCTTTCCGATGAGCTCAGCGGTCTCGAAGAAGAATTCGATGAGCTTTCCGATTATGTCTATGACATGGACGATGAATTCGAAGACGAAGAAACCTTTGATGAGGATAATCCCGATTACGAGGTTAAGTGCCCTGAATGCGGTGCCGAAATCGTAGTAGATGAGGATACGCTCCTTGAGGGAGAAATCGACTGTCCTAATTGCGGTCATGAACTCGAGTTTGACTTCACAAGTCTTTTTGGTGACGAAGTTTGCGACTGCGGAAAGCCGGATTGTCCGATGTGTAATCCCGACGAGGATATTCCTTTCTGATTGATTCACAATTTAACACCTCTCGTATAGTATGACGAGGGGTGTTTTTTTGCTTTGCAGAACAAAACGCAGAAAAAGAATAAGACGAAAAATCATTATTGTTGCCGCTTTTTTAGTGTGCATTATAGTTTTGTTTGAAATACAGGCTATTCCATTTACGGCTAAATGCATCAAAAAGCAATCGAAATCCGTGTCAACGAAGCTAATTTCCGATATTGTTGCCGAGGTAACAGAAGAAATGGAGCTTACATACGATGATATGACAAATGTAAAATACACAGACGATGGCAATCTCAGCTCCGTTTCAACTGATACGGTTGTGATAAACAAACTAAAATCGGCCGTAACAAATAAAATCCAGAAAAAACTCGACAGTCAGACCGTTAACAGATTCTATCAGCCGCTTGGGTCCTTCACTCAGTTGAGTTTTCTCAGTACGTTCGGGCCGGAAGTGGAAATTAACTTTACTTTGACAGGCTCGGTTAATTGTAAGGTCGAAAGCACCTTTTCCGGTGCCGGAGTTAATCAGACAATTCATCACATCCGCCTGATTGTTCAGACTGATATTATTTCCCTCAGTCCCGGCTTCAACAATGAGCAAACGTTTACGACGGATTATGAATTAACCCAGACCGTAATTGTGGGTTCAGTTCCGTCAACATACGCAGATATTGTGAAATAGCGTACAAAAACCACAAAATATAGATAAAAATAGTTCTAAATCTATTGTATTGGAGTCCGTTTTATGCTATAATTCTATGGATAATGAATTAGATTGGGGCAATTTGTCTTGGCAGAACAATTCGGTACTCTCTTTGATTTTAAGGAATCACAGGAGGAGTACATTAATCTTATATATGAAATAATGCAAATTCGCAAGCGCGGCGATGTTCCGATAGCCTATGTTCACACCTACGGCTGTCAGCAGAATGTCGCTGACGGGGAGCGAATCAAGGGTATGCTTGCTGCCGCGGGTTTTGAATTTGAGGATAAACCGGACAACGCTGATTTTATTCTGTTCAACACCTGCGCTGTTCGTGAGCATGCCGAGGACAGAGTTTTCGGAAACGTAGGCGCTTTAAAGAATCTAAAGCGCAAGCATCCCGGTACTTTAATCGCTCTTTGCGGCTGCATGATGGAACAAAAGCATATTGCCGACAGAATGTACCGCAGCTTTCCGTATGTTGGGCTTGTGTTCGGAACTCACGCCATTCATCAGTTTCCGGAGCTAATGTACAGGGCGCTTACAACCGAAAAACGCGTTTATCTCAGAGATAACGACGATAATCTTGTTCATGAGGGAATTCCGCTCAGGCGAGACGGCAATATCAAGGGCTGGCTTCCGATTATGTACGGCTGCAACAACTTCTGTACATATTGCATAGTTCCTTATGTCAGAGGAAGAGAGAGAAGCAGGGAGAAGGACATCATAATCTCCGAAGCCAAGGAGATGATTTCTTCTGGCTACAAGGATATCACTCTGCTCGGTCAGAATGTTAATTCCTACGGAAAGAATCTCAAAAACAGCGTGAGCTTTGCGAAGCTTCTCGCGGAGATTGACAGCTTTGACGGTGATTATTGGCTCAGATTTATGACGTCTCATCCGAAGGATTGCACCCATGAGCTTATTGACACCATTGCGGACTCTAAGCATATAAGCAAACATCTTCATCTTCCTTTCCAATCCGGAAGCGACAGGATTCTGAAACTAATGAACCGTCACTACGACAGAGCAAAGTATCTTGATATCGTGAATTATGCGAAAAGCAGAATAGAGGATGTCAGTCTGACGAGCGATGTCATAGTCGGTTTCCCGGGAGAAACCTATGATGATTTCAAGGAAACTCTCTCTCTTATAAAGGAAGTGAAGTTTACTTCACTCTTTACGTTTATTTATTCTCCGAGAGTAGGAACACCTGCCGCAGAGATGGACGACCCGATTCCATCATCGGAAAAGTCAAAGTGGTTTCGTGAGCTTCTTGACGTTCAGGAGGAGATTGCCTCCGAACGCTGCAAAGAAATGGTCGGAACTGTTCAGAGGGTTCTTATTGAATCCGAAAAGGGTAAAACCGGTGTTTTGAACGCCCGTACATCGGGAAATATAATAGTGGAAGCCAAGGGCTCGCCGGAATTAATCGGTACGTTCCAAAATGTAAAGGTTACAGAGGCAGGCAACTGGATTCTCAGAGGTAATGTAATAGAAAAGGAGTAATTAAATATGGATATTATTGAGCTTACAAGAGAACTCGGTAAGATGATTCAGGCTGATGAAAATTACATTAAGCTTCACAATGCCGAGAAAGAAGCGGACAAGGATGAGGAGCTTCAGAATCTGATTAAGGAATTTAACCTCAAGCGTCTTGCGATAAATGTAGAAACACAGAAGGTTGAGAAGGACGGCGAGAAAATCGCTTCTCTTAACAAGGAGATGCAGGCAGTTTATTCCGACGTTATGACGAACGAGCACATGATTGCTTACAACGAAGCAAAACAGGAATTCGACAAGCTTTCAGGCAGAATCCTCACAATTATTCAGAATTGTGTTGCAGGTGAAGATCCGGAGACAACCGATGTTTCCGAGTCCTGCGGCGGAAGCTGCTCCACATGCGGCGGTTGCGGCTGATTAAATTTGAAATTCAGGAAGGGGTGAGTTTATGGCACAGCTGTCACCGATGATGCAGCAATATCTCAAAATCAAGGAGGAGAACAAGGATTGCATCCTGTTCTTCCGTCTCGGCGATTTTTATGAAATGTTTTTTGACGATGCCAAGCTTGCTTCAAAGGAACTTGAACTCACTCTGACAGGCAGAGATTGCGGACTTGAGGAACGCGCTCCGATGTGCGGAGTTCCGTATCACAGTTGCGAAGGATATATCGCTCGTCTCGTTCAAAAGGGCTACAAGGTAGCGATTTGTGAACAGATGGAGGATCCCGCCAAGGCTAAATCTATCGTTAAAAGAGATATTGTCAGGGTAGTTACTCCCGGCACCGTTATGGAGCCGAGCATGCTCGATGAGAGCCGCAATAACTATATTTGCTGTATTTATTCCGAAAAGAAGGATGTCGGAATATGCTTCTCCGATATTTCTACAGGAGAATTATACGCAACAGGGTTTAAAGGCAAAGAGTGTTACGAAAAAATAAAGAGCCAGCTTTCGAGTTATATGCCGCGTGAAATACTCATCGGCGGAGATGTCGTTGAATATACCGAACTCGCTCCGTTTATAAGAGATAAGCTTTCCGCCGCGGTTGAGATGCTCCCGGACGAGAGCTTTGCGTTTCTTTCTTGTCAGGATACTGTCAAGGCTCAGTTTGGCGAAGAGTACAGTTTAATTGAAGATAACCCGATGCTTGTTTCGGCTGTCGGCGCTTTGATTAACTATCTGAGAAACACCCAGAAAACAGGACTCGAACGTATAACTCACATCAACCTGCTTTCCGATAATCAGTTCATGAAGCTTGATTTCAATACCAAGCGTAACCTTGAACTTACCCAGACCATGCTCAATAAGGAGAAGAAGGGCTCGCTCTTATGGGTGCTTGACAAAACCAAGACCTCAATGGGCAAAAGATTGCTCAGAGGTTGGATTGACAAGCCGCTGCTTAATGTTTCGAGAATAATAAATCGTCAGAGCGCTGTAGAAGAACTCGTTAACGAAACAGTGCTAAGGCTTGATTTGACTGCCGCTCTTGTCGGTATTTTTGATATCGAGCGACTTATGACCAATATCGTCTACGGCTCGGCAAAGGGACGAGAGCTTCGTTCTCTCGCTTCTGCGGTTGAGAAGCTTCCTCAAATCAAGTTGCTTCTCAAGTATTGCAAATCCTCGGAGCTGCGCAGGTTATATTCGGAGCTTGATACTCTCGAGGATATTTACAAACTAATTGATGACGCAATTGTTGAGGATCCGCCGTTCTCGGTAAAGGAAGGCGGAATCATCAAGCGCGGGTATAATGAGGAACTCGATAACGTAAGTTCGGATATGAACGATTCGACGGGCTTGCTCTCAAAAATCGAGGAGGAGCAGCGCGAGCTTACGGGAATCCCGAAGCTCAGGGTCGGATATAACCGAGTTTTCGGTTATTATATAGAGGTTACCAATTCCTACAAGGAAATGGTACCCGATACATACATTCGAAAGCAAACTCTCACAAACTGCGAGAGATATATAACTCAGGACTTAAAGACGCTCGAGGGCAGAATTCTCGGAGCAAAGGATAAGGCTGTCGCGCTGGAGTATCAGCTTTTTGATGAGATTAGAAAGAAGGTAGCGGCTGAACTCGACAGAATCGAGAGAACCGCTCACGCTATCGCTAATCTGGATGTTCTTAATTCGCTCGCGAACGTAGCTTCCGATAACAGATATACACGTCCGGAGGTCAACCTCGGGGACGCTGTTTTGCTGAAGGACAGTCGTCACCCTGTTGTTGAACAGCTGCTCGGAGGTGCTCCGTTCGTCCCGAATGACGTTTATCTCAACTGTTCAGCCAACCGCGTCGCGATAATCACCGGCCCCAATATGGCTGGTAAATCCACATATATGCGCCAAGTCGCGCTTATTGTCCTGATGGCTCAGATAGGAAGCTTTGTTCCTGCCGCCTCGGCTGAAATAGGAATTGTTGACAGCATATTCACGCGCGTCGGCGCGTCCGATGATTTAGCGTCAGGTCAATCGACCTTTATGGTGGAGATGAGCGAGGTTGCTCATATTGTTTCGAACGCTACTTCAAAATCTCTTCTTATACTTGATGAAATCGGCAGAGGTACATCTACCTTCGACGGCATGAGTATAGCGAGAGCTGTTCTCGAATATGTCGCGGATTCCAAGAAGCTTGGAGCAAAAACACTCTTTGCTACTCACTATCACGAGCTCACCGTGCTTGAGGATACAATTGACGGCGTGAATAACTACAACATAGCGGTGAAGAAGCACGGCGATGATATAACCTTTCTCAGGCGGATTGTTCCCGGCGGAGCAGACGACAGCTACGGAATAGAGGTAGCAAAGCTTGCCGGAATTCCGGATGCTATTATCTCACGCGCAAAACAGATTCTTTCCGATCTTGAGAGCGGCAACAGCGTTATTCAACCCGTTGCAAAACCGCCAAGGAACGAAGATGTTGAGCAGCTCAGTCTTATGCCCGACGTGAGCTCTCCCGTAATAGAAAAGCTCGAGAAGGTTGATTTAAATACTTTGACGCCGATTGAGGCGATGAATCTTCTTTATGAACTCAAAAATATGATTTAAGGATGTGAAAAAATGGGTGTCATTAACGTTCTGGACAAGCATGTTGCCGAGCTTATAGCTGCCGGCGAGGTTGTCGAGCGCCCGGCGTCCGCGATAAAGGAGCTTATTGAAAACTCAATAGACGCCGGCTCCACCGATATCACTGTTGAAATTCAGAACGGCGGCATTACATTTATGAGAGTTACCGATAACGGTTGCGGTATTCTTCGGGAAGATATCAAAAAGGCATTTTTGCCTCATGCCACCAGCAAGATAGCGCTTGAGAACGACCTCGACAACATCGCGACACTGGGCTTCAGAGGCGAGGCTCTTGCATCGATTTCCTCAGTTTCAAAGCTTCAAATGCTGACAAGAAACACTGCCGATAACATTGGTACATCTTACGAGATTGAAGGCGGCGAGGAAAAGTCTTTTGATGACGCCGGGTGCCCTGTCGGTACAACCATGATTGTCAGGGATTTGTTCTATAATATTCCGGCACGAATGAAATTTTTGAAAAAGGACAGAGCCGAGGGTAACGCGGTTGCTAACGTTGTCGATAAAATTGCACTTTCTCATCCTGAGATTAAATTCACATTTATCCGTGACGGCAAACGAGTGCTGAATACTTCCGGCGACGGAAAGCTTATTTCTGCTATTTATTCAGTTTACGGAAAAGACTTCGCAAGCGGACTTATCAAGGTGAACTATGAGCTTGAAGGCGTGAAGGTACAGGGTTATATATCTAAGCCCATTAACGCGCGCCCGAACAGAAGTATGCAGAATTTTTTTATCAACGGCAGATATGTCCGCTCCGGGACTGCGTCGGCTGCGATCGAAGAGGCCTGCAAGGGCAGCGTTATGGTCGGCAAGCATCCTGCGTGTGTACTTCATATAAAGCTTGCTTTTGAGGCAATTGACGTTAACGTTCATCCTGCAAAAATTGAGGTCAGATTCGTCAACGAAAGACCGATTTTTGACGCTGTATATCATGCGGTGAAAACCTCGCTGAATAATAATGATTCACGAAAGCAGGTAACTTTTGACGGAGTGAGCCGTAACGATGCTTTTGCTCAGATTCATAAGCCGAAACCGTTCATCACGGCTCCCACAAATTTTGAGAAGCCCTCAAAGTCTGTTTCTGAGAAACCTTCCAATCCTTTTGAAGAGCTTAACAAAATTTTAAATAAACCTACGCCTGTTGCGCCGATTTCATTAAACCCCGTTCTCAACGACGTAAAAAATCCGTTCGATGTTTATTCAATGGAGAGCGTTCGATATGAGAAAAACCGCGAGAAAACAATTGACCGCGCAAAGCAAGAGAAAAATGCGGAAGAAATAGCAGAAGCGTTATCAACTGTACCTGATGAAACTGCGGCTGAAAATCTTATCATTTCTGCCGAAGCCCCTGTTGAAGAGAAGCAGATTGCTCAAACAGAGCCCGAGCCGCTTTTTGAAAAACCGAAGAACAAACTTGTTTTTATCGGTGAGGCGTTCAGGACTTATATCTTTGTTGAGAAAAATGACAGGGAAATTATAATTATTGACAAACACGCCGCTCACGAGCGGATGATTTACGAAAAACTCAAAAAAGAGCGAGGTGCAGGTTTTTCCCAGCTTTTGCTCCGGCCTGTTACCGTAGTGCTCAACAAAAATGATTACGAAGCCGCAATCTCCAATCTCGATATGTTCAGAGAGTGCGCCTTTGACGTTGATGATTTCGGAAACGGAACACTTATTGTCAGGAGTGCGCCGCAGTATCTTCCGCTTGAAGATGTTGAGAGCTCAGTCATTGAGATGGCAGGCTACATTGCCCAAAATAAGACAGATATCCGCAGCGAAAAGATGGATTGGATTTATCATAATGTCGCTTGTCGCGCTGCAATTAAGGGCGGAAACATCTCAACACGAGAAGAGCTTATGGACATTGCAAATAAGCTTGATGATGATCCATCGCTCAGATACTGTCCTCACGGAAGACCTGTTTGTGTGGTTATGTCAAAATATGAACTTGAAAAACAGTTTGGAAGGATTCAATGAACACTAAAATTCTGGCGGTAGTCGGTCCCACAGCCTCGGGCAAGACCTCACTCGCCGTGGAACTTGCAAAGGTATATGACGGCGAAGTTGTATCCGCAGACAGTATGCAGATTTATAAAAAAATGAAAATTGCTACTGCTAAGCCGACAGCGGAGGAAATGTGCGGAATCAAACATCACCTTATAGACTTTCTTGATACTGATTGCGGTTATTCCGTCGGTCAGTATGTCATCGACGCGAGAAATGCGATTGATAGTATTTCATCCCGCGGCAAAACTCCGGTTCTTTGCGGAGGGACAGGTCTCTATGTTGACGCTCTGCTCGGAGGCATTGGTTTTACGGATAACAGCAGTGACAAAAAAGTTCGCGATGAGCTTCTGCGTGTAGCGTCCGAGAACGGTGTCGATTATATGCTTGATATGCTTGGAGAATTTGATTCGGAATCCGCAGAACGCCTTTCCGAAGAAAAGAACCTAAAAAGGATTATTCGCGCTATTGAGTTTTATAAAACGACCGGAAAAACAATCACATCCCAGAATCTGGTCAGCAAAAATGAGAATCTTAAGTTCGATTCACTTATTTTCGGGCTTACTGCGTCTGACAGGCAGTACATATATGACAGAATAAACCGGAGAGTTGACATAATGATGGAGCAGGGACTTCTCGGCGAAGCCCGCCGGGTTCTTTCATCAAAGCTGAGCGAAACCTCGTCAAAGGCAATCGGTTATAAACAGCTTGAGCCGTATTTCAGGGGAGAGGCAACTCTTGAAGAATGCATAGAAAGACTGAAAACCGAGACGCGGCATTATGCAAAACGTCAATTGACTTGGTTCAGACGTAATGATACAATAAACTGGATTGAAATTGATAAATACCCGACAGTCGCAGAACAACTTGCAGTCGCCTGTTCGGTTATTGATAAAAAAGGATTTTTAGATGGATAAATTACTGTTCAAGCGTATTCTGATAGGTCTGCTTATTATCGGTATAGTTTCATATATAATATATTTGTTTGCAGGCTCAAACTTCTCCAAAGCGGTTGAAACCGAGGAGACTGTAAATACCGAGATATCCGACACTATTTATACCGACGCTTTTATTATCAGAAATGAAAAGTATATAGAAAACAATGTCAGCGGTGTGCTCTCGTTTAATGTTAACAACGGAGACAACGTAAGTGTTGATCAGAATATCGCTGATATCTATCAGGATGAAAACGACGCCGTTGCCAGGCAGAAGATTGACGCGCTCACAAAACAGATTAAGGCGCTCAAAACTCTCGGCGAGTCGTATTATAAGGATAGTATCAGTCTGGATACCGCCAATACTCAGATTAACAACAATATCTATTCGATTAAATCAAGCGTGATTTCAGGCGATTTGAACTCGGCAAAAACCAGCACTGATGACTTGCTTATGTCAATCTGTGAGAGACAGATGATTACCGGAGACGCGAAAAATTTTAAATCAAAGATTTCAGAGCTCAGAGCTCAGCGCGATAAGTACGAAGCTTCATCATCTGAGAGCATCGGTGCGATAACAACTCCCGACGCCGGATATTTCGTTTCTGAGTTTGACGGTTTTGAGAATTCTTTCGACGTATCCAAATTGAAAAAAATCGATCTTGACGACCTTAATAGTGTCAAAAGCATTCAACCCGACGGTAATGTTATAGGCAAGGTTGTTTCGGATCCCGAGTGGTACATTGCCTGCAAAATCACTTCAGATGAATCAATCATGCTTTCTAAAATTCTCAACGAGGGAAGTTCGATTAATGTATTGATGTCGTCAGCTTCAAACAAGAAAATTCCTGCTTCAATTTATTCAATCAACCAGCACGGAAAAGACAAGGACGGCGTTCTGATTCTTAGCTGTGATTATATGAACAACTATATTGCGAGCGCACGCAAGGAACCTGTTGAGATTATAACTTCTACTTACAGCGGACTTAAGGTTTCCAAGCGCGCGATACACGAGGATTATGTAAAAAAAGAAGTTAAGGATTCTGACGGTAAGTCTGTCGAAAAGAAAAAGAATGTTCAAGGCGTGTATGTTCTTCACGGCTCTGAACTGATTTTCAAGGAAATTTCGATTGTTTATTCCGGATCCGATTATGTAATTTGTAATCCCATTCCGGAGGACGGCGTTTTGTTCAACGGCGAGACAATTGAGCTCTATGATCAGGTAGTAATAAAAGGAGATAACCTATATGACGGAAAAGTTATTAGATAACGTTAAGTATAACTACGAATTAATTGAGGAGAGAATCTCAGAGGCGGCGCAGAAGGTCGGCAAGAGCAGGGAGAATATCACTTTTCTTGCCGCAACAAAAACTGTTGATGTCGATACAATCAACTACGCTATCTCTCTCGGTCTGAAATATATCGGGGAGAACAGAGTTCAGGAACTGCTTTCAAAATACGACGGCTATAATCTCAACGACGCTTCTCTGCAATTCATCGGTCATTTGCAGTCAAATAAAGTAAGGCAGATTATAGGAAAGGTTGATTTGATTCAGTCGGTTGACTCAGTTAAGCTGGCGAGTGAAATATCCCGCCAGTCCGTAAAGCACAGCGTAAACACAGATATCCTCATTGAGGTTAATATCGGCGGCGAGGAGAATAAAGCACTCGTTGAATTGCTTGATGAAATCAAGGATTTTGACAACATTTCGGTCAAAGGCTTGATGTCTATACCGCCGATTTGTGATAGTAAACAAAAAATTCTTAAATTTTTTGATAAAATGAACAATCTATTTATTGACATCAAGGGTAAAAATATAGATAATATATCTATGGATATACTTTCCATGGGTATGTCTGCCGATTATTATGAAGCAATTATTTCCGGCGCCAATATGGTTCGTGTTGGTTCATCGTTATTCGGCGCTCGTAATTATAATGTATAAGTTATAGGAGGATGTTGGATTATGCCAAATTTTGTTGACAAGTTTAAACGTATGTGGGACGCTCCCGATGAGGAGTATGATAACGGCTACGACGAGTATGGCTACGCCGAGAACGACGAAGAGGATGAGTATGAAGAGGTATCATCCTATTCTTCTTCATCATCTCAGAGAAACAGCCGCAATAAGGTTGTAAATATCAGCGCTACGGCAAAGCTCAAGGTTGCTATTTTCAGACCGGAGACATTCGGCGAAGAGACAAGAGCCATTGCCGATGAGCTCAAAAAGACTCACACAGTTGTCCTCAACCTCGAGGAGACAAAGAAAGATATTTCAAGAAGGATTATCGACTTCCTCAGCGGAGTTGCTTATGCGAACCGCGGTAAAATCAAGAGAGTAGCTACAAGCACCTTTATTATTATCCCCAACAATGTCGACCTTACAGGCGATGACCTGCTCGATGAGTTGGAGAACAGCGGTGTATACTTCTGATAAAGACGATAAATCTCTGCTTTCGAGAGCTGAGGATACCGTTCGGCTTTCCAAGCTCAGGCACAAGCCGTGCTTTCTGGGCTTTTTGAACGAAAGAGAACAGTTCATTCTCAATGATTATTTTGCCGGAAGAGGACTTAATATTTCTTATTTCGGCGGATATGAGAATGCTCAGAGAAAAATCTTGGGCTCATATGACGATGATTTGCTTCCCGATGATTATCCTGTTGAAAAGGTTTGCTTCGGCTTCAAGCGCTTTGATAAGCTCGGTCACCGCGATTTTCTCGGAGCGCTTATGGGACTTGGAATCGAGAGAGACTGTATAGGGGATATTATTGTCGGTGATGAATCTGCAATTTGCTTTGTGAAATCAGAGATTGCCGATTACATAAGGTCTCAGATATTTAAAATCGGACGTGCGGGAGTCAAGCTTATATCGGAGTCTGAATGCGATGTGAGCTTTGAACAACAATTTGATGAGCTTGTTTTTACAGTAAGCTCTATGAGGCTCGATGTTATTGTTGCCGCAATCACCGGATTGTCTCGCGACAAAACCGCTTCGCTTATTACATCCGGAAAAGTTATGGTCAATTATTCGGAGAGCAAAAATGTCAGTCATTTTCTCAGGCAAGATGACATCCTTACTATCAGAGGTAAGGGAAAATATATTATAAAGGGGCAGTCCGGTCTTACCAAAAAGGGTCGGCTGAAAATCAATATTGAACATTACAGATAGGAGTGTAAAAAATGTTAACTATCGATGAAATTAAGGAAGTATCCTTCAGACAGGGCAGAGGATACAGGGGTGAGGATGTAGACGCATTTATTGATGAAGTTATTCTTACCTTTGAGCAGATGAAAAAAGAAAAATCCGACCTTATTCGCAAGATGGATATCCTTGCTACGCGTGTTGAGCAGTACAGAGCTGACGAGGAAACTGTCAGAAACGCTCTAATCACATCACAGCGCGTTGCCGATTCTTCCATAAAGGAAGCTAACGCCAAGGCTGCGAGCATTGTAGCTGAAGCTGAAGCGAAGGCTGCATCTATTCTTAAAGACGCCAACGCTGCCACAGCAAGCCAGAAGGGTATTTATCTCAAGCTTAAGAGTGATTCCGTTGAACTCAGAAACGAGCTCGACGCTCTCTATAAGAAGCACCTCAACTCAATCAACGATCTTCCCACAGACGCTGCGCTTATTCGCGCAAAGGACGAGCTTGATGAAAAGTATCCCACAGAGCCCGTTGAGGAGAAGCCCGCTCCCAAGGTTGAGCCTGCAAAGGCTGCTCCCGTTAAGAAAGCCGAAGAGACCTTCGAGCCTGTTTCCTCACATTCTCAGGATGTAGAGTTTGTACCGACAGAAGACAGCAAATATTCAAATCTTAAGTTCGGCGAGAACTATGATGTTGACGCCGACTAATAAAATTGGAGAGTAGATTTAAATGCCTCAGGATTATAATTCCACATTAAATCTTCCCAAAACAGAATTTCCGATGAGAGCAGGCTTGCCTAAGAGTGAGCCTGTTACTTTGAAGAAGTGGGAAGATAACAAAGTATATGACAAACTTATGGAGAAAAACGAGGGTAAGCCCCTCTATGTGCTCCATGACGGACCGCCTTACGCGAACGGCGATATTCACCTCGGTCACGCGCTTAATAAAATACTCAAGGACTTCATTGTCCGCTATAAGAACATGGCAGGCTTCAAGTCTCCTTATGTTCCGGGATGGGATACCCATGGACTTCCCACGGAGCTCAAGGCTAGACAAAAGGCAGGCATAGGCAGTTCTGCGGATATTTCCGTGCTGGAGCTCCGCAAGCTTTGTGAGAAGTTTGTTACAGGTTATATTAACGACCAGCGCGAACAGTTCAAGCGCCTCGGCGTAATCGGTGAGTGGGATAATCCTTATATTACCCTGAAGCATGAATTTGAAGCCGAGCAGATTAAGGTTTTTGCGGAAATGGCAACAAAGGGTTACATCTACAAAGGTCTCAAGCCTGTTTATTGGTGTCCTGAGTGTAAAACCGCTCTTGCGGAAGCCGAGATTGAATACGCGGAGGATCCGTGCCACTCAATCTATGTCAAATTCAAGGTTACCGATGATCTCGGAAAGTTTGAAGCGATGGGCATTGAACCGTCAAAGGTTAATTTTGTCATCTGGACTACAACAACCTGGACTCTTCCCGCTAACCTTGCAATCTGCGTAGGTCCTCGCTATGAATATTCAATCATCAAGCATGGTGATGAATACTATATTATGGCAACCGAGCTCTACAAGAGTGCGCTTGAAATGGCTGAAATTACCGATTATGAGGTTGTTGCAACCATCAAGGGCAGCGAGCTTGAATATATGAAGGCCGCTCATCCGTTCCTTGACAGGGAATCTCTTATCATTGTCGGTGAACATGTAACGCTTGAAAGCGGCACCGGCTGCGTTCATACTGCTCCCGGTCACGGTGTTGACGACTATAATGTTTGTCAGAACTATGATATTCCCACAATCTGTCCTGTAGACGCCAATGGAGTTCTCACTGAGGAAGCAGGTCAGTTTGCCGGTTTCACAACTGATGAAGCGAACAAAAAAATCGCTATGTATCTTGATGAGCACGGTTCGCTCTTTGCACTTAAGAAGATTATCCACCAGTATCCTCACTGTTGGAGATGCAAGTCACCGATTCTGTTCAGAGCTACAGACCAGTGGTTCTGCTCGGTTGACGACTTCAAGGATGTAGCTGTTGAAGCTATTAATACTGTTGAATGGATTCCTGCATGGGGCAAGGACAGAATTACTTCGATGGTCAGAGACCGCAAGGACTGGTGTATCTCGCGCCAGCGCAAATGGGGTGTTCCGATTCCGATTTTCTATTGTAAGGATTGCGGTGAGCCTCATGTTGATAAAGACGCAATGCTTAACGTTGCTTCAATCTTTGAGAAAGAAGGCTCCAATGCTTGGTTTGAGAGAGAGGCTTCCGAGCTTCTTCCCGAGGGAACCAAGTGCTCCAAGTGCGGTGGCACGTCCTTTGATAAGGAAAAGGATATCATGGATGTTTGGTTCGACAGCGGTTCTTCGCACAGGGCAGTTGTAAAGCGTCGTCCGTATCTCGGAGAACAGGCTGATATGTACCTTGAAGGTAACGATCAGTACAGAGGTTGGTTCCAGTCCTCTCTGCTCACAGCTGTAGCGACAGAAGGCAAGGCTCCTTACAAAACTGTTCTTACACACGGTATGATTCTCGATATGGAGAGACGCAAGATGAGTAAGTCTCTCGGCAATGGAATCAGTCCTCAGGAGGTTATTACTCAGTACGGCGCCGACGTGCTCAGACTTTGGGTATCTTCAGCTGACTATCAGTCGGATATCAGCATTTCAAGAGAAATACTCAAGCAAATGTCCGAGTCATACAGAAAAATCAGAAATACCGCCAGATATATCCTCGGTAATATCAGCGACTTTAATCCCGATACAGATATGGTCGCTCCCGATGATATGACTAATATAGACAAGTGGGCTGTAAAAACTCTTAACAACCTTATTGAGAAGGTTATCGCTTCATATGACAGGTATGAGTTCCATCAGGTATATCACAGCATTCACAATTTCTGCGTAGTCGATATGTCAAACTTCTATCTCGATGTACTCAAGGATAGACTGTACACCGAGAAGAAGAACAGCCTCGAGCGCCGCTCCGCTCAGAGCGCAATTTATCTGATTCTTGACGCTATGACAAGAATGCTTTGCCCGATTCTCGCTTATACTTCGGACGAAATCTGGAGCTTTATGCCTCACAGAGCTTCCGACAACACCGAGAATATTCTCTTTAACGATATGCCAAAAACAATTGACATAAATGTTGATGACAGCTTTATGACTGATTGGGAAAGAATCCGTGCTCTCAGAGATGAAGCGAAGAAGGAAATTGAGGTTCTTGTTAAGAGTAAGACTATTAAATCTTCTCTTGAAGCTAAGGTTACGGTCTCAGCTTCCGGTGAAACACTCGGTTTCCTTAACAGGGTTGCCGATGAAATCAAGCCGGCTCTCATCGTCTCCGAGGTTGTAGTCAAGGAGAATGACGGAGAACTCGCTGTCACTGCTGAAAAGGCAGAGGGCGAAAAGTGCGAAAGATGCTGGAGCATCAGCAAGACTGTCGGACAGAATTCAACTCACCCGACTCTCTGCGCGCACTGCTGCAAATTCTTTGAATAATTAATTCGGGCCGGTGTAGCCGTTGCTACATCGGCTCTGATAATATTCCGCGTAACGCGGCAAACGGAGTGTTGGTTTTGTTATATATTGTTTTCGGATTATCAGCCGTAATTGTTATTCTTGATTATATTATAAAGCTTATTGTAATGACTAATCTAAAGCCTGTCGGAACCTTTGAAGTGATTCCGGGGCTGTTTTCTCTGAAATATGTTGAGAACAGGGGAGCTGCGTTCGGAATGCTTGCCGACGCGCGCTGGATATTTATTGCTTTCACAATTATTATTCTTATTGCGCTTATAGTCTTTATTGTAAAAAAACGCATTACAAACAAACTCTTTAACGCTGCTTCCATTCTTATAATCGGAGGCGGAATCGGAAATCTGATTGACAGAATTTTTTACGGTTATGTTGTAGATTATTTGAGCGTAAGCTTTTTTCCGCCGGTATGCAATTTTGCGGATTACTGCGTTACGGTAGGTGCCGGACTGATGGTCGTTTATCTGATAGTCTATTCAAACTTTCTCGAAAAAAAGGATAAAAAGCAATGACGAATTATACGTTAACAGTTGACGACGAGAGCGCAGGCCTCAGAATAGATAAGTTTATTGCGCTCAAAATTGAGAATACAACGCGCTCGTCCGCTGCAAAGCTGATAGAATCTGACAATGTCAGGCTCAACGGAAAGATTGTTTCTAAGAGCTGTACAATTAAAGAAAATGATATTCTCGAGATTTCTGTTCCGGCTCCGGTTAGTTATGAAGCTGTGGCTGAGAATATTCCTCTTGATATAGTTTATGAGGACAACGACCTTCTTGTGGTTAACAAGCCAAAGGGAATGGTTGTGCATCCGGCTGCAGGGAATTATTCCGGAACGCTCGTAAATGCTCTTCTTTATCATTGCAAGGGAGATTTGTCCGGAATAAACGGCGTAATGAGACCCGGAATTGTTCATAGAATTGATAAAAATACAAGCGGTCTTCTTATTGTCGCGAAGAACGACGCCGCTCATCGAGGACTTGCCGAACAGATAAAGGAACACAGCTTTACCCGTGAGTATGAAGCAATAGCGGTTGGAAATTTCAAAGATGAAAAAGGAACAGTTGACGCACCGATAGGTCGACATCATATCGACCGAAAAAAGATGACTGTAACTCAGAAAAATTCCAAAAACGCAGTTACACATTACGAGGTTATAAAGAGATATAAAGGCTATAGCTACATAAAATGTATCCTGGAAACCGGTCGAACTCATCAGATAAGAGTTCACATGGCTTATATAGGTCATCCGATTGCGGGTGACGACGTTTACGGGATGAAAAACGAGAAGCTGAGCTTTGAGGGACAATGTTTACACGCTCGTAAAATCGGATTTATTCATCCGGTTTCGGGAGAATATATGGAGTTTTCTTCCGAGCTGCCGGAGTATTTTAGGCGCTTGCTGACTAAATTGGAAAACATAAGCAAATAATTAAAAAAACACTTGCATTTATTCTTCTTTTGTGATATTATATTTAGGCATTTGGATACCGTTACTATGTAATGGGGTTCAAGAAACGGCTTTCAGCCGCAATTTGAAGCGGATAGTCCTCTATATCGTATGGTGTATGAATATCTGAAATTTACAGGAGGTTCAATATGGACGCATTAAAAACAATCGCTGCCGATTCAGTAAAGGCAGAGGTTCCTCAGTTTGGCATCGGTGACACAGTAAGAGTTTCCGTTAACATCCGTGAGGGACAGAGAGAAAGAATCCAGATGTTCGAAGGCACAGTAATTGCCAAGAGAGGTTCCGGTGTAGCTGAGACTTTCACAGTCAGACGTGTAGCTTACGGCGTAGGTGTTGAGAGGGTATTCCCGCTTCACTCACCCAACGTAAGAAACGTTCAGGTTGTTCGTCGCGGTAAGGTCAGAAGAGCTAAGCTCTACTATCTCCGTGATCGTGTTGGTAAGGCTGCCAAGGTTAAGGAACAAATCTAAAGTATCTAGGGGGCTTTACAGCCCCTTTTTTACTATCTAAGGATAATGTTATGAAAAAAGAAGAGAAAAAGCTTCAAAAAGAAAGAAAAATTCAGCCCCGCACAATCCACCTCAAGCAATCCAAGGGCACTGCGTCGCTTTACGATTGGATTCACACCTTTGTGTTTGCTGTCGCTGTGGTTGTAATTGTGCTGACTTTTTTCTTCAGACTTGTTGACGTCGACGGTCCGTCAATGACACCGACGCTTTTGAACAACGATAAGGTTATTGTAACAAACTTTATGTACACTCCGGCTCAGAATGATGTTATCATCATCAGCCACGGTGTTGAGTTCAAGGATCCGCTTGTGAAACGCGTTATCGCGACCGAAGGTCAGACTCTTGATATAGATTTTGACAAAAACACGGTTACTGTTGACGGAAAGGTTCTTGACGAGCCGTATATTCAGGGGAGAACAATCAAAGAGGACGCTGAGATTCCGAGGGTAATTCCCGAGGGAAAGCTGTTTGTTATGGGCGATAACCGTTCCAATTCAAGTGACAGCCGTTCGCAGAAAATTGGTCTCATTGACGTAAATGATGTCATAGGAAAGGTACAGTTTGTAGCTTTCCCGTTCGACAGAATTAAGTATATTTATTGATTTAAGGTGATTGTATGAAAACACCATCATCGGATAAAAAACGCGGTAATATTGTTGCACGCACCATTCATCTGAAAAAATCCGAAGGCACTTCAAGTCTATATGAGTGGATTCATTCGCTTGTCTTTGCTGTTGCCATAGTCGTTATGCTTCTCACGTTCTTCATCAGGCTTGTGGATGTAAGCGGAACCTCTATGCTTGAAACCTTGCAGAATAAGGATAAGGTCATTGTTACAAACTTTTTTTATACTCCGCAGCAGAATGACATAGTCGTTATCAGTCACGGAGCAGAATACACAGAGCCGATTATAAAGAGAGTTATAGCCACGGAAGGTCAGACGATTTCGATCAAGGACAATGTTGTAACTGTTGACGGAAAAGTTCTCGATGAACCTTATATTCAGGGCAACACCGAGCAGGGAATAATTACAAAACCCCTCAAGATTCCGTCAGGCAAGGTCTTTGTTATGGGCGACAACCGTACCGTTTCGCTTGACAGCCGCTCAAAGGAAATCGGTCTCATTGACACTGAGAATGTCATAGGAAAGGCGCAGGCAGTGGTTTTTCCGTTTAACGATATAAAATTTCTTTATTAAAATTTATTGTTAAAAACTCACATCTGTTATATAATAGGTGTGAGTTTTATTATTACGGAGTTTAGCTATGGAAAATCAAAACAAACAGTATATTCAGTGGTTTCCCGGTCATATGACCAAAACAAGGCGACAGATTCAGTCAGATATCAAGTTGATAGATATAGTTGTTGAGATTATTGACGCCAGAATTCCCGTCAGTAGCAGTAACCCTGACCTTGCCGAGTTGATTCAGAACAAACCCAAACTTGTTTTGCTTAATAAGTGCGACAAGGCTAATCGCAACGCGACAAAGCAATGGGTGGACTATTATTCGAAATTAGAAATAAAGGCGATTCCGGTTGATTGCAAAAGCGGAAAAGGGTTGAATCAGTTTGTCCCGTCAGTCAGAAGTATCCTTGCTGATAAATTTAAATCAAAACAGGCAAAAGGAATGAAAAATCCAATCCTGCGTGTTATGATTGTCGGAATCCCAAATGTCGGTAAATCGTCTTTTATTAACAGAATCGCCAAACAAACGCGCGCTAAGGTTGAGGACAGACCGGGCGTTACCCGAGGAAATCAATGGTACACGATTTCGAAAGATCTTGAAATGCTAGATACTCCCGGCGTATTATGGCCAAAATTTGATGACATGACAGTCGGAGAGCATCTGGCTTTCACCGGTGCTATCAAGGATAACATTCTCGATATAGAGCTTTTAGCGGTTGATTTTCTTGAACTCATGATGAAGCATCCGACTCAGGAATTCCTCCAAAGATTTAAACTTACCGAGAGTGATATCAAGGATAAGTCAGGTTACGATATGCTCGCTGTAGTAGGCAGAAAGCGCGGAATGCTTATTTCCGGCGGAGAAATTGATACCGAAAGAGCCGCATCCCTTGTCATGGATGAATACAGAGACGGTAAATTCGGAAATATAACGCTTGAATATCCCGGAGAATAGGAATATGGAAAAAAATGATTGGCTGTTTTATGAAAATGAAGCCCGTAACAAAGGTTTTGAATATATCTGCGGAGTTGATGAAGCCGGCAGAGGTCCGCTTGCCGGTCCTGTCTGCGCAGCTGCGGTGATTTTGCATCCGAATCAAATAATCGAAGGCGTAAATGATTCAAAAAAGCTGACCGAAAAAAAGCGCGAAGCCCTTTTTGGCGTTATCAAAAAAGATGCGCTTGCATATTCAATAGCATTTGCAACGGTCGAAGAAATTGAAGAAATGAACATTCTCAACGCTACAATGCTCGCAATGAGACGAGCTGTTGAAGGTCTTGAAGTACCTGCCGATTACGCAATGATAGACGGAAACCGTCTTCCGCCGCTCGATATTCCGTGTGAATACGTTATAAAAGGCGATGCTAAATCAGCTTCAATCGCAGCCGCTTCAATCCTCGCTAAGGTCAGCCGAGACAGGCTATGTTATGAATATGCCGTTAAATATCCTCAGTACGGCTTTGAAAAACACAAGGGCTACGGAACAAAGGCGCACACCGAGGCAATTCTCGAATACGGCCCCTGCGAGATACACCGAATGAGTTTCCTGAAAAAACTCTTGAACAAGAACAATGGATAAAAGGAAGCTCGGTCAAAAAGGCGAAAAAGCTGCGGTGCGTTACCTGAAAAAGAATAAATACAAAATTCTTGAGACTAATTATCGGACAAAGCTCGGAGAAATTGATATCATAGCAAGGAACCGCGAGTATATTATCTTTGTTGAGGTTAAGACGAGAACCGACGGACAGATGCTGGAACCACGTTTTTCGGTGGATTATAAAAAGCGCAGACGTATTCTCAGAACCGCTTCCTGTTACATGAATCAATTCAAATCAAATCTACAGCCCCGATTTGATATTGCTGAGGTTATTGTGAATGAACGAGGTGAAATCAGCATAAATTATTTGGATAATGCGTTTTGTCAGGAGGAAAACGGCTATGCGGTATTTTGATTTACATTGCGACACTCTATATGAGTCACTTGTCAGAGCGTGCGATTTCTCAAACCCGGAATTTCACATTACTCCGAAGAAATCATCTGCGTTTTCAAGCTACATTCAGTGCTATGCAATTTGTGTTCCAGAAGAAATAACAGGTGACCGGGCAACAGATATGTTCAGGGCTGCCTACAGAAAACTTGTTGAACAATGCTCAAAATTCGATATCAGAATTATAAATTCATATTCTGATATAATTGAAATCACTAACAATGGGGGAAGGGGAGCAATTTTCACTGTTGAAAACGCTTCTGTTCTTGCGGGAAAACTTGAAAATATTGAGCTTTTTTCCGACTTTGACGTAAAGCTCGTAACGCTTACATGGAACGGCAGAAATGAACTCGGCGACGGTGCGATGGTTTCACATTCCAACGGAATTCGTCCGTTCGGAATCGAAGTAATTAAAAAGCTTGAAGAAAAGAAAATTATTATTGATGTTTCCCACGCAAGCGACAGACTTATGTACGATATATTTAACCACACAACACGTCCGCTCGTTGCTTCTCACACCAATTCTCGCGCTGTTGCCAAGCACAAGCGCAATATGACTGACGAACAGTTCCTCACAATAGTGAAGAGAGGCGGCGTTGTCGGGCTTAATCTTCACAAGTTTTTTCTTAACACTGACGGCGACAAGGCGAATAAGTACGATGTGCTTCGTCACGCGGAGCATTTTCTTTCGCTCAGCGGCGAAGAATCCCTATGCTTCGGAGCCGATTTTGACGGTTGCAATCTGCCCGTTGATATATTCGGAATTGATACCATCTCTGATATTTATGAGCTGTTTTTAAAGGAAAATTATAACGAGGATACAGTGAAAAAGATTTTTTACGAAAATGCCCTTAAATTCTGCGAAAACTTTGACAAATAGTGCGTTTTAGAGTATAATATATTTTTGGATTACAGAAAGGGTGATTTTATGTTGTATAACAGCACCGAAAACAAAAACGAGGTTGTATCTGCTTCTCAGGCTATCGCTCAGGGTATTTCACGCGATGGCGGACTTTTTGTTCCGCAGGAGCTTCCGTCTTACAGCCTTGGTACGTTAAAGGAGTTTCTCGCTCTCGATTACAAAGGCATCGCCAAGAGAGTGTTCGGAGATTTTCTCACGGATTTTACCGCTGATGAAATCGACGATTGTGTAGAGAAAGCTTACACAGCGGAGAAGTTCGGCGGCTCGAATCCCGCTCCGATTTCTTATCAGAAATATAACGGCAACAATCTTAATATTCTGGAGTTGTGGCATGGACCGACATGCGCATTCAAGGATATGGCGCTTCAGATTTTGCCTCATTTGCTCACAAAATCGCTGAAAAAGACTAACGACGGCAAGGACGCAGTTATTCTTGTAGCTACCTCCGGTGACACCGGAAAGGCTGCTCTTGAAGGCTTCAAGGATGTTGACCATACAAAGATTATTGTTTTCTATCCTGTTCATGGCGTAAGTCCGATGCAAAAGCATCAGATGAACACTCAGGAGGGTGAAAATGTCAAGGTTTGCGCAATAGAAGGCAACTTTGACGACGCTCAGACAGGTGTAAAGAAGATTTTTACCACAAAGGAAATATCAGATAAGCTTGCTTCCGATAATATGATGTTCAGCTCCGCTAATTCAATCAACTGGGGCAGACTTCTTCCGCAAATTGTTTATTATATCGCTTCATATTGCGAGCTTGTTAATGACGGAAAAATAAACCTCGGCGATAAAATAAATGTTGTTGTTCCTACAGGCAACTTCGGAAATATTCTCGCATCCTATTATGCTTTCTGCATGGGACTGCCGGTGAATAAATTCATTTGTGCTTCAAACTCCAACAATGTTCTGACTGATTTTATCAACAGCGGAGTTTATGACAAGAACCGTCAGTTCTATACAACTATTTCTCCGTCGATGGATATTCTTGTTTCTTCAAATCTCGAGAGACTTCTCTATAAGCTCTCCGGCGACAGCGACGATATTACACGCGAATGGATGAACAAGCTGAGAACCGAAGGCAAATACGAGGTTACACCTGAGGTACGAGAGGCGGTTATGTCTTCGTTCTACGGCGGTTGCTGTGACGACGAGGCTACGAAGACTACTATTTCCGAAGTGTATAAGCAGTCCGGCTATCTTTGCGACACACATACTGCTGTTGCCGTTGCGGTTTATGACAAGTATGTTTCCGAAACAGGTGACAAGACCCCGTCGATTATTGCTTCGACTGCCAGCCCTTACAAATTCTCTAAGGCTGTTCTTTCGGCAATCGACGGAGACGATAATCTTCCCGATAATGAGTTCGACATGGTTGAAAAGCTCAACAGCATAACCGGTGTTGAAATTCCGGCGCCGCTCGCTTCTCTCAAGGATAAAAAGTCGAGATTCTCAGATGTAGTCAACTCTGACGAGATGGATGAATATGTTCTGAAAACTCTCGGTGTAGAATAATGTCGTTGTTTACTATCGCCGATTTGCACCTTTCCTTCGGAGCTGACAAGCCTATGGATGTTTTCAAAGGCTGGGACAATTATGTCGAACGCCTTACTGAAAACTGGAAAAAGCTTGTTAATTACGATGATACCGTGTTGATTGGCGGAGATATTTCCTGGGCAATGAAGCTTACCGAAACCGAAAAGGATTTTGAATATCTCAATTCACTCCCGGGAACAAAGATTCTTCTCAAGGGTAATCACGACTATTGGTGGGACACTCTCAGCAAGATTAATAAGTTTCTTGCGGAAAAGTCTTTTGATACAATTAAAGTACTATTCAACAACAGCTACGAAGTAGGAAACTATGCGCTTTGCGGAACGAGAGGATGGGTTCTCGATGTTAATACCGACGAGGACAGACAGATTCTCAGCAGAGAATGCGGACGTCTCAGACTGAGCTTGAACAGTGTGAGTGATACGTCAAAGGAAAAAATAGTATTTCTTCATTATCCGCCGATAATGGGTAACTCGGTTTGCCGCGAGATTATTGATATTCTCAAGGAATATAATGTCAAACGCTGTTATTACGGTCATATCCACGGCTCAAATCTTATTCGTACTTCCTTTAACGGAGAATTTGAAGGTATTAATTTCAGGCTTGTCTCCGGCGACGCTGTTTCCTTTGTACCGGTTTTGGTGCGCTGATATGCGCAAATCTTAACAAATATATATTGCCAAATTTAACCTTTGATGTTATAATCAAGGATAAAATGAAATAATTTTATGGAGGAATTGAAAATGAGTCTCAATAAATCAACAAAGCTTGAAGAAGCTAATAAGTTTGAATTAGAGGTTAAGGTAGAAAAGGATGTTTTTGACGCTGCCGTTACCAAGGTTTATAAGAAGCAGGTAAAGAACATTAATATTCCCGGATTCAGAAAAGGTAAGGCTCCCAAGCACATCATCGAGAGAATGTACGGCAAAACCGTATTCTACGATGACGCTATTGAAGATACATATCCTTCCGCTCTTGCGGACGCTACAATCGAGGCAGGACTCAAGGCGGTTAGCGTCGATGACCTTTCAATTGACGAAGTAGGCGACGACGGTTACACCTTCAAGGCTACTGTTACAGTTGCTCCCGAGCTCGTTGTTGACGGTTACAAGGGTATTGAGGTTGAAAAGCTCTCAACAGAAGTTACAGACGAACTTGTTGACGAAGAGCTCCAGTCTGTCAGAGAGAGAAACGGCAGAATGGTTACAGTTGAGGACA
Organism: uncultured Clostridia bacterium; assembly: GCA_946184925.1. Classification (GTDB taxonomy): domain Bacteria; phylum Bacillota; class Clostridia; order Oscillospirales; family Acutalibacteraceae; genus Ruminococcoides. The sequence continues at coordinate 5,850 of CAMHHL010000003.1, read as the reverse complement.
GACCTGCTCAAAACGGCGATACAACCGTTATTGATTTTGAAGGCTTCACAGACGGCGAAGCTTTTGACGGCGGCAAGGCTGAGAACTACAACCTCAAGCTCGGAGACGGCAACTTTATCCCCGGCTTTGAAGAAGCTATTGTCGGTCATTCCACAGGTGAGGAGTTTACGATTGACGTGAAGTTCCCCGAGGATTATAATGCCGAGAATCTTGCCGGCAAGGACGCTCAGTTCAAGATTAAGCTTCATGAAATTAAGTGCAAGGAGCTTCCCGAGGTTGACGATGAGTTCGTAAAGGATGTTTCCGAGAAGGATACTCTCGAGGAATACAAGGAAGAGCTCAAGGAAAAGGTTCAGAAGCGTCTCGACGAGGAAGCTGATAAGGATTTCGACAATAAGCTCACAGATGCGCTTGTTGAACTTGCTCAGGATGAGATTCCCGAGGCTATGTACGTCAACGAAGTAAACGATATGGTAAGACAGTTCGAGATGCAGCTTCAGTCCCAGGGACTCAACCTTGAGACATATCTCCAGTACACAGGAATGGAGAGGGGCGCAATCGAAGCTACCTACAGACCGCAGGCTGAGAAGAGAGTAAAGCTTCGCCTTGTTCTTGAAGCTATCGCCCGTCAGGAGAAGATTGAATCAACCGACGAAGATGTTGAGAACGAGTATAACAAGCTCGCTGATACATACGGCATGAAGGCTGATGAGGTCAAGAACTTTATCGCTGCCGACGCTCTTGCAGAGGACATCAAGGTCGACAAGGCTATGCAGCTTGTCCGTGACAGTGCAGTTGTAAAATAATTGAATAATTTCAGGCGTTAAGCCAAACATAAACTATGACGAAAGGATGATTCACATGGCATTGGTACCCTATGTAATCGAACAAACCAACCGCGGCGAACGTTCATATGATATTTATTCCCGCCTTCTCAATGACAGAATCATTATGCTTACAGAGGAAGTCAACAGCGCAAGCGCAAGCGTTGTCGTTGCTCAGCTTCTTTATCTTGAGGCTCAGGATCCCACAAAGGATATCAGTCTTTATATCAACAGCCCCGGCGGCTCTGTAACCGACGGGTTTGCGATTTATGACACAATGAACTACATCAAGTGCGATGTCAGCACAATCTGTATGGGAATGGCTGCAAGCATGGGCGCGTTTCTCTTGGCTGCAGGAGCAAAGGGAAAGAGATACGCTCTCCCGAATTCCGACATTATGATTCATCAGCCTTCGGGCGGCGCTCAGGGTCAGGCGACCGATATGGAGATTCACACTCAGCATATTCTCGATATCAAGAAGCGTCTGAATGAGATTCTTGCAAAGAATACGGGACAGCCGGTTGATGTTATTGCCAAGGATACAAACAGAGATAACTTCATGACTGCTCAACAGGCACTTGAGTACGGTTTAATTGATAAGGTATTTGAAAAGAGATAAGTGAGGAAAGCTTATGCCTAACAATATCGACGACAACATTTATTGTTCTTTCTGCGGAAAACCGCAGGAATATGTCGGCAGACTTGTCAAGGGTGGCAACGGCGTTTATATCTGCGACCAGTGTGTTGATTTGTGCGCCAATATTCTGGAAGAAAATGATTTGGATTTCAGAATGCCCAAGAAAAATGAAATAAACAACAGCATTGAAATTCCTCAGCTTCTTAAGCCCAAGGAAATAAAGGCAATTCTCGACGAATATGTTATCGGACAGGATAGAGCCAAGCGTGCGCTCAGCGTAGCCGTGTATAATCATTACAAGCGTGTGTTCAACAACGATGAAGATGTTGAATTCTCGAAGAGTAATGTGCTTTTGCTCGGCCCAACAGGGGTCGGAAAAACACTTTTGGCTCAAACTCTTGCGAAGGCGCTTGATGTTCCCTTTGCGATTGCCGACGCCACAACACTGACCGAAGCCGGTTATGTCGGCGAGGATGTTGAGAATATTCTTCTAAAGCTGATTCAGGCTGCTGATTTTGATATTGAAAAGGCAGAACGCGGTATTATCTATATTGATGAAATTGACAAGATTTCCCGCAAGTCCGAGAATCCCTCGATTACCAGAGATGTAAGCGGAGAGGGCGTTCAGCAGGCTCTGCTGAAAATTCTTGAAGGTACTGTTTCCAATGTTCCACCCACAGGCGGCAGAAAGCATCCTCAGCAGGAATTCCTTCAGATTAACACAAAGGATATTCTATTTATCTGCGGCGGTGCTTTCGATGGCCTTGAAAAAATTGTTGAGAAGAGAAAAGGTTCGTCTGTTGTCGGTTTCGGAGCAAATGTCCAGGAAAAGGCTGTTCTTGATGAGACAGGCTGGATGGATGATGTTGTTGCTCATGATCTTGTGAAATACGGCATTATTCCTGAGCTTGTCGGCAGAATTCCTGTTATAACCGCTCTCAACGGCCTTGATACCGAGGCGCTCGTCAGGATTTTAACGGAGCCGAAGAATTCGCTCTTGAAACAGTACAAGAGAATGTTTGCTCTTGATGGCGTAGTACTTGAGTTTACCAAGGATGCTCTTGAAGCGGTTGCTCAAATGGCTCAGGAGCAAAAAACCGGTGCCAGAGGACTGCGCGGAATTATGGAAGGAATTCTCAACGACCTTATGTTTGAGGTTCCCTCCGATGAGACTATTTCTAAAATCACAATTAACAAGGAAGTTGTTGTGAATAAGGCTGAACCTGAAATTGAAAGAAACGGTTCCGCCGGCTTTGAAGGCTGCAATAATAAAATTATTGACGCCGAAGAAGTGTCATAAAGGTTTTTAACGCTGTAATGTGGGTATCAGCGACGATACCCGCACTACAGCTTTGCTTTTTTACGATTCTGTTCAGTCCGCAAAACGCGGACAGAAAGGAAATGATTATTATGAGTTTTCACGAAATTGAAGCCTATAATCTTCCCGTGCTACCGTTACGGGGGCTGGTTATTTTTCCGAAAACCCTGCTGCATTTTGATGTCGAGAGAAAGAAATCTCAGAATGCTATTAATTTTGCAATGAAGCAGGACCAACTCGTCTTTCTTGTTGCTCAGAAGGATCCGTCATCAAATGAACCCGGACAAAAGGAGCTTTTTGAAACCGGAGTTGTCGCGAAAATTATTCAGATTCTCAGAACACCTGACAATACCACAAGAGTTATTGTTGAAGGGCAGAAGAGAGCTTACATAAATGAGTTTATAAACAGCGAGAAATCTCTCTTCGCAAACGTTACAGTTATACCTGAGAATAATGAACCGAAAACATCCAAAGAAATTGCACTCGTCAGAACGCTGAAGTCTACATTTGAGGAGTACTCTCATTTTGTTCCCAAGCTTTCATCAGATATTCTCTTTAAGGTTGGTATGTCTAACGATGGGGGTGAACTTGCTGATTTTGTAGCTAGTAACGCAATTCCGGATTACTCGGACAAGCAGCTCATTCTCGAGACAATTGATGTGACCGAAAGACTCGAAACAGTAATAGAAATTCTCAACCAGGAGATTTATATTCTCGATATTGAAGAACAGATAAGCGAGAAGGCGCGTGAAAGAATCGACCAGAATCAGCGCGATTTCTTCCTGAGAGAACAACGCAGTGTAATTGACGCTGAACTAGGCGAAGAAGATAACCCTGCCTCGGAATCTGAGGAATATATTGAGAAAATCAAGGCGTTGAAGCTTTCTGAGGATTCCGAAAAAATACTGGTCAAGGAGTGTCGCAAGCTTGCTAAAATGCAGTTCGGAAGTCAGGAAGTTTCGGTAATCAGAACCTATCTTGATACTGTTCTGGAGCTTCCGTGGAACACTTCGACCGAGGACGACCTGAATCTAAAGAGAATTGAGTCTAAACTCAACAAAAATCACTACGGACTTGCAAAGGTTAAAGAAAGAATTATCGAACAGCTTGCAGTCAGGAAACTGAATCCGGATATAAAAGGTCAGATAATCTGCCTCGTGGGCCCTCCGGGTGTCGGCAAAACCTCAATAGCTCAGTCAGTTGCCCAAGCAATCGGACGGAAATCAGCTCGGATTGCGCTCGGCGGAGTTCATGATGAAGCTGAAATCAGGGGACACCGAAGAACTTATATCGGTTCTATGCCCGGACGTATTATCAGCGCTCTCAAAACCGCAGGAACCAATAACCCGTTGATTATTCTTGATGAAATTGATAAGCTTGGTTCGGATTATAAGGGCGATCCGTCATCAGCACTTCTCGAGGTTCTCGACGGGGAACAGAACAACAAATTTGTTGACCACTACATAGATATTCCGTTTGATCTCTCAAAGGTTATGTTCATAACTACTGCGAACGACGCTGCGTCAATCCCTGCTCCTTTGTATGACAGAATGGAAGTTATTGAAATTGAGAGCTACACTCGTGAGGAAAAGTTCAATATAGCGAAAAATCATCTGATTCCCAAACAGCTCAAGGAAAACGGACTTGACGGAAAAGCCGTTAAATTCGCTTCTTCAGGTATTTATGCTATGATTGATTACTATACCAAGGAAGCCGGAGTTCGTCGCTTGGAGAGGCAAATTGCGAAGGTTATCAGGAAGTTTGCAGTCAGATATCTCAAGGATGAGCAAAAAAGCGTTAGAATTACAGACAAGAATTTAGGAGAATATCTCGGCGTTCGCAAATATATTGAGGATAAAGCACTCAAAAAGGATGAAATCGGTATCGTTAACGGGCTTGCGTGGACTTCGGTCGGCGGCACCCTTCTTCCGATTGAGGTTGCGGTTATGCCGGGAGACGGTAAGATTGTTCTCACCGGTTCACTCGGCGATGTAATGAAGGAGAGCGCCAGGGCAGCAATTTCATGTATTCGCTCACACTCGGATATGCTCGGCGTTGACAGCGATTTTTACAAAAACAATGACATTCATATTCACGCTCCGGAGGGTGCGGTTCCAAAGGACGGTCCGTCGGCAGGTATTACAATGACTACGGCTATCTATTCTGCGCTTTCAATGCGCCCGGTAAGGCACGATGTCGCCATGACAGGAGAAATTACTCTAAGAGGTAATGTTCTTGCCATAGGCGGTTTGAAAGAGAAATCTATGGCAGCGTATAAAGCCGGAATTAAGACCGTTTTCATTCCAAAGGCTAATATGCCGGATGTTGAAGAGGTCGACGCTGTTGTCAAAGACGCAGTAAGGTTTATTCCTGCCGAAACATTTCTTGATGTTATCAATGAAGCAACAATTGAGCCGGTTGTGGCGAATGATAAGGGGAGTATTGTTCTTCCTAAGTCGACGCCGGCTTCGGCGACTGTAAGACAGTAGGTGAGAGCGATGAATTTTAACAAGGTTGAATTTGAACTCTCTGCAGGCTTTGTCGATCAGCTTCCGCCAAAATCAAAGCCGGAAATTGTATTTTCAGGACATTCGAATGTGGGGAAGAGCTCTCTGATAAACAAGCTTGTTCAGAGAAAGAATCTTGCTCGTGTCAGTTCTCAGCCCGGCAAAACCGCAACAATCAACTTTTTTGATGCTGAAGAATTTAAGTTAGTTGACCTTCCCGGCTATGGCTATGCCAAGGTTTCAAAGGCAGAAAAGGCAAAATGGGCTGAGCTTGTCGAAGGCTATCTTTCAGCCGACAGAAATATTGCTTTGATAATCCAGATAATTGATATAAGACATAAGCCTACAAAGGACGATTATGACATGTTAAGCTTTCTTTACAACAGCAACGCGCCCTTTGTTATTGTGCTCACAAAAAAGGACAAGCTCAAAAAAACTGCGTACGAAAAGCGGATAGGGGAGGTTTTGGATGAACTTCAGGACTATGAAGGCACTGAACTGATTCCTTTTTCTGCTGTCGACGGAAGCGGACTGGATGACATAAAACAGGTAATTGAAGAGTAT
>CAMHHL010000002.1 GCA_946184925.1 uncultured Clostridia bacterium | reverse complement strand
CGACTTATTTACATAATAATAGCATTGATTCCGGCATTTATGTTAAAGGCTCTTGCTTTGATATTTCAACCAGTGTTTTTCTCAGACATAGGCAAAGCGGAAACAGTCGATATTATTACCGGAATACTAATTACCCTTGGAGTAATATTCGGATTCTTGTTTTCACTCAGGCTTTATGCAAATGATTTTCTATTTGCTGCAGCGGACGAACCCGATATCACCGTAGTTAACCGCCGTGCGAGAGTAATTACAAAGCACCGGACACGCGATTTTATACTACTTTGTTTTTCATTCGTCGGCTGGATTTTGCTGACTATAGCTACGATTCTCCCGATATTCTACACTCTGCCATATATCGGAGTCGCATTTACCACATCTGTAAAATGGCTCAACAGGCTCAAACAAAATGGCTAAAGGAAGGAAAAAGGTATGATAATAACGGTAGGCGTTATTGCTTACAACGAAAAGAACTCTCTGGGACTTTTGCTCGGTGATATATGTAAGCAGACATACGACCACAAAAAAATCGAAATAATCCTTGTTGACAGCAACTCTACTGACAATACTGCTGTTATAATGGAGACTTTCAGAAAGAATAACAAGGAAGATTTCTACGACGTCAAGGTTCTCTCAAACCCAAAGCAGACTCTCCCCTGCGGCTGGAACGTGCTTTTGAATAATTACAGCGGCGACGCCGTTTGCAAAATCGACGCTCATGCCTCTATTCCCTCTAACTTTATTGAGAAAAATGTCGAAACTCTCGAGAGCGGAGAATACATCTGCGGCGGTTTCAGACCGAATATAATCGACAAACCGACTGCGTGGAAGGAAACTCTGCTGCTCGTTGAAACCTCAATGTTCGGCAGCTCAATCGCACCATACAGACGCCAGCAGAGCAAGACCTACGTTAATTCACTGTTCCATGCTGCTTATCGCCGTGAAGTCTTTGACAAGGTAGGTCTTTTTAACGAAGACCTTGCCAGAACTGAGGACAACGAAATTCACTACAGAATGCAGAAGGCGGGCTTTAAGCTCTGCTTCAACCCCGAGATTATATCATATCAGCACACCCGAAACAGCCTCAAGGGTATGGTCAAGCAAAAGTACGGCAACGGTAAGTGGATAGGTCTGACGCTCTCGGTCGCTCCAAAGTGCCTTTCGTACTATCATTACGTTCCGTTTCTGTTCGTTGTCGGACTTATCGGCTGCTCGGCGCTGGCTGTTTTCGGTTTTCCGCTTTTGCTTGAGATTTTGCTCTTACTCTATTCAATGTTTGACTTTGTAAATACAGTAAGTTGTTTCACAATGAGAGATATCCGTCCGCAGTTCTTCCTGCTTCCGCTGTTATTCCCTCTTATGCATATAGCATACGGTATCGGAACAATTGTCGGACTTGTACAAATTCCCTTCTTCAAGAGAAGACTGAAGAAAAAGCACAAAGGTTAATTTCTTATTTAGAATTATGAGAGGTGGCTATGGCTGAAATCTTTCAACTGAGCAGCGATGAGCTCCGAGCCCTACAGCTAAAGGAGCTTGACATTCTCAAATATTTTCGTGATTTTTGCGACAGTCACGATCTCACCTACTATCTGTGCGGGGGGTGTTTGATTGGCTCGCTGAGATACGGCGGTTTCATTCCGTGGGATGACGATGCGGACGTATTCATGCCGAGAGCTGATTACGAGATTTTCATCAGAGAATATCTCAACGAAAATCCATCGGAAAGATTTGTGCTCCTTAATGAAACGGACGACACATTTACGCGAAACTGTTTTGCGACTCTCGTTGACACAAGCGTAACTCTTGTCAAAAACTATCAGTCGGATCTCCGGATACCTCACGGTGTTGCATTCGACATCTTTCCTCTCGATCCGAGACCGTCACGCAATTCTTTGAAATATATGCAGTTCTTCTGGTGTATTATCTACTCACTGTTCAGAGCTCAGACTATCCCGGAGAAACACGGCGGACTTATGTCATTAGGCAGCAAGATTCTGCTCGGAATTTTCCGCAAATACAAGACGCGTAAGAAGATTTGGAAATTCGCAGAAAAACAAATGACGAAATATTCACTCAACGATTGCGAATACATATGTGAACTCTGTGCAGGACCAAGAATAATGAAAAACCGTTATCCCAAAAGCTTGTTTGAGAGAACGGTTGAGGTGGAGTTTGAGGGCGAAAGGTTCAAGGCTATGGAAGGATATGAAAAATACCTCGAAATAGCGTTCGGAAAGGACTACATGACGCCTCCGCCAAAGGAAGAACAGGTTGTTACACACGACCTTATGAAGCTGGATTTGAACACTCCTGCAAAATAAGGCTTGACAAACAGATACAAAGGAATATAATAATAACAGAAGTTGTCTTCGGGGCGGGGTGAAATTCCCCACCGGCGGTTAAAGCCCGCGAGCGAGTATTCTTGCTGAACCTGTGAGATTCAGGTGCCGACGGTACAGTCCGGATGAAAGAAGATGCAGATGTAGAATCATACTGTATTAACGCTCCGCAAACTGCGGGGCGTTTTTTTCGTTGACAACTCCTGAAAAAACTGAAGGAGGTCATACTTATGACAAACAAACGAACTCAGCATATCAAAATGATATGCTCGCTTGCGATGCTGACGGCTCTTGCAGTCGCGGCGGACATGTTTCTCAGGCTGCCTAATATCGGAGGATTCCTGACCTATGAGCCGAAGGATGTAATTCTCACAATAGGCGCATTTATTTACGGCCCGATTGCCGGGCTTGTGATGTCCTTTGTTGTGTGCCTGATTGAAATGGTGACAATCAGCACAACCGGATGGATTGGGCTATTGATGAATTTCCTTGCTTCCGGATTTTTTGTCGGAATATCCTCGGTTATTTATTACCGCAGAAAAACTCTCCCAAGAGCTATTATCGGACTTGTTGCAGGCTCAATATCAATGATAGCTATAATGCTTTTATGGAATTATATTATGACGCCGATTTATATGGGAGTACCGAGAGAAGCAGTGCTTGACCTGTTCCTTCCTCTGCTGATTCCGTTCAACGCAATCAAGGCAGGGCTCAACTCCGCGCTTGTGCTCTTCCTTTACAAAGGCGTCGTTACCGCCCTGAGAAAATCACGACTGGTTCCCGAGCGAGAATCCAACGACAGCGGAAACAAGAAAATGAACACAATAATAATGGTTGTGCTGTCCGCGCTTATTGTCGCAACATTACTTCTCGTGCTGCTGATTTTCGCTAAGGTTATCTGATTGGGTTGACAAACGAAAATAATTAAGTATAATATATAATTGTTCACAGAGTAGAAGCCTGTGCGTGAAGTGTCCTTTGAACGGGGAGTTGTCAGAGGAACGAAAATCGCAAGATTGCGGTATGGGCTTCGCATCCCGCTGTTACGCTGTAATTTTGGGACTGCTTTGTGCAGTCCCTTTTTGCGTAACCCCGACAATTCCGGAGGTAAATATGAGTATCAAATCAAAAATTGTTAATTCTATCAAAGAATTAAGCAGTGTGTATTCCCTTACTGCGCTTGGAATGCTGCTTGCGCTCAGAGTTATTGTGGGAATTTTCGCCAACACTACCCTGCCGGTTTTCGGAAACATGCTGAAAATCAGTATCAATTTCCTGCCGATTGCTGTTGCGGCAGCATTGTGCGGATCTATCGGCGCCGCAATCGTGGGCGGTCTTGGAGATATTATCGCGTTCTTCATTCAGCCGACGGGAGGTGCATACTTCCCCGGATTCACACTCAACGGAATTCTGACAGGATTAATTCTCGGGTTATTTCTCTATAAGAATAATGTCAGTTTAAAAACCGTCTTGATTTCATGGTCGATTAACGCAGTATTTATTGAAGTTCTTCTCTCCGGATACTGGCTATATTTCATCTACGGAGCAGGAAGCGGCAACAGCTTCTGGGTTTATCTCTGGACAAGGGTTATTTCCGAGGCAATAAAATTTGTACCGTCCGTTCTGATTATTTTGGGCGTCGGCAAAGCTGTCGGTCAAATTAAACTTGGCTTCAACGGTAAATAAACAAGCAAGAGGATGTCTGGTGCGACATCCTCTTTTTCAATATATAGCTCTTTTACCTATAAGTGTGTTGTTTTCAAGACCGACAATCCATCGCTGGATAAGGGTAGCGTCGGTTACGTCAAGCTCGTTACCGTTGACATTACCTCTAACAACCTTCTGCTCGTTTTCAGGCTCAAGATCTACAATCATTTTTTGAATTAACGTGGCGTCGGAAACATTAACTGTTCCGTCGCCGTTTGTATCTCCGATTGTATATAGGTTATCCTCGGTAAATCCAAACTCAGTAAAAAGCCATTCATTACGCTGTTTCCACCAATTCTTGAAATAGCTTAGGTTTTCTTCGTAGGTGGCAAAAGGAATCTTGTGTACATTAATCAAGTATCTGGAAATATTCCACCCTGCCTCGTTATAATTACGGGAGAATGACTCGGAATACTCGTCGGCGAGTGAATCAATCATACCGCCGTCAATATAGATATTTTCCAGATATGTGTAATGTTTCCTGTAAATATCTTTTACAATATCATTAAACCATGTGTACTTGCATAGAAATGCGAAAAGATTTTTGCTGTTAGCATAGAGTCCGTCAGGCTTGTACGCGTCTGCTGCGTTTGACGAAAAATCCTTGTTAATATTACCGGCGGTCAAGTCATAATCCCACGGAGGTCCGGCAAAAAGCTTTCCGTCCTTATAATAGAAAAATACAGAGCTAAAATTCAAGTCAAGCGGTTTTATGAGTTCGTTGAGAAGATAAAACTTAGCGAATGACTGAACATCAATAACAGCTTCAATTTCGGCTTCGGTACCGGATTTCATAACGTTAATCAAATCATTCACAGTCTTGCTGACATACTCAGCCTGTTCGTCAGTTGGTTCATCCGGTTCGCTGATGCCGAAACGAAGATTTCCGGCTCGGAAGTATGTCACATCCTCGTCAACACGCGACGCCTCGAGCTCAATCATAAAGTCCTTGAGTCCGCCGTTGCTTTCAATGTCGATGTCTACTCTGTCCTTACCTTCCTGAACAGGCTCCATAAGCGTATAACACCCCTTGAAAACACCGTCCATCCAAAGCTCAGCTATCCTCTGCTTTGAGGTGTACTCAAGACCAAGTTCTTCCGCGAGTTCAAAAGTGACGTAATTTCGCAAAAGAGTAGGGTCAAACGCGTTTGCGAGCAAAGCCCACTTCTTCCCCTTTCCCATCGAGAAAACATCTTTTTTCTTTTCGAATTTAAAAGTGAAGGATTTCTTCGCTGTCATTGCCGTACTGTTTCCGCGAACCTTAACAATAACACTGTCGCTCAGCGCGGAGCCATCGGTGTCATTAAGTTCAATCGTTGCATTAACATAGCCGTCAGCCTTTTCGAGCGAATTACCGTTGTTGTTCTCAGTGACAATCTTGATTGTCGGAACCTTGGAAGCCGCACCGACATCAACAGAAAACGCAATAACGAAAGAACTAAAAACAATAATACTGCTTAGAAGAACAGACAATAACTTTTTCATAACATTCCTCCAAATCGGGGACAATACACTCAGAGACTGCCGTTTCAGGCAGTCTCTGAAATCACCTTATATATTTTTATCAGGTTGTGTAAATAACCTCAGCCTCGGGATTTGTGTCGGGATTAACGCTGTAAACCTTAAGCTGAACGCCATCCTTGCTGTCATCAATAACAATCCATAGGTCGTTCTGAACAAAGCCTGTGCAGTCTACAGACTGACCGAGCACGCTGCTGCCGTTAGCCTCGGAGACGATGAAATTATAAGAATCATCAGTTGTCTCAGCTGTGAAGCTCTTTGTGTACCAACCGTCAGTATCCTTGACTGTGATTGTATCACCCGGCCAGGACTTCTTTGTGCAGTAGTTGGTGCTGTCCATGCCCTTTCTTGTACCCCAAATCCAGAAGGTCGGGTTCCAAGTCTTTGCGCCGCTGTGCTTAACATGGAGATTAATATCGGTTGAACCTTCCTTATAGAAGAAGTTGATAGTAAGATCTCCGAACGGAACGGTTATCTCGGATTTCGGCATATTTTCGGTATCAAGCTCATATCCGAGAGCCTTGGCTGTTTCAGCCTTATATGTTGTACCTACTCTGCCTGTGTAGGTTACGGACTCGGCAATCTTGTTAGTTGTACCGCTGATGAAGTGGTTAACAGTGATTGTTCCGGTTGCGATGCTCATCTTTACAAGGTACTTCTGAATCATTGTAACATCGGAAACATCAACAGATCCGTCGTAGTCAACGTCAGCAGCTTTCTCCTCGGCAGCATCCTTGAAGGACTTCTTGCCGACAAGAACATACTGAATATAGGTAGCGTCGCTGATGTTAACTTCACCGTCGCCGTTGAAATCTGCATCCTTGATTGACTGAGGAACATAAAGGTCGTAGTTGAGAATTACTTCCTTGTCCTCTGCGGCAAATGTACCTGTCATATCTCCGGTTACAGAAGCAATAGCAAATTCCGGATCAATAGCAGGCTCTGCTACCTCATAACCGGCGCCGACTGTACCTGTGATTGTATAGGTGTCGATAACTTCGCCTGTAAGAGCGTTGACAGCCTTGACGTTAACATTACCTCTGTTCGCGTTGACAGCAGCAGAATCAAAGGAAGCCTTGTCAACGAGAATGAGCATTGAGCGTGCGGGAATTGTCATTTCGGAGCCTTCAACCTCACCGAGGTTCTTGACACCGGCGGACTTATCATTTGCAATAATAACCCAGTTTTTAACGTCCGTAACAGCAGGTACCTTGTACTGCTGAGCTTCGCCCTTATTGTTGCCGAGAACGAGGAGATTGCTCAATTCGCCTTCGGTTGTATTTGTCCAAAGACCGGCGTAGATTGAGGACGGATCGCTGCTCTTTACGAGTGAACGATAGTTAGCTTCGCTGTTCTTTGTGTCGTCTGTAAGAGGAGCAAAGTTTCTTCTGATATCGAGAAGTCCCTTGTAATAGGATACGATGTCAGCGTTTGACTTAACAAGTGACCAGTCAATCATGTTTTCTGTAGCGGATGAAGAATAGGAGTTGTGGTCGCCGTCTTTGGAACGTCCCATCTCCTCACCGGCGAGCATGAAGGTGACGCCCTGTGACATTGTAATGATACCGCCTGTGAGCTTGCTCTCGGCTACGAGCATGGGGTGACGTTTACGATAATAATCCTCGAGTTCCTGAGAAGCAGCAAGTCTGTCCCAAAGAGTCTGATTATCGTGGCAGGAATCATAGGTTACACACTGCGAAGGAGCGCTTGCCTTCCAGTTGCCGCTTTTTGTGTTAGCAAGAACACCGGCAGTTACCTTGGGATACGAAGCGTCAACACCCTGAACCCAACCTGCGGAAGTAAGTCCGAATACAGAACCCTTGATGCCGTCGCGGATACCGTCGTTGAAGAAGCCGACTCTTTCGTTGAGATAAGGAGCACTTGCCTGAACAGCCTGACGATACTTTTCACCTGTGCAGGTTGTAGAAGGATATGTGCTTGAGCCGCCTGTCCAGCCCTCGCCCCACATTGTAAGACGCGGATCAACCTTGTCAAGATCCTCGCGGATGAGGTTCATTGTCTCGGTGTCGTGGAGACCCATAAGGTCAAAACGGAAACCGTCGATGTGATACTCATTAACCCAGTAGAGACATGACTGGCGCATGAAGTTGCGGAACATCAGAGTTTCGGAAGCAGTCTCATTGCCGCAGCCTGAGCCGTTTGAGTACAATCCGGTGGAAGTCATCTTGTAGTAATAATTAGGAACACAAGCCTCAAATGAGGTGTTAGTGTTGTAGGTGTGGTTGTAAACAACGTCCATTACAACAGAAATTCCGGCGTTATGGAGAGCCTGAACCATCTGCTTGCATTCGTTGATACGAACGTTACCGTCATATGGGTTGGTAGAGTATGAACCCTCGGGAACGTTGTAGTTCATAGGATCGTAGCCCCAGTTGAACTGGTCGTCGGGACCTGACTCATTAACTGAACCAAAATCATAGAAAGGGTTAATCTGAACAGTTGTAATTCCGAGCTCCTTGAGATAGTCAACCATTGTAGCTACATTGCCCTCATTGTTGAGAGTTGTGCCTGTCTCGGTGAATGCAAGATATTTGCCTCTGTGTGCGTCGCTGACACCTGAGTTAGGAGCGTAGGAGAAGTCCTTAACGTGAACTTCCCATACAGACTGCTGGGTTGAACGGTCGAATACAACGTGAGTATCCTTGTCCCAATCCTTGGGGTCGGTCTTGTCAAGGTCAACAATCTGTGAGCGTTTGCCGTTGACGCCCGTTGCAACGGAATAAACGTCAGGAACCTCGTTTGTTGTAGTCTTTGCGCCGGTAACATTCTTAGCTGTTACGGTGTAAGTGTAATAAGTGTTGATAAGATCCCCTTCAACTTTAACTGACCAGATACCTGTAGTTTCGTCGAAGGTGAGGTCAGTAGTCCCGAGCTTCTGCGCGCCTTCCTCAGCGTCGCTTCCTGTAGCGTAACGATTGAGTTTTACCGAAGTTGCTGTCGGAGCCCATACCTTGAAGGTTGTGCCCTCGGGTGTGTAGGTTGCACCGAGGTCGTCGCCGTTGTAACCATACTGAGCGTCAAGCGCCTTGGCTGCTGTTGCGTAAGCAGTGTCGCCGGTGGCGTTAGTGCTCACGTCAGCCGCTGAAGCAATTACAACGGAAGAGAGAACCAGTACAACACAGAGTAATGTTGACAAAAGTTTCTTTGCCATTTAGATTTCCTCCTTTTATAACCTGCAGCGCCGCAGCGCATATCAGGATTTTGAATATATTTAAACGCATTAGCGTTTATTACTCGTCAATATCCATTCTGCTCATGAGATGATTCCGTCGGCGCAGATAATAGATAACCGCAAGCGATATAATCGCTCCCGAACATATAACAATCGTAAGAATCAGCACAACAGTCTGCATAAACGAAACAGGAGAATAGATATAAATAACATTCTGCTCTCCCGAGACAAACTGTCCCGAGCTGTTGTCGGAAACAGATACAAACTCATAACCGTCAAGCTCGATCTGAGAGGTTTTGTAAGGAGCTCCCTCAATATCGGAGAGAGTGTCGGTGCCCTTGACCTCACCGTCAGTAGTCATATAAATTATATTGACCTTGCAAAGCTGATCCTCGGCGGATTTTCTGGTAAATTTATAAAGTACGGTTTGATCTTTATCGGTAAAAGTTCCGCATCCGTTCTTTGGCAGC
Source organism: uncultured Clostridia bacterium (assembly GCA_946184925.1). Classification (GTDB taxonomy): domain Bacteria; phylum Bacillota; class Clostridia; order Oscillospirales; family Acutalibacteraceae; genus Ruminococcoides. The sequence goes on along the minus strand of CAMHHL010000002.1, from coordinate 53,346 downwards.
TTCTGAAGATTGAGAGTATATCCGTCTACAGAAGGAATAACGGTCGTTTTGTACTCCTGCCCCGCTCTGTTTGTCATAACTTTTGAGGGAGCGATATCCTCCTCAGTCTCATCATCAACGAAACGAAAGGTAACTGCGGAATAACTTCCGTCATACTTTTTGCATTCAAAATCACAGTAGCGAACCTTTTCGCCGAAGGTTCCTTTGTCGCCAGATTTGTTCTTGATATCGTAGTTCATCAGAACACTTGTCTGCGGAGCGATTTCAAATTGTTCGCCAATCTCGCCACGCAGAACACCGGAACGAAAGCATTCCTTTGTGTCTACATCCTTATAGCGAACAACAACCTTGCCTTCAGTGGGTTTTATTCCCACTGCGTCAAAAGAAGCTTTATCAACCATAATAACAGCGGAACGCGGCTTAATGCTTACACTTCCCGACGCTTCGCCGAGCTTTACCATTCCTGCCTGCTCGCTGTCGGCAATAATCGCCCAGTTACCTTCTGCTTTAGCGGTATATGCTTCTTCGGAAGAGTTGAAGCCAACGAAAACCTTGCCAAACTTCTCATCGTCAAGTGTATACGTAATCACACCGTTCGGAACATCATCTGAAAAAACTATGCTGTTAGCTTTCTCTGCCCCGGGAGCGCGGAAGGCTGAAATACATTCCCGGATATCAATCAACCCGGCATAGTAATCGGAAACATCACCGAAAACATCAAGCATAGACCAGTCAAGCTGATTTAACTTGAAGCCGGATTTATAGCTGTTCTCGTCCCCCAGCTTTGTGCGGCAGAATTCCTCGCCGGCAAGGATGAAGGGGATTCCCTGCGAGGTGTATGTAATAGCTGCGGTAAGCTTATTCATAGAGACAAGGTCACCGTAGCGCTTGGAATAGTCACCGCTCTCGCCCTTGACGGATTTTATCAGCTTATCCCAGAGCGTAAGGTTATCGTGGCATGAAGCGTAGGTCACAGCCTGAGACGCGGTTGAAGCCCATCCCATCGTCTCATCAGCCTGACCGCGAATACCTATTTTAAGGTTTGCGCGTTTTTCACCTGACTGAACAAAGCCGCTATCGGCACCCGAAGTGCTGCCCTTAACAGCGTCTCTGTATGTATCATCAAAGGCGGCTATACGCTCGCTGAGCTTCTTAACATTGTCGGTTGTGGCAAGCATGGTTCCGCTGTCTGCGGTGGTGTCAAGCTTCCACGGCTCGCCGTACATCAAAATTTTCTCGCCGTTTTCGAGAGTATCGAGAGAGGAACGGATTAAATTCATTGTTTCGACATCATGAAGTCCCATAAGGTCAAAGCGGAAGCCGTCAATATGGTATTCCGACGCCCAGTACATGACGGAATCTATCATATACTTACGGAACATTTTGCGTTCCGAGGCGGTATCGTTACCGCAACCGGAGCCGTTAGACCATGTACCGTCCGGATTAATCCTATAGTAATAATTCGGAACTGAAATGTTGAAAGCAGAATCCTTGCTCTCGTGAGTGTGATTGTACACTACGTCCATAATAACGCCGATTCCCGCGTTGTGAAGCGACTGAATCATCTGCTTGCATTCCTTGATTCTGAGCACGGCGCGTTTAACGTTTGAGCTGTAAGAGCCTTCGGGAATATTATAATTTATCGGGTCATAGCCCCAGTTGAAATTCTTATCATTATCCGATGTGTCGGTCTCATCGACCGAACCGAAGTCATAAAAAGGATTGATATGAACATAATTTACGCCGAGCTCTTTGAGATAATCGACACAGGTCGAATGACCTCCGACGGCACCGTTGACAGTTGTGCCGCCCTCAGTGAAGGCGAGATATTTTCCCCTGTTTTCCTCGGAAACACCCGAGGTTTTTGATGAAGAAAAGTCAGCGATATGAATCTCCCAGATTTTCGCGTCGGTAGGGTTGTCAACGAGAACATGAGTGTCTTTTCCCCAACCTCGCGGATTACTTTTTGAAAGGTCGATTACCATACTGCGTTTGCCGTTCGGCGCGCACGCTTTTGCATAGATGTCATATGTTTCATAAGACTTGCCGCCGCGAACAAAAACGTAGGTATAATATGTGTTTTTTATATCTCCGTGAACAGTGGCAGACCAAAGCCCGGTTTTCTTTGTGAACTTCATGTTAATGAGCCGGGTGTATTTTGAACCCATGGCACTGCCGTAGAACTTGACCTTAACGTTGTCAGAGGTTGGAGACCACACGCGGAAGGTAGTTGATTCCTTGGAATATATTGCGCCGAGCTTGCCGTCAAAGACAGTCTTGTCAAGCTTTGCGGCATATGCTTCGTAGTCCTTCGCGGCATTTACGCAAAAAGAACTGCCGAATGCGGCAAAAATAATTGTGAAAATAAGAAGAAAAGAAGCGGTACGCTTACAAGACATTGCAGTCCTCCGAAAACAACAATTTATCACCTTAGATTGTAACAAATTACGGCTGATATATATTTCTATTTTCGAAAATAACGCTTATTGAAAGAATTGTCAGTGTAGAAAAAAGTGACTGTTTTTAGTGCATTTTGCCTATTGATTTTTCGTAACCGTTTGTCCTCTGTTGAATAGTATATACGGAACGGAGGTTAAACATGGAAACAGTAACTTATTCAGTCAGAAAAGGCAACACTTTGTTCGGTATCGCAAACTTTTTCGGCACAACTGTCGAGAAGATTCTCGCGATGAACAATATTGAAAATCCCGAAATGATATATGTCGGACAAAAAATAATAGTTCCCGTTGACACCGAGAATACGGACGGCTTCATATATATCACAAGACCGGGAGATACGCTCTGGTCAATTGCTCACAGATTCGGTACTACCGTCGAGAGCCTTGCGCAGAAAAACGGAATGTGCAATCCAAATATGCTCTATCCGGGAACAAGACTTTATATCTGAAACAGGAAACGAGGTGTCGCATAAAGCGGCACCTCGCCTGTATTTAGTATTAATCAAGATAGTCCTTAAGCTTCTTGCTCCGCGAGGGATGACGAAGCTTTCTCAAAGCTTTAGCCTCAATCTGACGGATACGCTCGCGAGTAACCTTGAACTCTGAGCCTACCTCCTCCAGAGTGCGGCTCTTGCCGTCCTCCAGACCGAAGCGAAGTCTGAGCACCTTAGCTTCACGCGGAGTGAGAGTAGCGAGAACCTCCTCGAGCTGTTCCTTGAGCAGAGCGTGAGAAGCCTCGTCCGCCGGAGCAGGTGTATCGCTGTCCGGGATGAAGTCACCGAGGTGGCTGTCCTCCTCCTCGCCTATCGGAGTTTCAAGAGAAACAGGCTCCTGAGCAACTCTGACAATTTCTCTTACCTTGTCAACGGAAATATCGAGTTTCTCGGCAATTTCCTCAGATGTGGGCTCGTGGCCTTTTTCGTGAAGAATCTGAGTGCTTACCTTTTTAACCTTGTTTATAGTTTCCACCATATGGACAGGGATACGGATTGTGCGCGCCTGATCGGCAATTGCACGCGTGATAGCCTGACGAATCCACCATGTAGCGTATGTAGAGAACTTGAAGCCCTTGGTGTAGTCAAACTTCTCTACAGCCTTAATCAAGCCGAGGTTGCCTTCCTGAATAAGGTCAAGGAACTGCATTCCTCTGCCGAGATAACGCTTGGCAATGCTGACGACAAGTCTGAGGTTGGCTTCCGAAAGACGTTTCTTCGCCTGAATATCGCCCTCGGAAATCTTGATAGCCAGCTCAATCTCCTCCTCGGGAGAAAGCAGCGGAACACGTCCGATTTCCTTGAGATACACTTTGACCGGGTCATCAATAGACATCGACTCTCCGGAATCGCCGCTTCCGAGCTCACCCTTTTCAGCAACAGCTTCGATGTTCTCGATGTCCATGTTCTCGATGTCCTCGATAATCTCAATGCCCTGCTGTTCAAGGTTGTCATAAAGCTTCTCCAGCTCCTCGGGCTTGAATTCGATTTCACCGAGAGCCTCTATAATCTCATCATTGGTAAGATTACCCTTGGATTTTCCGAGCTCGGTGAGTTCCTTTACGATACTTTTTTTGTCCTGCTGTCCCATATAGATTTCCTTTCTACTGATGCTTTTCCTTGAGGCGTCTGAGCTCCGCTTCAATGCTATCTATCGAAGCAGCGCCTGCGTCCGAGGCGTCAAGCCCGGAAAATTCATCGTTTAATATGTTAATATTTTCAAAAAGTGTTTTTTCGTTAGCCATTCTGGCTGATTCGGAGTTGATAATCTGATAAATTTTCGAAATCTCATCCTGAGTAAAGTCAGCTGAAACGGCTGAGAGAGCGTCCTCTGAATTTTTTATTCTTTCAGAGAAATATTCAAACAGCTTACGGTTGAATTCCGTCTGGAATTTTTCCGGACTGAGCCGGGAATTTATCTTGCCGAGCTTGTCCGGATTTTTTACGAGATAAGCGATTACGCCCTCCTCGGCAACGGTAGCGCGCGGTTTTTTATAATGTTCGGTATTAACCCTGTCACCTCTGCCGCTGAGATTATCGCGAATAGCTTTAAATTCTTTTTTTCGGCGTTCGTAGAACCTGCTTCGGCTCTGCTTTTGAATCTGCTGCTTTATCGCGTCTGCGGAAACCTCCGCTTCCTTGCTTAGCTTTGAGATATATACGTCACGTTCTATCGGATTATCTAGGGCAGCGAGAATCCTCGCAGCCTCAGTCAGATACGCAACCCTGCCCTCAGCGGTCAGGATGTCATAGGTGTTACGCAGCTTTTGAAGTCTGTACTCAACGTCGTTTCCGCTGTTTTCAATCACATTTTTGAACGCGTCGTGACCTTTATTGCCCTTTGTACGCAGAAATTCGTCCGGATCCTTTCCCTCGGGTATTGTAATTACCTTGACGAGAAGTCCCGCATTGCGAAGCAAATTAATTGCCTTTTGTGTAGCCTTCTGACCGGCTTCATCAGAGTCATAGCAGATTATAACCTCATCAGCATAGCGCTTCATAAGAAGCGCCTGTTCCGAAGTAAGCGCTGTTCCGAGAGTTGCTACGGCGTTCTGAAAGCCTGCCTGATTTACGGCGATAACGTCCATATAGCCCTCGCAGAGAATAAGCTTTCGCTCTCCGGAATTTTTTGCGTTGTTGAGAGAAAAAAGGTTTGAACTCTTCTTAAAGACCGGAGTATCGGATGTGTTGAGATACTTCGGCTTTGCATCGGTCATTATTCGTCCGCCGAAAGCGATAACATTCCCTCTCAGGTCGATAATCGGAAACATGACACGGTTATTAAAACGGTCGGAAATGCTGTTTTCATTTTGATACGAGAGGTTCGCGGCGACAATTTCTGAGCTTTTGAAACCGAGCGACCACAAATGACGGCAGAGAGAATGTCTGTCGTTGTCCGCAAATCCAAGTCCGAAATGCCTGATGGTTCGATCCGAAAGCATTCTCCCGTGGAAGTAATCGAGACCGATTCTGCCGTTTTTGGAATAGAGATTATTATAATAGAACCTCGCCGCCTCGCGGTTTGCTTCAAAAATACGCTTTCTCAGGTCAGACATGGAGTTGTCATAACCATCCTCGGGCATGTTCATTCCTGCACGCTGAGCCAGCCATTTTACAGCGTCAATATAGTCAAGATTCTCAATCCTCATCACAAAGCTAATGACATCACCGCCGACTCCGCAGCCAAAGCAATAGAATGAACCGTTCTCTGTATAAATATTGAAGGATGGGGTCTTTTCGCCGTGGAACGGACAAAGTCCGACCATGTTTCTGCCTCGGCGCTTCAAGGATACATACGAAGAAGCAACCTCGGTGATATCATTTCTGTCCTTAAGCTCCTGAAGGAATCCGTCAGACAGCGGCATAATCCCACCTCCATTCCGATTTGTACGAATATATATACGACAAAATTTTTAAAAGTCCTATAAATTTTAAAAATAATTGTAATATTTTCAAAACTCGTAATATTTTTCGCCGACAATCTCAGTTTTTGCGGAACCGGCAGTCGCGTCGGCGAGTTCTTTCTCAAGGAAAGGAAGCTGTTCTGTCGGAATATGAAAGCAAAGCTTCACATCATCCGTGAAAACAGTGTCGTCAACGCAGCCGCCCGACGAAATAATAAGTGTGTTGAGCTTGCCGTAGAGAGTATAGCTGCAGTTGAGCTCACACGATGAACAAAGCTTCATCTCAACAACGCAAGAGGCGTTGAGGGCAATTTTCGCGCCCTCGGAATAAGCGCGGACAAGTCCGCCGGTGCCGAGCAGAATTCCGCCGAAATAGCGCGTAACGACAACAACTACGTCGGTAACTCCGTTCTTTAGGATAACATCCAGCACTGGCATTCCCGCGGTTCCCGAAGGTTCTCCGTCGTCTGAATAGCGCTTTATCTGCCCGTCCCTGAGCACATAGGCGTAAACATTATGGCGCGCGTCCCAATGCTGTTTCTTAATTGTATTGATGAATTCAACTGCCTGAGTCTCGGTTGTAACAGGCTTACAATAGCCGATAAACCTTGAACGCTTCTCGACAAATTCATCGCTTGATTCAATTTTGACTGTTTTATAGCTGTTCATAATAGCACCAAAGAAAGTAAAAAGGCGGCATAAGCCGCCCTTTGAATTCACAATTAAGACATATTGAAACGCTTCTTGAATCTGTCAACACGTCCGCCGGTGTCAACCAACTTCTGCTTTCCGGTGAAGAAAGGATGGCACTTTGAGCAAACTTCAACGCGGATGTCCTTTTTGGTAGAACCTGTCTCGATGACATTACCGCAAGCGCATCTGATAGTTGTCTGTTCGTAATTCGGATGGATACCGTTTTTCATTTTATTCACCTCGTTCAGGATAAAATCATACATAACAGTAGAATTATACACTATATATTCGCAAAATGCAAGCATTTTTTGAAAAAATCTGAAAATTTCAGACTATCTCGCGTTGATGTAGGCAACATACTCGTCAAGACATTTTCCGAGACTTCTCATAACCTCAGCATTCTCCCTGCCTACATACCGAAACGCGCTGTAGTCGGCGTTCATTGATGTCTCGTCGGTTTTATCGGCAGGATAACGAAGGATAAAGCCGTATTTAACGCTGTTTTGGAGCAGCCATGAATACGCTCTTGTCATTCTGAACGGAGTTTTATCACCCGATTTGAACCGGACAAGCAGTCCTGTCTGGCTTTCGCTTCTGCCGCCCTGCGGAACAATTCTCTCCGCCTTTGCCTGAGCTCTTACTTCGGTGTATTCTCCGCTTTCGATATAACGCTGAAAAAGCCTGTTATACAGCTTCTGCTGAGTCTTGGAAGAAACGTATCCCCTACCGAGCGAAAGCTCCACGCCGTCGCTCTCGGCGTCTGAAAGCATTCGCCGTAGAGAATCGGAACACAAAGCGGAAACCCTCACTCCCCCGACTTTCTCAAGCTTTGGAGAATAATCATCATCAAGCGGTTTTGCTTTTCCGACAATCATCAAAAGCTCGTCGTTGTCGGCAGAATCGGAAACAGAGTCGTTGTTCTCGTACCCTGAGTCTCCGGAGCCGAAAACAAATATTCCGAGTGTAACTGTAGCAACAATCATGCCGATAATAAGCACGGCAACAATCACTCTGAAAACTCTGAGGCCTTTGGTGTCAGCGTTACCCTCAACATCGGTACGGTTTACCGAGAATTGTCCGGTTTTATACAAACCGTTATTGTTCATATATTATTTTATCTCCTTGGATTCAATTTCCTTGACGGCAAGCGAGATAAAGTCCTCGAGAGACATAGAGCCGAGGTCGCCCTCTTTTCTGTGGCGAACAGAAACCTGATTATTTTCGATATCTTTATCGCCTACAACAAACATATACGGCACCTTCTGGAGCTGCGCCTCACGGATTTTATATCCGATTTTCTCGCTTCTGTCGTCAATTTCAACGCGCATACCGTTGGCTTCGAGCTTCTTCTTAATATCATACGCGTAGTCGTGATGACGGTCGGCAATAGGAAGAATCTTGACCTGAGTGGGAGCAAGCCACATCGGGAACGCGCCGGCGTACTTCTCAATAAGCAGCGCAAGAGTTCTCTCATAGCAGCCGATTGATGTGCGGTGAATGATATAGGGATTTTTCTTCTTGCCGTCCTTATCAACATATTCCATGCCGAACTTCTCGGCAATCATGCCGTCAATTTGGATTGTGATGAGCGTGTCTTCCTTGCCGTAAACATTCTTAATCTGAATATCAAGCTTCGGACCGTAGAAAGCAGCCTCACCGATACCGATTTCATAGGGAATCTCGAGGTGGTCGAGAATTCTGCCCATCATACCCTGGATTCTGTCCCATTCCTCCTCGGTGCCGATATACTTATCTCTGTCGTTGGGATCCCACTGAGAGAAACGATAGCTTACATCCTCATAGAGCCCGACAGTCTTGAGCATAAAGATAGCAAGCTCAAGCGAACCGCGGAACTCATCCTCGAGCTGTTCGGGAGTACACATAAGGTGACCTTCTGAGATTGTGAACTGACGGACGCGAATAAGACCATGCATCTCACCGGAAGCTTCATTACGGAAGAGTGTTGAAGTCTCGTTATATCTCAGCGGAAGATCGCGGTAAGAACGCTGACGGTTAAGATACGCCTGATACTGGAACGGACAAGTCATCGGGCGAAGAGCGTAGACCTCATCGTCATTATCAGGGTCGCCGAGAATAAACATACCGTCTTTATAATGATCCCAGTGTCCGCTGATTTTATAGAGATCCGACTTAGCCATGAAAGGAGTTTTTGTAAGGAGCCATCCCCTCTTCTGCTCCTCGTCCTCTACAAAGCGCTGGAGAAGCTGAATGATTCTCGCGCCCTTCGGAAGGAGTATCGGCAATCCCTGACCGATGTAATCAACTGTTGTGAAAAGCTCAAGCTCACGACCGAGCTTATTGTGATCGCGTTTCTTGGCTTCTTCCATCATCGCAAGATGCTCCTCAAGCATTGAAGCCTTGGGGAACGCAACGCCGTAAACTCGGCAAAGCTGAGCATTCTTCGCGTCTCCGCGCCAATAAGCGCCTGTGCAGTTTGTGAGCGCGATAGCCTTTACAGCGGAAACATCCATAAGATGAGGACCGGCACAAAGATCAGTGAAATCATCCTGCTTATAGAAGCTTATCTTCTCGCCCTTGTCTGTGTGTTCCTTGCAGAGCTCAACCTTGTATGGCTCATTCATTTCTTCAAGGAGCTTTACAGCCTCGTCGGGTTCAAGCTCAAAACGTTCAATTTCAATCTTTGATTTTACAATCTTCTTCATCTCGGCAGTAATTTTGTCGAGATCATCACGAGTGAAAGGCTTCTCAACATCAAAGTCATAGTAAAAGCCGTTGTCAACCGCGGGGCCGATTGCGCACTTAGCCTCGGGATAAAGGCGTTTTACTGCCTGTGCGAGAATGTGAGACGCAGTATGCCAAAATGCTTTCTTGCCGTTTATATCATCAAATGTAAGAAGCTCAACCTTGCAATCCTCTGTAACCGGAGTTCGAAGGTCAACCGCCTCTCCGTTGATTTTAGCGGCACATACTGACTTATAAAGTCCCATACCGATTGATTTGGCGATTTCAGCCGGAGTAATACCGCTTTCGTATTGGTTAACTACTCCGCCTTTAAGCTCAACATTTACCATAATTTTTACTCCTTTTTTATAAAATGAAAAGTCCCAATATTCCAAAAAGGAATATTGGGACGATATTAACCGTGGTTCCACCCAAATTCGGTCTGAAAACAAACCCTCAAAATCCTTTAACGGGGATAACCGCCGCGCCATTTCCTGCGCAGAGCTCAGAGGCGGTAACAACGAAGCGGAACCGCGCACTCACACCAGCCGTGCGCTCTCTTTGGGAGCCGTATTTCGCGTCATGTCCTCATCAACGCAATAATATACTAACACCGAATGAAACGGTTGTCAATAAACAAATTTGATATTTTTATCAATCATTGTCCAAATCAGCAAGAAGCTTGTCGATTTTTGCCATTTTTTCCTCGGCGGAATCATACTCGACGGAAGCTTCCGGAGTTTCATCAGGGATAACATTCTCAGCTGAAGCTTCTTCGTTCGTCTCAATTAGGTTTTCCTCAAATGTTTCAACTACTGTACTGTCAACATAGATAGCGTCGTCATCCGAACCCTCGGGAGCTACTACAAGCTGTTCCTTCTCGGTTTCGTCGCCGTAGCCGTAATAATCATATTCGTCTGTATAACTCTCTTCTTTTTCAGTCAGATAATCGCTCATATCTTCATTCGAAGAATAATCGTAATCATAATCATACTCCTCGGATGTAACGTTGCTCTTGACTACCTCGTTGTCCTGAAAAGCACCGTAGATGAGCTCTTCTTCGTTGTAATCATCGAGGTCGAACTTAACTATCTGCTCCTCGTTGGTTCTGCCGAGACGTGTAATCTCAATATTGAAAAAGATTATATAAACCGAGAGGGCGATTGCAAGATACGCAACAACATTCTCGGAGTAATCAAGTCCGTTTATAACCGCGTCAGCGATTGAAGCCGCACCGTACGCAAGTCCCAGACCGGCAAGCGGAAAACCATAGAGAAACATTGACTTTACCGGGTTTTTGCCGTCAATCGTAGCGATAACCATTGAGAGCTTAAACAGAAAAATCATCATAAACGCAAGGCAAACAAGCTTTACGGGGTTAACAAACGCGACCGAAACAGTGCGGTTGTTAAGAAATTCCTGAATCAGCGAAAGCCCTGCCCAAACAGGCATCGAAAGAAACAGCGCACCCATACGCGGGAGAAAGTTTCTGCCCTGAAAATGAGCAATCGCAATCACAACCAGACAAACAGCCGCAATCATTCCGAACGCCGTCAGCGCAATTGTCATAAAATCAAAAGATCTGTTCTGCATTCCGAGAATAATTGTGAGAGCGGATTTTGAAGCCGTCATGCCGGCAGCAACAAAAGCAGCAACGCCCGCAGGAATGTTCCTGGCGAGTAAATATGCGGGAGAAGTCTTTTTGTCCGTAGCGACAAAAATGATGTTGATAATGAACATCAGCAGAACAGCCGCAACCGCCGCGAATTGTAATGTATTGGGCGCAAGTCCGCTGAAAACTCCGAGCGTACCGAGCAGATTGAGAACAATCGCCGCTATCGCAAGCGGAACGAACGAAAACCATGTAAGCTTTGATTTCATAAAAAATTCCTTTCAGCATTGAGTGTACTCAATGATATTGTAATAATATACCTTATATCAAACATATAATATTTTAAGACAAACTACGTGTGATGTCAAGGAATAAAAGAGTGAAATTATGAAAAAGAAATTAATCGGATTTTTATTAATACTGACAATAATGGCGGGAGTACCGCTTTTTACAGTAAAAAACAACTGTTCCGGTGAGATTTCCGGAGCGATGAACCAAGACAAAAACGAAAATGTACTGACCGGACTTCTCGCCGCTAAATTCAGAAAAGAATATACAGACGAAGCTCTCGCGGCGCTTGCAGTCCTGTTGAACAGTAATTATAATTCCGCTAAAGAAAAATACAATCTCGATAAGCCTGAAACATACATTTCCAAAAAGGTTTTTTTAAAAAAATGCGGTGATAGTTATTATTCTAAAATCGAAAATACAGCAAAGAAATACAAAAACACTTTAATAAAGCGCAAAGGCAAGGCAGTAATGGTTCCGATTTTTTATACCTCGGCAGGCTATACTGAGCCATCGAAAAAGTACCCGTATATCAGAGCCTGCGCCGCGCCGTGGGACTTGCTGAAAAACAGCACATCATCTAAAACCACCGGAATCAGCCTGAACAGCTTAAACGAGCTGACAAAACAGGGATACGGTTATAAAAAAGCGTTAGAGTATTTTTTGGCAGATGTAGAATTTGTAGGATAAATGACCAAAAGCGCCCTTTCGGGCGCTTTTATCAGAAGTTGCGATATTTTCTAACGTGCTTACTGCGCTTGCGTCTGCGCTTTGAGATGATCACTGATGAAATGATATAGATGATAATAAGAAGAACAATTACGCCCAGCATTATAAGAAACACAGGATGAACAACAACCTTCTTTACTACCTCAAAAACATAGATAATTCCGCTTCGCTCGACGCTCTCGGAAGCGACAAGGTTGACGGTTGCGAGCTTCTGCTTACCGCTTGCGTGCGAGCCCTTGTAATAAACGGTTGCGGTACCGATTACGTCACCCTTTTTTATCGGAGCTTCAACGGTTTTCGGAATACTCTTCTCGATTATTATGTTCTTTTGCTTATAATCCGTCGGAACAATCGCGTTGATGTTCTTCTCCGGAGTGAGTTGAATTGAGTCCTTCCCCCACGCAAGGCTTACCTTAGCCTCACAAATCGGAGTTTCGGCTGAAGCTACCTGATTGAGCTCAAGCTGAGTGAGCGACCAGCGGAAGAGGTCGGCGGCGTCAATCATGGTGCCGTACTCGTCCGGGTCTTTAATCGGATTCATAAGGAAAACTCCGAGATAAGTATATCCGTCGGCACTGCCCATAGTAACCAGACAGTGTCCGGCTTCATCGGTTGTGCCTGTCTTGATTCCCTGAGCATACTGATAATAGTACTCCCCTCCGCGGTTCTCATCAATCATATAGTTTGTAGTAACAAGGGGATAATCCTCGCCTTCAACATAATATGTGGCTGTATTTGTAATTGTTGAAAACTCAGGCAAAGTCAGCGCGTAACGTGCCATCTTCGCAAGGTCGTTTGCGGTTGTGTAATGATTCTTGTCATGAAGTCCGTCGGGATTCATGAAGTGGGTGTCCTTACAGCCAAGCTCCTTCGCTTTGTCATTCATCATTTTGACAAACTTTGAGGTATCTCCGCCGCCGACATAATCGGCAAGAACAACTGCGGCGTCGTTACCTGACGGAACCATCATCGAATATAACAAATCGATTACACGCATACTTTCGCCTACGTGAGAAGCAACGTTCGCAACGGAGCTTCCGGTGCCTTCCAGAACATTGAGAACGCTCTGCTTAATCTCTATACGGGTATTCTCAAAGTCCTTGATATGCTCAGCTACGACAATATAGGTCATAATTTTAGTAGTTGAAGCAGGATAACGTCTCTCGTTCGCCTTAACGCTGTAGACAGTCTGACCGGTGTCGAGGTTAATCAGTAAGGCGGTCTGAGATTTAAGCTTGACGTCATTCTTATAATTTGCGGCGGAAGCCGGAATTACTGCGGATGAAAGCGCCGCGCAAACAACAAGAACAAGTGAAATGAATATCAAAAGTTTCTTTTTCATAGGATAACCTCCCGAAAATGCTAGAGTTATTATACACAAAAGCCTGCGGCTTGGCAAGTATCAATTGAGAGTTTCATCTCCGGTTGATTTGAACAATCGTGAAATCTCACCGCGAAGACCGCGGTACATGTCGTCATGTTCAAAGTCATAATACATCAGAATATAATCGGCGATTTTTTGAGAAAGCTCAAGATTTCGTGTATCCGCAAGCGAGCTTATGCTCAGCTCGGGAAGTCCGTGCTGACGCGAGCCGAAGAAATCTCCCGGCCCTCTGAGCTTCAAATCCGCGTCGGCAATTTTAAAACCGTCGCGCGTAGTACACATAGTTTTCAGACGCTCCAGCGAAATATCGGAGGTATTGTCGGAAACAAGAATACACCAGCTCTTCTCCGTACCTCTGCCTACTCTTCCGCGCAGCTGATGGAGGGTGGAAAGCCCGAAGCGTTCGGCGTTTTCAATCATCATTATTGTAGCGTTCGGAACATCAATTCCAACCTCAATGACAGTTGTCGCAACAAGAAGCTTGAGCTTGTTACGCTGAAAGTCAGCCATGACAGCTTCCTTGTCGGCAGGCTTCATCTTACCGTGAAGAATTCCGACCGGAATATCGCTGAAGTGATTAAGCATAAGCTCGGCGGCGTATTCCTCGGCTGAGGCGAGATCGCTGTCCCCTTCCTCAACGAGCGGACAGACAATGTAAGCCTGTCTGCCTCTGAGAATCTCCTTGCGAACAAAGCCGAGCGCTCTGTCTCGCTTCGAGGAATCAATGAGAAGCGTGTCAATCTCCTGTCGCCCGGGCGGAAGTTCGTCAATAATAGAAATATCAAGGTCGCCGAAGATAATGAGCCCGAGCGTTCTCGGAATCGGAGTTGCGCTCATAACCAGCAAATGAGGGCTGTTGCCCTTCGAGAGCAGTTTAGCGCGCTGAGCAACACCGAATCGGTGCTGTTCATCGGTGACAACAAAGGCAAGATTATTGAAAACTGTCTTGTCAGTAATCAAGGCGTGTGTGCCGATTACAAGGTCAATCTCTCCGCTTTCAAGCCCGGAGCGGACAGCCTTCTTCTCAGATTCTTTAAGGGAACCTGTCAGCAAAGCGATTTTTATGTCTGTTTTATTGAATAGTTCTTTAAGAGAATTATAGTGCTGTTCCGTAAGTATTTCAGTCGGTGCCATAAACGCGCACTGCATTCCGTTTTTTATTACGGTATAGCAAAGCGAAGCCGCGACAGCGGTTTTTCCGGAACCAACATCACCCTGAACAAGCCTGTTGAGAGATTGTTCGGGACTTTTCATGTCGTTCATGCAGTCCCCTATTGCTCTCTTCTGAGCATTTGTCAGAGAGAACGGAAGCAACGCCTCGAATTCGGCTGAAAAGTCGTTAGAAATAATATTCTTATTTTCTGAACGCTTGTGAGATTTTAGTCTGCGAAGTCCAAGGTTGAGAACAAGAAGCTCCTCGGCGACAAGCCTTTTTCTCGCGAGCTCAAGCTTTTCTTCGTTCTCGGGGAAATGAATATTCAAAAGAGCCGCTTTTAGTCCGAACAATCTGAACTTACGGCGGATTTCATCCGGCAGAGGGTCGTTAACTTCATCCGGAAGCATGCTCAATGCCTGCTTCATGCACTTGATTATAAAGTTATTGTTAAGTCCTGCAGTGAGCGGATAAATAGGACTGAGATTTGCAGCTTCGCTGACCTTTGAGAAGGTCGGAGCAACCATCTGAACGCCATCCAGAGTATGTGAAGCCTTCCCCCTGAAAACATACTCGGCGCCGTAGGCGAGCATTTTGTCAATATATTTGTTATTGAAGAAAACAAGCTCAGCACCGCCGCTCTCGTCATACACCGCAAGCTTGGATATAATCTTTCCCGAACGTGTATAATTTGACGAAACAGCGCTGCCGACCGTAGCTCGAATGCAAACCGTCGCGCCATCCTCAACGTCGGAGATATCGGTGATATCCGACCAGTTTTCGTATGTTCTCGGATAATAGGTCAGAAGCTGACCGACGGAGTATATTCCCAGTCGGTAAAAGCATTCGGCTTTAGCCTTGCCGACGCCGCGGAGTTCTTCAATTTTTACAGCATATAGCGAAGGCATAACCGGTTCTCTCCTTCCGAAACATACAAGAAAGGCGCGCTTTGCGCGCATTTCGCTACTCATAGCTCGTTGCTGCGCAGCAGCAAACTGAGCTGAGAATAAAAATTGTTTTTTGCTTTATAGGAGCTTATACTATTGCTATTTTCAGTTATCCTGCAAAAAAAGTTATATTTTGCAGCGTTACAAAGCAGTTTCCTATAAAGTAAAACAGGGCCGACCCGAACGAGCCGACCCATAAGAATTTATTCTACACTGAGCACGAAGTAGTAAATCGGCTGACCGCCGTTTACAAGCGATACATCAACCTTTGAACCGAACTTATCGTTAATCGCCTCAAAAGCCTCCTGTGCCTCTTCCTCGGTTGTGTCGGCACCGTAAATGATAGTGACGAACGAGGTGTCGTGCTTAATCATATTCTTGGCAAGCTTTATACAAGCCTTAACAGCTGATTTATCAGTGATGGTGAGTTTACCGTTCTCGAGTGCGATAATCTCGCCTTCCTTGATTTTCTGATGACCGAACTCGCTGTTGCGCGCTGCGAACGTAACCTGACCGGTCTTGACGTTCTTTGCTGCGTCCATCATCATTTCCTTGTTGCTCTCGGCTGAAAGCTCGGGATCGAAGTTAAGAATAGCTGTCATACCCTGCGGGATTGTCCTTGTCGGAACGATAACAACCTCTCTGTCCTCAACCATGGGAACAGTCTGCTCCGCAGCCATAATGATGTTCTTGTTATTCGGAAGAACGATTACCTTCTTCGCCGGAGTAGCCATGATAGCCGCATAGATGTCATCAGTGCTGGGGTTCATACTCTGACCGCCGGAAACGACATTCTCACATCCGAGGTCTTTAAAAAGCTGCGTAACACCCTCGCCGGCCGCAACTGCGACAAAGCCGTATTCCTCTGTAGGTTCCTTAACTTCAAGCTTTTCCTCTGAGGCTTTTTCCTTCTTGGCGTCATTATCAGCCTTAGCCTTCTTGTGCTGCTCTCTCATGTTCTCAACCTTAACGGTGAGAAGCTGACCGTAGCAAAGCCCCTTCTTGAGCGCGTCGCCGGGCTGCTCGGTGTGAACATGCACCTTGATAATCTCGTCATCGTTGACAACAACAACGCAGTCACCGATTGTCTCAAGGAAAAGTCTGAGCTCGTTGGGGTCGGTGTCGATGGTTTCATCTCTGCCGACGATGAACTCTGTACAATATGTAAAGTTGATTACTTCGTCAAATTCAGCAACAGTACTGGAGAAGTTGTCAAGCTGAGCCTGAACGTCGTTCTCATCGAGCTCAACAATCTCACCGTCCTTGAAGTAGGAAAGCATACCCTCAAAGATTGAGAGAAGTCCCATTCCGCCGGCGTCAACAACGCCCGCCTTCTTGAGAACCGGTAGATACTCCGGAGTTTTCTGAAGCGCCTCGGAAGCAGCGTTGCAAACAGCCTCCCATACGAACGCTACGTCATCGTTCTCGTTGCAGACCTTAAGTCCGCCCTCGTAGCCTACTCTGGCTACCGTGAGAATTGTACCCTCGGTGGGTTTCATAACAGCCTTGTACGCCGCGTCAACGCCGAGTCCGAGAGCCTCGACAAGATCTTTGCCGTTAACATCCTCTTTTGTGTTAAGTCCCTGGGAAAAGCCCCTGAACAAAAGGGAAAGAATTACGCCTGAGTTTCCGCGTGCTCCGCGAAGCATAGCAGAAGCTATGGCCTTGGCAACGTTTCCTGCGTTGGAATCAATAACATTCTCAAGCGCCGAAACAGCAGCTGTGGTTGTCATTGACATATTTGTGCCTGTGTCACCGTCGGGAACAGGAAAAATATTGAGGTCGTTAATCATCAACTTCTTGGAACAGATATTGTTGGAGCCGGAGATAACCGCCTTTTTCAAATCAAGTCCATTCATAATCAGCACTTCCTAACTATAATAATCCGCAATAATCGGATTTTACCATATAAAGCTATTATACAGACAAATCCGAAAATTTGCAATAGTTATTTTAAATAATTCTTAGGCTTTCTGCCGAGATAGTTTTGCCAACTTTTTCATCAATTTCAAAAATTACGCACTCCATCTTGCATTCGCCTCTCTTGAGGTCGAAGCGGACAGGCATACGCGTTTTGAACTTATTTATCACGATTTCGGGCTCAACGCCGAGCACCGAATTGAGCGGACCGGTCATTCCTACATCGGTGATAAACCCGGTTCCGGACGGCAGCACATGAGCATCAGAGGTCTGGACATGGGTATGAGTGCCGAAAAACGCGCTCACCCTTCCGTCAAGGTAAAACGCAAGCGCTGCCTTCTCGGAAGTAGTTTCCGCATGAAAATCAACTATTATATTTTTTGTGTCAATCTTTTTGAGAACCTTGTCTATTCTGTCGAACGGGCTCTCCAATCCGCTTTCCATATACATATTGCCGATAAGATTAACGACGGCAACCTGTGTTCTGCCCATATCGACAATACAGTATCCCCTGCCCGGTGTGGTTGAGTCGGGATAATTCGCCGGGCGAATAACAAACTCGTTTTCATCAAGATAGTCGTAGGCTTCCCTGCGGCGGAAGGAATGATTACCAAGGGTAATCACGTCAACACCGCTGTCAAACAAAAACCGAGCCGAGGCAGGAGTTATTCCGTTGCCGTCAGAGGAATTTTCACCGTTGCAGATAACAAAGTCAATTCCCTTAACCTTTTTGAGCGACGGAAGCTTGGAACGCAAGAAATCACATCCAACCTTTCCCACGACATCGCCAATGCAGAGGATTTTCATAACAACACACTTTCTAATAATAGAATCGTTGTTATTATATCATACAGACGAAGAATTCACAATATTTTTTCGAAAAGGCAATTTTAATTTACTTTCAGCCTTTGTTTAACAGCGATATTCTTGTTAAAAACATACGAAGCACTCAGAACATCAAAGCCGTCAATTCTTTTAAAGTTAAAGCTTCGTGTCTTTACCCTGCCTTTTCCCTCACAAAAGCACTCATAAAGCGCTGCCTTTTTCTTCAGAATTGATTTTGCTTCGTCGGGAGTGTGTTTTATTTCTGAATTTGAATAATAATACAGTCTTTCGAGGCTGTCGCCTATCGGTAGCGTTACACTGTTAAATATAACCCTTCGCTGAGAGAATACACTCACGAAGTTATCACTTCGCCTTGGAGCCAGAGATAACGGAAGCTCAGCCCAAAGAAATCGCAGACGGGAACGTTCATCGGTCTCGCTTTTGAAAACAATTTTATTATTCGTTATCGGAATTTTGAACACTTTATCAGCCTTTACATCAGCAAAAATCTCCGCGTCGCTGTGAACATACCTTATATTCTGCTCATTATCCTCAATAACAGAGCTGACAAGCAGACTGTTTTTGGTAACAGCTGTTCCGCGCTTCAACGTACAGCTTCCGCTGTGAACTATTATATCGGTAATCACGCCGTCGTCGGAAGCTTTGATATTGCACGGCGTTTTTGTATCAGATATCCCGGGCTTTCTGACCTTTTCTTTAATCTCAACCTCGGCAATATTGTTGAGAATATTGATGGAAATCCAGCTTATGTCGGGAACATAAAGCTCTGTTTCTCTCTCAATTTCGCTGACAGTGAGCGACGGCTTGAAGCACCCGGGATATAGCCCGTTATCGCTGAGAGCTGCCATAACCTTGGAATAGCTCAGCGTATTCACACCCGAAATTCTGATATCCCAAACGAATTGGCTGAGTACAGTAAGCAGTACAAGCCCTGCCGCCGCACCGATGAGAAGTCCGCGTCTCCTTCTGTATTTTTTTAAAAAGAACGGCAGACCTGACCTTTTCCTAACTTTGAGCCTTACTCCCGCTCGCCGTGCGAGCGGTCGAATTCGCCTGTAGTCGGTCAGCAGCATTTTTCCGTTATACATACCCTTTTCGGGCATTATATCCCATGAACGAATCCCCTCACGGGTGAGCAAATTAATAAATCGCTCCGGAAAACGACCGAAAAGAACAAACTCGACATATCCCCTGAGCAGTCTGATAAACCTTAAAACCATAGCGTCAACCCGTAAATTCCACAGAAATTATAAATCCCTCAACTATCACACAAGTCGGGGAAATACACTTTATGCTCAAACCTCTGCCCTTGAATGTAATAACTCCGCTTCTGCTGTTCAGCCTGACGAGCTCATCATCATACTTCAAAACACCTGTCGAGCCCTCGGTCAATACTCTTCTGTTACCTGTAAACTCCAGAACCGGGAGCTTGTAGTTAAGCTCCTGAACTCTCCTTTGTTCCATGTTTTTCATATCTATCACCCTTTTAAGACATTTGTGAGGTCAATACTACATATATATTAGCGGTGATAAAAAATGATGATTGGCGAAAGCAAAAAGTCAGCCGTCACAAAGCTCGTTTTCATCTCTGCTGTGATATTCTGCGCTATGTTCTTCGGCAGAGAATGCTCGGACGGCGCTCTGAAAGGAATATATTTTTGCGCAGAGGTTCTCGTGCCATCGCTTTTTCCATTTATGGCAGCGGCTGCCTTTGTTGCGGAAAGCGGACTGAGCCGTATGCTCGGGAAACATCTTGAAAAACCAACAACTATGCTTTTCGGATTATCCGGCAGCTGCGCGGCGATAATTCTGCTCAGTCTTTTCGGCGGTTATCCTGTCGGAGCAAGAGGAATCCGAACACTTTATGAAAACGGCGAGATAAATGCATATGAAGCTAAAAAATGCTCATACTTCGCAGTCGGAGCAGGCCCCGGGTTCTTGATTACGTTCGTTGGGGTGAGACTTTTGGACAGCTCCGAGGCAGGAGCATGCATTCTTGCGGCTCAGATTATTTCTGTAATAATTCTCGGGGTTGCGAATAAATATATTTTCAGGGAAAAGCAAAGTTATAATTCTAATTCGGAACTAAGACTAACTTCCGAAAAATTGTCAAACGCTCTTGTAAAAGCTGTCGAAAGCGGAACCTACGGCTGTATCGAAATGTGCGGAATGGTTGTGATGTTCTCGGCATTCAACGAGGTCACGACTCGCCTTCTCGCGGACAATTCCGCCTCAACCGCGGCGAATATTCTGCTCGAGGTAACGACGGCATGCAACCTTCTGAGCAGCTCCAATAATATCCTGCTCATCGCTTTTGCCGTCGGATTCGGCGGACTATGTGTTCACTTTCAGGTTTTTCAGGCACTTGGAAGCGTGAATATAAAACAGTGGATATTTTTCTTATATAGAATTATCCAAGGCTTACTGACCACTGCCTTCACCTTTATATTTATCAGACTGTTCCGGGTAACATTACCGGTATTCTCGGGAACCGGCGAAGCGCCGGCGCTCGCGTTGAGCACCTCTCTGCTCGGCAGCGTTATGCTGATGCTCACGGGGCTTTGCTTTATCTACAATATTTTCAGAAAATAAACGGAGGAAACTATGTGCGGAATTGCAGGCTTACTTAGCAAATATGAGGACTTATCTCAAAAAATCGGAGTACTCTCCGAGATGTCAAAAACTCTGGAGCGGCGCGGACCTGATGAAAACGGAATATTTATCGACCACAACGTTGCGCTTATCCACCGCCGCCTCACCGTAATCGACAAGGATAACGGCAAGCAGCCGATGATGTGCGGAATGAAAAACGAAAAATACGTAATTGTCTACAACGGAGAGCTTTACAACACCGAAGAACTCCGGAAAAAGTTAAAAAAACGCGGATACAAGTTTAAAGGTCACAGCGACACCGAGGTTGTGCTCAAATCCTACATCGAGTATGGCGAGGACTGCGCCGATATGCTCAACGGTATTTTTGCCTTTGCGGTATATGAGGCGTACAGCAAAAAGCTGTTTTTGTGCAGAGACAAGGTAGGCGTAAAGCCGCTTTTCTACAGCGAATTTGAGAACGGACTTGTTTTCGGCTCGGAAATTAAAGCCCTGCTTAAAAGCGGCAAGGTAAAACCCGAGGTCGGCGAGGAAGGCTTATACGAGGTGTTCTTTCTCGGTCCCGCGAGAACTCCGGGAACGGGAGTTTTCAAAGATGTTAAGGAGCTTTTGCCGGGCGAATACGCCGTCTATGAGGGCGGAAGACTCCGCAAAACGCGTTATTTCACGCTCAAAGCGTGCGAGTATACCGACACACCGGAACAGAGTGTTGAAAAAATACGTTATCTGCTCACCGACGCCATTGAAAAGCAACTCATAAGCGACGTTCCGCTCTGTTTCTTTTTGTCAGGCGGACTGGACAGCAGTATCATAGTACAGACCGCTTCAAATTTCTACAAAAGAAATATGATAGAACCACCTACAACATATTCCGTCGAATATCGTGACAATATGAAGTTTTTCGAAAAAAGCCTATTTCAACCGACTGCCGATATTGAATTCATAAGGCTGATGTCACAAAACGCAGGAACAACTCACAACGAGGTTATCCTCGACAACAAGGAGCTTGCCGACGCGCTGTACCCGAGCGTGCTTGCGAGAGATTTGCCGGGCTATGTTGACGTTGACTCCTCTCTCCTGCTGTTCTGCCGGGAGATTAAGCAGAATTATACCGTCGCGCTGTCGGGCGAATGCGCCGACGAGCTGTTCGGCGGTTATCCGTGGTATCACAACCACGAAATTCTTTTTGAGGATAACTTTCCGTGGTCTCGCTCTCAGGACATACGAAGGAGTATTCTCGCCGACGGAGTTCTGCCCCGCGGAGAGGAATATGTCCGGCAAAAATATCTTGACACAATCAAACAGACCGACAAACTAAGCAGCGACAGCAAACTGACCTCACGAATGCGCGAGATGTTCATGCTCAACTACTATTGGTTCATGCAATGCTTGCTGGAGCGCAAGGACAGGTGCAGCATGTACAGCGGACTAGAGGTCAGAGTTCCGTTCTGCGACTACAGAATTGTCGAATACGCATACAATATGCCGTGGGAAATCAAAGCATACGACGGTCGTGAGAAGGGAATCGTGCGCAAGGCTTTCGAGGACATTCTCCCCTATGACATCGCTTGGCGCAAGAAAAGCCCTTATCCAAAGACACACAATCCCGAATACATGAGAATATGTGCTTCCAAAGTAAAGAATATTCTACAAAAGAAAAATACTCTAACGGAGATTCTGAGCAAAAGCGGTATTGAGGAAATAATCATGAATCCCGACGGAATCAGCTCTCCGTGGTACGGACAGCTGATGAAGGCTCCGCAGATTCTCGCCTATATCATCGAGCTTGAATACTGGATTGAGGAATATAACGTAGAATTCACTTGACTGTATGGAATAGCGGTGATAGAATCAAAGCGGTGATTCCCATGAATGAACAACGCTATAACAAAATATCGCAGTTTTTCACAAGACACAGCGTGCTTCTTTTCCTGCTTAAATTCATATACACATTCCTGCCGTTCGCAGTATTTCTCGCCTATCCGGCGCTTATTATAGTGCTTTTTATAATGACGCTGAACGGTGAGGCTGACCGCGCAACCCTGATAAAATGCGTAACTGTTCCGGCGGTGACGTTTCTCGCGCTGACGGTTCTCAGGCGCTTTATAAATCGCCCGAGACCATATGAGACGTACAATATCAAACCGCTCATACCACGCGACAAAAAAGGAGAAAGCTTTCCGAGCCGCCACACCGCGAGTGTATTTATCATCGCGATGGTCTATCTCTATCTCAACACTGCCGTCGGAATCGCCGCGCTGATAATCGGCATTATGATAGCCGCAAGCAGAGTTCTCGCCGGGGTTCATTTCATCAAAGATGTCGTTGTCGGAGCGCTCTTCTCGGTCATTCTCGGAGTTTTCGGACTGTTTATAATTTAATCCACGCGGATAGCAAAAGCTATCCGCTATTTCTTTGCAAAAACCATTGTAATTATTGGAAATTTTGTTTATAATAGAGAATAAGAGCTGAAAAAGCTCTATAGGATTGACAAAAGTTTAACAATGTGCTATTATTCAACCAATATGGAGAACTATATGAAAAAAGCATTAGCAGCGTTGCTTGCCGCCGGAATGATTTCTGTCACGCTTGCTTCCGGGTGCACAATCAAGCCGTCTGAGGACAAAGTGTCAGTAGTCACCCCCACCGAGCCGGAAATTCGCGACAAAAACGGAGTTGGATACAATCCATCATCCGACGGCGGATTGACTGTAATTGACGTCAAGCCGAACGGCGACACAATTAAAATTCCCGAAGAATACGAAGGCAAGACAGTAACCGCGATTGACCGCAGCGCTTTCAAGATGTCCGAAGTCAAAAAGGTTGTCGTACCGGATACTGTATCCGAAATTCCCGACTACGCCTTTGCGTTCTGCAAAACTCTCGAGGAAGTCGAGTTACCCGACACAATCAACTTAATCGGCAAGAACGCCTTCTGCGGTTGCACAAGCCTGAAAGCAATTGAGCTTCCCGATAAGCTCGAATCAATTGAGCTGTTTGCCTTTGACGCAAGCGGAATCGAAACAATCACAATTCCGAAAAACGTCAAGAGCGTCGGCGAATATGCTTTTGCCGAGTGCGGCTCGCTTAAAAAAGTCGTTTTTATGGGCAGCACCGAGGTCGCAGAGAACTGCTTCAACAACACAGATGGAGTAAAGGTAAAAGCGCCAAAAGGCTCGCCGGTCGCCAAAATTGCCGAAAAGCTCGGCATTGAATTAATTTAGTATTTCTTTTATAGAATTATAATAACCCATATCAAAACGGAGGTTAGATTATGAGTACAAAGAACTATCCTGTCACAGACAGCGTTCAGGCTCTTGAACAGACTATCAAAAGAGTCAGAAAAGCTCAACAGGAGTATGCTGTTTTCACACAGGAACAGGTTGACAAAATCTTTCTCGCCGCGGCAACAGCCGCTAACCGAGCGAGAATTCCACTTGCCAAGCTTGCGGTTGAAGAAACCGGAATGGGCATTGTAGAGGACAAGGTCATCAAAAACCACTTTGCGTCCGAATATATTTACAACAAATACCGCGACGCAAAGACCTGCGATGTAATCGACAGGAACGAGTCGATGGGTACAATGCGTGTTGCAGAGCCTATCGGCATTATCGCGGCAGTTATCCCAACAACCAACCCCACCTCAACTGCGATTTTCAAGTGTCTTATCGCGCTCAAAACAAGGAACGGTATCATCATATCACCTCATCCGCGTGCTAAAAAGAGCACCATTGAGGCTGCAAAGATTGTTCTCGAAGCCGCTGTTGAGGCAGGCGCTCCCGAGGACATTATCGGATGGATTGATGCTCCCTCGCTCGAAATGACAAACCTCATCATGAGCGAATCTGACACAATCCTCGCTACAGGCGGCCCCGGAATGGTAAAGGCAGCGTATTCAAGCGGCAAGCCGGCTCTCGGCGTAGGCGCGGGAAACACCCCGGCAATCATCGACGAAACTGCCGACATCCTCGTTGCAGTAAACTCGGTAATTCATTCCAAGACCTTTGACAACGGTATGATTTGTGCTTCCGAGCAGAGCGTTATCGTTGACAAAAATATATACGACAAAGTAAAACATGAATTCATCGACCGCGGATGTCATGTGCTCTCCGCCGATGAAATCGACAAGGTAAGAAAGACCATAATCATCAACGGCGCTCTCAACGCCAAAATTGTCGGACAGCCGGCATATAAAATTGCCGAGCTCGCAGGAGTAACTGTTCCCAAGACGACAAAAATTCTTATCGGCGAGGTCGAGAGCGTAGATATCAGCGAGGAATTCGCTCACGAAAAGCTCTCCCCCGTTCTCGCAATGTACAAGAGCGAAGGCTTTGAGGACGCGCTCGCAAAGGCTGAGCAGCTTATCGCTGACGGCGGCTTCGGACACACCTCATCAATCTATCTCAACGCTGTCACCGAGAAGGATAAAATTGACACATTCGCCAAGCGCATGAAAACCTGCCGAATTCTCGTCAACACACCTTCCTCACACGGCGGAATCGGCGATCTCTACAACTTTGACCTCACACCGTCGCTGACACTCGGCTGCGGTTCATGGGGCGGAAACTCAATTTCAGAGAACGTAGGCTGCAAGCACCTGCTCAACATCAAGACTGTTGCCGAGAGGAGAGAAAATATGCTTTGGTTCAGAACACCGGAAAAGGTTTATATTAAGAAGGGCTGTCTGCCGGTAGCCCTCAGAGAGCTCAAGGACGAGCTCGGCAAGAAGAGAGCTTTCGTCGTAACCGATGAATTCCTCTTCAATAACGGATACTCAAAGCGCATTACAGATGAGCTTGACGCAATGGAAATCACCAACACAACCTTCTTCAACGTTCAGCCCGATCCGACGCTCGCTTCCGCCAAGGAAGGCGCTGCGGCTATGGAAGCCTTCAAGCCCGATGTCATCATTGCGCTCGGCGGCGGTTCCGCTATGGACGCCGGCAAAATTATGTGGGTTCTCTATGAACACCCTGAAGTTGATTTTGCAGACATGGCTATGCGCTTCTCCGATATAAGAAAGAGAATTTACAAGTTCCCGCATATGGGCGACAAGGCGATGTTTATCGCAGTTCCTACATCATCAGGAACAGGCTCTGAGGTCACTCCGTTCGCTGTAATCACCGATGAGAGCGACGGAACCAAGTATCCTCTCGCTGACTACGAGCTAATGCCCGATATGGCGATTGTAGACGCCGACCTTATGATGTCCGGTCCCAAGGGACTCACAGCAGCTTCAGGTATTGACGCTGTTTCCCACGCACTCGAGGCTTATGCAGCAATGCTCAACACTGACTTCACTGACGGTCTCGCGCTGAGAGCTCTCAAGCTCATCTTTGAATATCTCCCTGCTTGCTACGACAACGGTCAGAACGAACCGTTCGCACGCGAGAAAGTTGCCCACGCCGCTACAATGGCAGGTATGGCGTTTGCCAATGCGTTCCTCGGTGTATGTCACTCGATGGCTCACAAGCTCGGCGCGTTCCACCACATCGCTCACGGTATCGCCAATGCTCTTATGCTTGAGTATGTTATCCGCTTTAACGCTTCACAAACTCCTACAAAGATGGGAACCTTCTCCCAGTACGC
Organism: uncultured Clostridia bacterium; assembly: GCA_946184925.1. GTDB lineage: Bacteria > Bacillota > Clostridia > Oscillospirales > Acutalibacteraceae > Ruminococcoides. Next base: position 27,016 of record CAMHHL010000002.1, on the reverse strand, counting down.
TTACCCTGACACCAAGCGAAGATATGCTGAGGTTGCCGAGTACCTGAACCTCGGTGGCAAGGACGACGATGAGAAGGTTGAAAACCTTATCAAGGCTGTAAACGACCTCAAAGCGAGAATCGGAATCAAGGAAACAATACGCGACTACGGCGTTGATGAGAAATACTTCCTCGATACTCTCGACGATATGACCGAGCAGGCGTTCGACGACCAGTGCACAGGCGCAAACCCGAGATATCCGCTCATGAGCGAAATCAAGGAAATGTACCTCAAGGCTTACTACGGCAAGGACTACAAGGAGGCTGAGTGAGATGAAGCTTGAAAACATCATTTATGAAACAAAAGGCAAAAAAATATACCGTGACGGCGACAAGGCAATCAAGGTATTTGACGAAAACTTTTCAAAGGCTGCCGTACTCAACGAAGCTCTGAATCAGGCTCGCGTTGAAGAAATCGGCGAGATTAAAATTCCCCGTCTTCGCGAGGTAACGATGGTTGACGGCAAGTGGGCTATTGTCTCCGATTATATCGAAGGCAAGACTATGGCTGAGCTCATGGCTGAAAATCCCGAGAACATTGACGAATTCATCGAAAAATTCGTTGACATTCAGATTGATATTCTCTCAAAGCGTTCTCCCCTGCTCACTGACCTTCGCGACAAGATGCAGAAGAAAATCAGCAGTACCAAGCTCGACGCCACAGTTCGCTATGAGCTTCACAACCGCGTAAACGGAATGAAGAAGCACAACAAGGTTTGTCACGGAGACTTTGTTCCCAGCAACGTAATCATCACCCCGGTTGGCGACGCCTATGTTATTGACTGGGCACATGTAACTCAGGGCAACGGAGCTGCCGACGCGGCAAGAACATACCTTATGCTGACTCTCGGAAACAAAGAGGATATTGCGAAAAAGTACCTCGACGTCTATTGCAGAAAGACAGACACAGCGAAACAGCTCGTCCAGTACTGGATGCCGATTGTTGCGGCTTCTCAGTCAGTCAAGGGAATTCCCGAGGAGCAGGAGCTTCTCACCACATGGGCGAATATCGCGGATTACGAGTAAGATAATAAACAAATAAATATTTAGAGTTTAGGTCGGGCAGACAGAATGCGAAATACTCGCGTTCTCTGCCCGACCGAATTATTAGTGAATAACGAATAAGGAATAGTGAACGGCAAAAACTTACAACTTCAAAAATACATATTTTTACTCCCAAATGCATATAATATTCCGGAAGCTAAAGCTGAAAGGATAATTTTAAATGCGAATGGTACACAGTATAGACATCAAAAAACTCATCGCAAGCTGCGCAATCAGCCTCGGAGTAGGAATTTTGTCGGGAATAATCTCTATGTTTGGTATGGAGAGCTTTGACAAAGCAAATAAGCCTCCCCTATCTCCGCCTGATTTTCTGTTTCCTATTGTATGGACATTTCTGTTTCTGCTAATGGGGATATCGGCATATATTATTTATACCGCGCGAAATGACCCGAAAGGTCTTCGTACAACCGCTCTCGCGGTTTACGGCGCTCAGCTTATTGTAAATTTTGTCTGGCCGATAATTTTCTTCAATCTTGCGGCATATCTGCTGGCGTTTATTTGGATAGTTCTGCTGTTAATCATGATAATCATTATGATAAAGCTGTTCTACAAAATATCACCGCTTGCAGGAGCATTGCAGATTCCGTATCTGCTCTGGACGGCGTTCGCAACATACCTCACACTCGGTGTATTAATACTAAACTAAAAAGAGCCGGCTCAAACGAGTCGGCTCTGATTCTTAATTAACAGGTTTATAATAAGTGTTCAAAAACAGCTCAAAGAACTTTTCTTCATCAACATAGAACTCAGCATATTTGCCGCCGTCCTTTAGCTCACCTGGAACGTTCTCAATCTCGAAGCCCTTGAACGAAGCCTGAAGCATAGTGGTTGTAAAGTATGATACCTTCGGCGCGTCAATGTTGGTGCAAACATAAGGAGAAGCGGTGTTGAAAACATCAAGCGGAGTAGTAATCTTCTCCTTTGTCATTGTCAGAACCTTTGAAGCGAAGCTTTCAAGATACGCTTTCTGTCTCTGCATACGCAGGCTGTTGCCGTCGATTGTAGCGTGAGTTCTTGTACGAACAAATTGAGTTGCCATCGAACCGTAGAGAGAATACTTCTCACCTTCCTTAAACGGCTTGATTGTTTCGGGAGAAATAACGTCAACACCGCCGACTGAATCGTTGATCGGGCCGATTCCATCCATGTCGAGCGAGATGTAGGAGTTAATCGGAAGATTATAGAACAACTGACGAACAGCCACGAGCTGGTTGTGACAACTGGTTTCCTTGCCGTCGCCATAAGCGTAAGCAAGACATATCTGAGATTTTCTGGTTCCTATATATGAACCGTTCGGAGAGTAAACTCCGATTTCAGCCATGGTGTCACGCGAGATAGTGATAATCTTAGCGTTGCCGCTCTCCAAATCCATCGCAAGCAGGAACAGAGTATCCGCGTCACCGCCGGTTCCGATATCATCCGAATCACTCGAGAACGACTCTTTATCTATACCCATACAGAGAATAGTCGTGATATTATCGTTATACTTATATCGCTGCCCCTTGTAAAGCAGATAATTACCGTTCTCCTGAACCTGAGCAGAGTCAGGAGCGGCAATATTAAGCCCTGTTTTATCGAGAAGTGCGGATTTACCGATGTTAACCATAATGAAGAAAGCCGCAAATAAACCGATAATAACAGCGAGAATACCTGCGAGAATTCCGATGATAACCTTCTTCCAAGCTTTCATTCTCTTTCTGCGGTGGTGATGGCGATGAAAATGATGCTTGTGCTTGTGCGGTTTAGAGGTTGTTTTTCTCTTGTGACCGGGAGAGAGCACCGACGGGCTGCGATGGCGGTGATGATGATGCCTGCCGCTTGTTTTTGTGCGCTTCTTGTTCTGGCGATAGATAAAATCATCAAGATCCTCATACGCTGAGGAATTCTCCATATCAATCGCTTCCTGAAGCTTTTTGGAACGCTCGGTGTCATCCTGAGAAGTCTCAAACGAACCGGCACTCGGGCTCTGACCGGTAATCCGCTCATAGTCCGAGTCTTGTCTGAATTTTATAAATGATTCGTTATCATCGTTAAGATTAGGTCTTTTGTTATGATTACTGCCGTTACCTTGTAAATTCATCCTTCACTAAAACCCCCTGTAAAAGATACCTGCCGTCTCCCACATCAACGCAGGTGCTCAAAGTAACAATTTTGTCGAAAATACTTAGCTCATGATCAAGGTCGGTACGGACATTTCTGACGACGGAACGCGGATTCTGAATATACTTGAGGTAATTCTCAAACACATCATTCTCGGCAAAGTTGAACGAATTCATAATATGCCTGTTGTCATACTCATACGCTGAGACAACCTCATATGTGAGCTTTCTGGTTGGAGTATAAATGTAAAAATAGCGGTGCTTCTTATTGTTGAAGAAGCTTGTATCCTCGAATTTGTGAAGATTAGCGAACATCGAGCCGTCAATCATATTATGACCATACAGCACTGATACCCTGTCTGTCATCTCGGTACTGTTGCAATACTCCATATAAATCGAGCCTGCGAAGCTGTAGCCGGACTTGTCATAGGCTTGATGCAGATAGAAGTCGTCACGCTCCGTACTTTGAAGAAGAGGATAGTCGATATTAGTGTCGGGAACCTTAATCCAACCGAAAATCTCCGGATTCTTCTCCTGCAAGGAGACGAAATCGACAGGATTAACAGGCAGATTGGCAGAAACATCATCAGGCGCGATAGTGTTGCCCTCGCTGTCTGTCGCGGAAGATGTGGCAACTGTAGAACCTGACGGAACCGCTGAGTTAGAGTTGAGCACCATAAAAAGAACCGCTCCGCCCGCAATCAAAACAATCAGGAACGCAACAATTATGCTGAGTGTTCGTCTGTCAATCTTCATAAGTATTATCCTCTCGACACATAATAATGCACCTTATATTATAATCCCAATATTCCCTCGTGTCAATGTTTTTATTAGTTGTAAGTTGTAAGTAGTAAGCGGACAAAGTTTTAAGTTGTAAGTTGTAAGTAGTAAGCGGAAAGTTGTAAGTGGTAAGTTGTAAGGTCTGGCAGACAGATTTTTAGTTTCTCACGTCTGTTGCCCGACCAAATTTTTATGCTGCTTGCGCAGCAAACAAAGAAATATTTTCGGATTGGCGACGTATATTTTCTATACGACCTATCTGCTCGACCGAAACTGTAAACTGTTAATTGTTAATAATTCGTTATTCACTGTTTATCAAATATCTTTCTCAGATACTGTCCGGTGAAAGAGCCTTCAACCTCTGCGACCTTTTCAGGCGTACCCTCGGCAACAATAGTGCCTCCGTAGTTGCCGCCCTCGGGGCCGAGGTCTATGATATGATCCGCAATTTTAATCAAATCAAGATTGTGTTCAATAACAATAACGGTATTTCCGCTGTCAACAAGCTTATTGAGAACCTCGCTGAGTTTGTGAACATCAGCGATATGAAGTCCGGTTGTCGGCTCGTCAAGAATATAAACAGTCTTTCCGGTGCTGCGCTTCGCAAGCTCTGTCGCAAGCTTTACACGCTGAGCCTCGCCGCCGGAGAGAGTTGTTGCAGGCTGACCGATTTTGATATAGCCGAGACCGACGTCATACAGCGTCTGAAGCTTTCGGCTTATTCTCGGAATCGTGCTGAAGAATTCGAGTCCTTCCTCGACTGTCATCTCGAGCACATCGTGAATAGATTTTCCCTTGTATTTTACTTCAAGGGTTTCGTGGTTATATCTCCTGCCCTTGCACACGTCACATGGAACATACACATCAGGCAAGAAATGCATCTCAATTTTTATGATACCGTCGCCCTGACATGCCTCACATCGACCGCCCTTTACATTAAACGAGAACCGACTTTGACTGTAGCCGCGCATTTTAGCCTCCGTTGTTGTCGCAAAAAGATTGCGAATATCAGTGAAAACGCCTGTATACGTTGCCGGATTGCTTCGCGGAGTTCTTCCGATTGGGCTTTGATTTATGTTAATAACCTTGTCAAGATTCTCAAGTCCCTTGATACTCTTATGCTTGCCTGCTCGGATTTTGGCACGGTTAAGCTCAGAAGCGAGCTTTTTGTAGACAATCTCGTTGACAAGCGAGCTTTTCCCTGAACCGGAAACACCGGTAACGCAGATAAATTTACCTAAAGGAAATTTAACGTTAATGTTTTTCAGATTATTCTGAGCCGCACCCTTGACCTCAAGAAACTTTCCGTTACCCTTTCTGCGCTTTTCAGGAACAGGGATAGAACGTTTTCCGCTGAGATACTGACCGGTGATTGATTTTTCATTCGCCTTTATCGCCTCAACGTCGCCCTCGGCAATTATCTCGCCGCCGTGAATTCCGGCTCCGGGACCTATGTCAATAATATGGTCGGCGGCGTACATCGTATCCTCATCGTGTTCAACAACAATAACCGTATTTCCTACATCGCGAAGGTGCTTGAGCGTACCGAGAAGCTTCTCATTGTCACGCTGATGAAGTCCGATGCTCGGCTCGTCCAGGACATACATAACCCCCATTAGTGAGGAGCCAATCTGAGTAGCAAGGCGTATTCGCTGACTTTCACCGCCGCTGAGCGTTCCGCTTGAGCGCGAAAGAGTCAGATAACCGAGACCGACGCTATTGAGAAAGTTCAGCCTCTCCCTCACCTCTTTAAACACCGCCTTACCAATAAAGCGGTCGCGCTCCGATAGATTTGATGTTTTAATGAAGTCCAGCGCCTCAACAACCTGCATATCACAGAACTCGGCAATGTTAAGACCGCCGACTGTAACACCAAGGCTTGTGGGAGATAATCTTCTGCCGCCGCACGCATCGCACGGAATCTCCGCCATATAGCCCTGAATCTCGTCCTTAATCCAAGCACTTGTCGTTTCTCGGAAGCGGCGCTCAAGGTTATTGACAATACCTTCAAACGGTCTGGTCATAATCCGTTCATCTCCGAACGGCATTCTGCGGCGCAGCGTCAGCGTTTCGCCGTTTGTCCCGTAGAGCAATATGTTCAGGATTTTCTCCGGCAGCTCCCCTATCGGAGTAGTCAGCTTAAAGTTATATTTTTCTGCTAAAGCATTAAAATACATTTCCGCAATAGAGTTTCCTTCCATTGCCCAGCCGCTTCCCTTCAGTCCGCCCTGTGCAACGCTGAGCTCCGGGTTTGGAACGACAAGCTGAGGGTCAACTTTCAGAAAAACTCCGAGACCGGTGCACTTCGGGCAGGCTCCGAACGGATTATTAAAAGAAAACATTCTCGGCGAGAGCTCGTCCACACTTACGCCGTGCTCCGGGCAGGCGTAGTTCTGGGAGAAGGTCATATCCTCGCCGCCGATAACGTTGACGGTAATAAGCCCGGAAGTCAGCTTTGACGCTGTCTCGATTGAGTCAGCAAGACGCGAGCGAATATTGTCCTTGACAACAAGCCTGTCAACTATAATATCAATATTATGCTTTTTATTCTTCTCAAGCTCAATATTTTCCGAAAGGTCATACATTTCTCCGTCTGCACGCACGCGCACAAAGCCCGCCTTTCGGGCCTTTTCAAACTCCTTCTGCTGAGTACCCTTTCGTCCTCGGACAATCGGAGCCATAATCTGAATTTTTGTTCCGTTCTCGAGAGCCAAAACACTGTCCACAATCTGGTCTACGCTTTGCTGAGTTATTTCACGACCGCAAACCGGGCAATGAGGAATACCGATTCGGGCAAAGAGCAGACGGAGATAGTCATATATTTCCGTTACGGTGCCGACGGTTGAACGCGGATTATGTGATGTAGTTTTCTGGTCAATTGAAATCGCCGGAGAAAGTCCCTGAATTTCGTCAACATCAGGCTTGTTGCTCTGCCCGAGGAACATTCGAGCGTAGGAGCTGAGGCTCTCGACATAGCGGCGCTGACCTTCGGCATAAATAGTATCAAAGGCAAGCGAGCTCTTACCCGAGCCTGAAAGTCCGGTGATTACAACAAGCTTATCGCGCGGAATTGTTACATTTATATTCTTTAGGTTATGCTGGCGCGCACCCTTCACAATAATTTTATCCTGTGACATAAAAAATACACTCCATTTTAATATCTCTACCCTGTTACGGGACTTCTCCTATCCAATGCTTGGTTTGAGCTGTGACTTGCTGTCCTGTCAAACGTCTGTAAAGGTGTCGTTTAGAATGTGACTTGCTGTCCTGTCAAACGTCTGTAAAGGTGTCGTTTAGACTGTGACAACTGTTCCATATCATATGTCTGTAAAGGTGTCGTTTAGACTGTGACAACTGTTCCATATCATATGTCTGTAAAGGTGACGTTTGGGCTATGACTCGCTAATGTATCCTGCGACGTTTTTTCAATCGTTCATCAGGGTAATAAGCCTAACATATATTATAAACGTTTGTGCGATTTTTTGCAATAGATAAAAACATATTATTATGCATATAGCGGAGACAATTATGCCTCCGCTGCTGTTATTATATCTTAACTTTTACTAAAACCGACTTTGATACATCTTTAAACTTTGAGTTACCCTTGTACGATTATAATAACACACGAAAACACGCGAATATATATTCTTTCTGTAAAAACTTAAGAAAAATAAAACCGCCGCAAAAGCGACGGTCTTTGCTATTTTATTCTGTTGTTTCTTCCACCTGCGGCTCATCAGCCTCGGGTTGTTCCGAAGGCCATACGAAAGTGCCGTTCATGACCTTCTCAAAGTCCTCATTGTGCATTTTCTCATACTTAATGAGGTACTTAGCGATTTCGTGCAGCTTGTCGATATTCGCGCTGAGAAGCGTTTCGGCCTGATTATATGCCTTTTTGACAATGCCGAGAATAAGCTTGTCAATTTTGGCGGCAGTCTCCTCGGAATAGTCCTTGACGTGCCCCATATCGCGTGCAAGGAACACTTCGCCGTTGCTCTGACCGTATGCAATGGGTCCAAGCTCGTCGGTCATACCGTACTTTGTGACCATATTACGGGCGATTTTGGTTGCTTTTTCAATATCATTTGAAGCACCGGTTGAGATATCGTCGAGAATAAGCGCCTCTGCAACACGTCCGCCGAGAGCCACAACAATGTCCTCAAACATCTCGTTGCGTGAATTGTATGACTTATCCTCGGTCGGAAGCGGCATTGTATAACCGCCTGCCATTCCGCGCGGAATGATTGAAATTTCGTGAACAGGATCCTGCGTCTCGCAGACATGGAAAAGAATCGCGTGTCCTGCCTCGTGATAAGCAGTAAGACGTTTTTCTTTGTCGGACATAACCTTGCTCTTCTTCTCTGTTCCGGCAACAACCTTGATGGTTGCTTCCTCGATTTCTTTCATGGTAATAGCCTTTTTGTTGGCGCGAGCAGCGAGGAGCGCAGCTTCGTTGAGGAGATTCTCCAGGTCAGCTCCGGTGAAGCCTGCTGTAGTCTTGGCAATTGTCCTGAGAACAACATCGGGAGCAAGCGGCTTCTTGCGGGCGTGAACCTTGAGGATAGCCTCACGACCGTTGATGTCGGGATAGCTGACGATAACCTGACGATCAAAGCGTCCGGGACGCATGAGAGCCGGGTCGAGGATATCCGGGCGGTTTGTCGCCGCAATCATAATAACGCCCTCATTCGCTCCGAAGCCGTCCATCTCAACAAGCAGCTGGTTGAGCGTCTGCTCACGCTCGTCGTGACCGCCGCCGAGTCCTGCGCCTCTCTGACGTCCTACGGCGTCAATCTCGTCTATGAAAACAATACACGGTGAGTTCTTCTTTGCCTGATCAAAAAGGTCGCGCACACGTGAAGCACCGACGCCGACAAACATTTCAACAAAGTCGGAGCCTGAAATTGAGAAGAACGGTACTCCTGCCTCGCCGGCAACTGCACGCGCAAGCAGCGTCTTACCTGTTCCGGGAGGTCCCACGAGCAGCACGCCCTTGGGGATTCGCGCGCCGAGAGTGTTAAACTTTTCGGGAGATTTGAGGAACTCGACAATCTCCTCCAGCTCTTCCTTCTCCTCATCGGCACCTGCGACGTCCTCAAAGGTAGTCTTACGCTTTTCGTCGTTGGTATTCTTGATTTTTGCTTTGCCGAAGCTCATTTCCTTGCCGCCGAGACCGCCGGCACCCATACGCTTCATGATAAATATCCAGAAAACTATCAGAAGCAGGAAGGTTATGATGCTCGGCAGAATATTCATGAGGAAGGAATTGTCCGACTTGCGGATTTCGTTATACGTGAGACTGCCCTTCTCAAATTCAGGCTTCACATATTCCTGAATATCCTCGCTGAACTTGTACGCGTCCGCGACTGTACCGGAGACGATTGTCTTGTCCTTAAGTGTTAGCTTGATTTCGCCGGTGCCGAAGTTGAGCACATAATCGTCAACCTTGGCGTCCTTGAAATAGCCGACAAGGGTTGAGGTCTTGACCTCGGCGCCTTTGGGCTGATTGGCGAAAAGCAGCGTCACGGCGAGAATTATAATAATCGGGATCCCGATATAAAGTAACAACGCGCGTGTTCGTTTTTTGTTATCCAATACTTTTCACTCCTTCTAATAGTATTGTAATTTGAATAGGTATTATTCGCAAGTAGTAAGTTGTAAGTGGTAAGTTTAAAATTAAAAATTAAAAATTCAAAATTCAAAATTATGGTCGTGAAGACAGATTGCACTATACTAACGTTTTGTGCCCGACAGAATTTTTATGCTTGCTGCGCAAGCAGCATATTGATACGGTCGGCGCAGTAACGTTGTTTCCTTATACGACCTATCTACTCGACCGCAATTATTCACTATTCGTTATTCACTATTCACTATATCCGACCTATCTGCTCGACCGCAACTATTCACTGTTCACTCTTCACTATTCACTGGTTACTGTACACTTCCGGTTTAAGAATTCCCACGTAAGGAAGTGTGCGGTATTTCTCGGCGTAATCAAGACCGTAGCCTACGATGAAAGCGTCGGGGATAACCTTGCCCACATACTCGACGGGAACCTCGACCTTGCGCCTGTCGGGCTTGTCAAAGAGCGTAACAATCTTTACGCTGCTCGCTCCCTTGGCGAGGAAGTACTTCACAAGGAAGTTCAGCGTGTTGCCTGAGTCAATGATATCTTCAACGATGAGTAATTCCTTGCCGACAATCGACTGGCTGATGTCCTTGAGTACGTTGACGCGTCCGGTACTCTCCGTGCCGTCGGCATATGATGAAACAACAACAAAGTCAATCGGATAGTCGGTTTTCATAGCCTTCATCAAATCAGCCATAAACAGAATGCTGCCTTTCAGCACACCGACCATGAGCCAATCCTTGCCCTCATAGTCTCTGTCGATATCTGCGGCTAAGCGTTCAACGATTTCCTGAAGTTCTTTTTCACTTACAAGAATTGATTCTACGTCCTTATGCATTAGTTTCCCCTCTCATTTTCTATAAGAATTTTCAAGCCACGGCTACCCCTGAGCCGGGCGTTCTCCGACGCGCCGATTCCCTCAATCCACAAAACCTCGCTGTCCTTCGCCAGAACGAGAACGCTGTTGCGGTTTTCTTCGGGAATTTTCAGTTCGTTGAAGTATTTTTTGAGCGATTTTGTAACCTTCCGTCTCGGAAGAGTGAACCTGTCCCCTGCCCTTCGGGTACGAAAAACAGGTTTTAATTCTAATACGGAATAATCGAGTGATTCCGCGTCATTGTTTATTTCTAAAACAGAATAATGCTTGCGATTATATATAAATTCCGAATTGATTTTTAATTCCTTTTCGGAAAAATTATTATCTGTACAGTCAGTTTTGATTATTCTCAGCGTTCCCTGCTTGCATACAGCACGGAGATTATTCCCAAGGTCGAGCGCGCCGCCCGAAAGCGTATCCGAAAGCAGTGAAACAGTTCTGAAATCAGTCTCGGCTTCGCTGTTTTTCAGTATGTCGCGGAGCACGCTGAAACGCAGAGCGTCGGGAAGCTCGCTGAGCCTACGGCAGTCATAGCCGTTTTCTGTTCTGAGAATGTTAGTTGTCTCAACGGTTTTTAATTCTAAATATGAATTATAACTTCTGAGAAGTTCGCTCTGGTTTGAGAGCGTATTTTCCAGCGAGGGGTTAAGCTCTCTGAGCACGGGTACAACATTGTGCCTGAGAATGTTTCGTGAATAGTCGTCGGTAAGGTTGGAGCTGTCTGTAACAAAGCTGAGATTATTTCCCCGGCAATACTCCTCGACCTCTTCTCTTGTGACTAAAATCAGCGGACGGATGATATTCTCCCTGACGGGAGCAATTCCGCTCAGCCCTTTAAGCCCGGAGCCGCGCGTCATGTTAAAAATAATAGTTTCAGCATTGTCGGAAGCTGTGTGAGCCGTTGCGATTTTTGCCGAAAGTCTCTCTGAAAGCTCGGAAAAGAAGGCGTACCGCTCGTTCCTGCCGCAAAGCTCAGTGCTGAGCTTATTCTGTTCGGCGAGAGCGTGAATATCCCTGTGCCGTGTGAACAGCTGAACATCAAGCTTTTCGCATAAATCGCGAACAAAATATTCATCTCTGTCAGCTTCATCGCCCCGAAGCATGTGATTGAGGTGAGCGGCATAGAGCTTATAGCCGAAGGTGTCACTTTTTTTAGCGAGAAAGTGAAGCATTGCGACTGAATCCGCCCCGCCCGAAACCGCTGCGATGACCGTTTTTTCATCGAGCATATTGAAGCGTTCAACTGCTCTGAGCGCCTTTTCATCGAGTTTACTCACGGTTCTTCTCCACGGAAGTAAAACGCATGAACTCGCCCTGCCAGTGGAGCGTTACGGTTGTGGTCTCGCCGTGACGGTTTTTCGCGACGATACACTCGCCGGAGTTGTTATCCACCTGGGCGGCGGTTTCCTCGGTCTGTGTACCCTTGTCATAATAGCCCTCGCGATAAAGCAGGAGAACAATATCGGCGTCCTGCTCAATTGAACCGGATTCACGCAGATCTGAGAGCATAGGTCTGTGATCGCTTCGCGCCTCTGCGGAACGGTTGAGCTGCGAGAGCACGATTACCGGAACGTTGATTTCCTTGGCGAGAATCTTGAGGTTACGTGTAATTTCAGAAACTTCCTGAACACGGTTGTCTATCCTTCGTCCGCTCGTCATAAGCTGCAAATAGTCGATTATAACGAGGTCGATATTCCTCAGACGTCTAAGCTTCGCCTTGATGTCCGAGACAGTAACGCTCGGCGTGTCGTCAAGATAAAAGCTGCTCTGAGAGATCACGTCGCCGGCAGCAACAAGTCTCACCCACTCCTCGTCATTGAGGTTTCCGGTGCGCAGCTTGGTGCCCTGAACAAGCGCCTCGGACGAGAGAAGTCTCGACGCGAGCTGCTCGCGCGACATTTCAAGCGAGAAGAAAGCGACAGTTTTCTTGCCGGTTACGGCGACATTGCGCGCGATGTTGAGTGCAAAGCTCGTCTTACCCATACCGGGACGCGCGGCAAGCAGGATAAGGTCGGAGCGATTAAGCCCGGTGATAACCTTGTCGAGCTGACCGATACCAGACGGAATCGGGCGCAGCGCGCTGTCTGTATTATTATTGAGTGCGTCGAGCCTGTCGAATTCTCTCATTACTACCTGAGAGAGCGGCTCGAGCCCCTTAGTGTTATCTCTTCGGATATCATAGATACGCTGCTCCGCGGCGTCGATGAGTGTCTGAGATTCCGCCTCGCCTGCCGACGCCTCGTCGATAATATCGCGAGAGGCGGTAATCAGACTGCGGACATCGTATTTTTCACGGACTATCTTGGCGTATTCCGCGGCGTTTGAAATTGAGGGACAGTGCTGCGCCAAGTCCATGAGATAGGTCTTGCCGGATGCCTCATCAAATTGTCTGTTGCGCTTTAGTGTCTCGAGAATCGTCACAAAATCGACATTCTTGCCGGTGTTGAACAAATCGAGAATTGCGGAATAAATAAGCCTGTGATTATTCACATAGAAGAACTTCGAATCGCTGAGAACGCTGTAAACGTCATCGAGCACGTTCTTGTCGAGAATAATCGCACCGAGAACAGCCTGCTCCGCCTCGGGGCTGTAGGGCAGGTTGAGTCCGTCATATCCTGTTTTAATTTTTGAATCAGGCATAATTTTCTCCGATTACAAGGAATAGTGAAGAGTGAATAACGAATAGTAAATAATGTTGGTCGAGTAGATAGGTCGGATAGAAAAACAACGTCGCTGCGCTGACTAAGCCTTCCCATAACTTTCCAACTTTCACTTTTAACTGTTAACTTTTCAACCTTCAACTACCTCAATATTCACCTTCGCTGAGATTCCGGTGAAGAGCTTGACCTCGGCGGTGTACTTGCCGAAAGCCTTGATATCGCCGACGGAAATCTTGCGCTTGTCTATATTAATCTGGTATTTCTGTTTAATCTCGTTGGCGATGTCCTTGGCGGTTATGCTGCCGAAGAGCTTGTCGCCGTTGCCCTTGCGTCTAACGACGAGGGTTTTGTCCTCGAGCTGAGACTTGTAGTGCTCAGCCTGTGCCTTTTGAGTAGCAAGCTTATAGTTCTTGCTGTCCTCGGCGTTTTTGTATTCATTCATTGCCTGAGCGTTAGCTTCCTTGGCAAGATTTCTCGGGAAAAGATAGTTTCTCGCGTAACCGTCAGAGGCTTCGACGAGGTCGCCCTTCTTTCCGAGAGATTTGATGTCCTGCATAAGAATAACTTTCATTGCTCATCTTCCTTTCTATTCGGGATAGACCCTCGCGAGAGCGTCTATCAGTTTAATCTTTGTATCGTCAAGCGTTTCGCCCTTGAGCTGCGCCGCAGCCATATTCTGATGACCGCCGCCGCCAAGCGCTTCCATTACAAGCTGGACGTTCATTTTGCCGTAGCTTCTGGCGGAGATATTAATAGCGCCGCCGTTATTGAAGATTACGAAGCTTGCAAGCACGTTCTCGACCGATAGCAGTTCGTCGGCGGCCTGAGCCGCAATCAGGCGAATATCGGCATTCTCGCTGTCCGAAACCGCAACCGCGCATCCGCGTACGACCTCGGCATTGCTGACGATTTTATATTTTTCCTTATGAATTTCGAGAGAACTCGCGAAGAGCTCCTTTGTACAGACGGTGTCGGCGCCTTTTTTTCTGAGAAATGCGGCAGCTTCAAAGGTTCTGACGCCGGTGCGGATAACGAAATTCTTGGTGTCAAGCATTATTCCGGAGAGTAAAGCCTCCGCCTGAAGCCTTGTAACATAGTCCTCTCCAATGTATGTAACGAGCTCCGCAACCATCTCCGAAGCGGACGAAGCCGTCGGCTCGTGATAGAATATCACCGCGTTGTCTATAAAATTGATATGCTTGCGGTGGTGGTCTATTACTACGATGTTCTTCGCTTTTTTGAGTACATCGGGGCTCTCGGTGTAGTCGGGAATATGTGTATCGACGATAACGAGCACCGTCTTGGCGGAAACGCTCCTTAGCGCTTCGTCGGGTGTAATGAACATTCCCGGGCTCTGAGACTCAGTATAATCTATCAGTGACTTCGCCATGGAAGTTTCTTTATTGATTACAATCCTGCAATTCTTCTTTAGCGCGCCCTCGATAACCGGTTGAAGTCCGACAGCCGCGCCCACGCAGTCAAGGTCAGAGAAACGGTGTCCCATAATCAGAACCCTGTCAGCCTCTGAGATAACTCTCGAGATTGAAGTCGCGATAACTCTGGAGCGAACCTTGCTCATCTTCTCAATTCCGGAGGAAACGCCGCCGAAAAAGTCGAACACATCTCCGCGCATAACGGCAACCTGGTCACCGCCTCTGCCGAGCGCCATATCAAGCGCTTTGCGCGCCTTTTGTTCACTCTCAATCAGATTGTCGCAGTCAACGCCGATACCGACGGAAATCGTCGCTTCGCGATTGTTATAGCTAATTTTGCGGACTTCCTTGAGAATCGGGAACTTCTCCTGAATCTGCCTGTCAAGCTCAAGTTTATCGAAGATAATCATATACTTGTTTGACGGCAGGCTCTTGAAAAGCGCATTGTTTTGATTCGCGTAATGCAGAAGCTTTGTCTCAAGCGCGAGCAGAACTCTGGCGCTCTCCTCCTCGCTGTCGTTGGAGAATTCGTCGCGGTTATCAAAAACTACAAGCGCGACAGACTTGCGCGTTTCGTTATACTTCTTCGCGATTCTGTTATAATCGGTAGTGTCGATATAATAGCAGACATAGTTATCTTCCGCTGATGTACAGAACACCATATAATGATGACCGTCAAAGTCGATTTCATAGCCCTCGCTGTTAACCGCCTCGGAAAGCTCACGCATCAAAAATACCGAAAGCTGCTCGTTCGCGGGATTTCTGCCCTGACAGAGCTGCTTTTTGAACCGCGAGTTTGACCAGACAATCTCGCCGTTTTTCCCGGCAACGACAACGGGCATTTTGTAGCGTTCGAGATAACCCTGACTGAGCTCGGAAACATTTTTTAGCGCGGAGAGAACAGTGCGACTCACTCTTTTTTTGAAGCGCACTGAAAAGAATATCACTACCGCCGCCGAAGCAACCGCAACAGCAAGCTCCGCAGATGCAATAGCCGCGTCATATCTAAACGTGATTACTGCCATCGCGAACATCAGCAGTGAAAATATTAAAAACCACGGTGATGTTGTCCAAACTCTTTTTCTCATTTTTTATATCTCTACTTTTTTCTATCTCTACCCTGTTACGTGAGTGCTCCTATCAAGGGTTGGTTTGAGCTGTGACTTGCTGTCCTATCCGACGACTGTAAAAGTGACACACCAAGCCTTCCCTTGGGGTGAGGTACGGTTTCTATTGAATGTTTGTTATTGCAACAACAAACTGAGATGTATAGGAAAAGTAGTCCCTCATCCGACCGATTCGCAAGCGAATCGCCCACCTTCCCCCGAGGGAAGACTCGGTGCGCTTCCGCTAACTCTCAACTCTCAACTTTCACTCTTCACTCTTCACTGTAAAACTTACACTTCCTGCAATATCGGCAGAATCATCGGGAAGCGGCGTGTTTTGCGGCTAATCATCTTGCCGACGTCGTCCTTAATTCTGTTCTTGATTGTTCCCCATTCGTGAACATTGTTGTCTGCGCATTCATCGAGGATTGCTCTTGCTCTCTCTCTCACCTCGTCAAGCAGCTGTTCGCTCTCGCGAACATAAACAAAGCCTCTCGAAACTATGTCGGGGCCGCTGATAACGTGACCGTCATACACATCAAGCGAGGCGACAATGATGATAAGTCCGTCTTGAGCGAGGTGTTTTCTGTCTCTGAGAACTATAGAGCCGACGTCTCCGACGCCGAGACCGTCAACAAAGACTTTTCCGGCAGGCACGGGAGCAAGCAGCTTGAGGTGGTTTTCGTTAATCTCAATCTGACTTCCTATGTCGCCGATATATATATTCTTTCTCGGAATTCCGAGCGACTGAGCAAGCTCAGCGTTCTTTCTGAGGTGCTTCTGCTCGCCGTGAACCGGGATAAAATACTTTGGCTTCAAGAGCTTCTGAACAATCTTCAACTCCTCCTGACACGCATGTCCGGAGACGTGGACGTCATACATACTCTCATATATTACCTTACAACCACGCTTGAGCAGCTCGTCAACGACGTTGCCGACGGTCTTTTCGTTACCGGGAATGGGGTTAGCGGAAATTATGATAAAATCACCCTCGCCTACCATAACCTTGCGGTGGTCGGAGTACGCCATGCGCGAGAGAGCGGACATCGGCTCACCCTGACTGCCTGTTGTAATCAGAACAATCTGCTCGGGGCTGTATCTGCTCAGCATATCTATATCAATAATTATATTCTCGGGAACGCTGAGATAGCCCAGCTCCTCCGCGACGCTCATATAGTTTACCATAGAACGCCCGGAAAACGCAACCTTACGCTTGTATTTCGCGGCGCAGTCGATAATCTGCTGAACTCGGTTGACGTTCGAGGCGAATGTCGCGATGATTATACGGTTCTTGCCTGCCTCGTTGAAGAGATAATCCAAGCTCGAGGTTACGGTCTGCTCCGTGGCGGTATAGCCCGGACGATCGGCGTTTGTACTCTCGCAGAGAAACGCGAGAACGCCCTCGTGACCGAGCCTTGCGAACGAATAAAGGTCGATCATCTCGCCGACAAACGGTGTACAGTCAATCTTGAAGTCGCCCGAATGAACGATAACTCCCGCGGGAGTATGAAGCGCGATTGCAACCGCGTCCGGAATCGAATGATTGACGTGAATAAACTCAGCCTCAAAGCAGCCGAGCTTTATTGTGCTGCCTGCGTGAACAACTCCGAGCTTTGCCGAATTGAACAGGTTGTGCTCCTTGAGCTTGTTGCCGATAAGGCCGATGGTGAGCGGCGTGCCGTAAATCGGAATGCTCATTTTCGAGAGAAGATAAGGAATTCCGCCGATATGATCCTCGTGACCGTGGGTGATAACCATACCCTTTACCCTGTCGATATTCTGCTCAATATACGTGAAATCCGGGATAACAAGGTCAACGCCGAGCATATCGCCGTCCGGGAACGCCATTCCGCAGTCGAGCAGAACGATATCTCCCTCGCACTCAAAGAGCGTGATGTTTTTTCCGATTTCATTAAGTCCGCCGAGGACGGCGACCTTAACCGATGGTTTCGACTTCCTTGAAGCTTTTTTCACGCTTTTTGCAGAATTTTTCTTGTTTTTGCCTCCGGCAGAATATGTCTTTGAGGCGCGTTTTGCGCTTTTATAGTTGTTGTTTCGTTTCTTGCCTGTGTTTTCTGCTGACACAAATTTACCTCCGTTTTATTATATTATTTAATGTTTTCGCTGTAAATGTACAGTTAACGTCCGTTGTACATCAGCATTTTATGATAAGGCAAATTGCACTACTTGCCTATTGTACATTATATTCACTGTTATTTTATCCCATTTGTTCACAATATGTCAAGCTTTTTATTTTGAAAGTTGAAATGCAGCGGAAACGTAAGCCTTTACAGTCGTTTGATAGGACATCAACACACAGCTCAAACGTCACCTTTACAGTCGTTTGATAGGACATCAACACACAGCTCAAACGTCACCTTTACAGTCGTTTGATAGGACATCAACACACAGCTCAAGCGTCACCCTTACAGTCGTTTGCTAAGACATCAACACACAGCTCAAACGTCACCTTTACAGTCGTTTAACAGGACATCAACACACAGCTCAAAAACAACCCTTGATAGGAGCACTCACGTAACAGGGTGGAGATTAAAAAAACTTGATTTTTTAAAAACATAGTATTATAATAGGATTTATCATATAAATATGGAGGCAAAAATTGAAAAACGTTGAGATATACACCGACGGCGCCTGCAAAGGCAACCCCGGTCCCGGGGGCTGGGGCGCAATTCTGAGATATAACGGTGTGGAGAAGGAAATCTCCGGCGGCGAAGCAAACACCACCAACAACCGCATGGAGCTCACAGCGGTTATCCGCGCGCTCGAACTGCTTAATCAACCCTGCAAGGTAAGCCTGTACACCGACAGCCAGTACGTCAGCAACGCACTGACATTGGGCTGGGCTGAGAAATGGAAAGCAAACGGCTGGATGCGCAACAAAAAGGAAAAAGCGCTTAACCCCGAGTTGTGGGACAAGCTCCTCACGCTCTGCAAAACACACGAGGTTGACGTTCACTGGGTAAAAGGTCACGCCGGACACCCCGAGAACGAACGCTGCGACCGTCTTGCCATAGCGCAAGCGGAATTAAAGAATAACGAATAGTGAATAATGTTGGTCGAGTAGACAGGTCGGATAAGGAAACAACGTTACTGCGCCGACCGTATCAATATGTTGCTTGCGCAGCAAACATTATAATTCGGTCGGGCACAAAACGTTAGTATAGTGCAATCTGTCTGCACGACATTAACTTACCGCTTACAACTTACCACTTACAACTAAAAAAGGAGTAATCATTATGAGAAAAATCTACGCAGACAATGCGGCGACTACAAAACTCTCGCCTGTTGTGCTCGAGAAGATGATGCCATATCTCACCGAGATTTACGGCAATCCGTCAAGCCTGTACACAATCGGTCAGACCGCCAAGAAAGCGGTTGAGGACGCGAGAGCGAACATTGCGAAGAACATCGGAGCAAAGAGACCCGGCGAGGTGTACTTCACTTCCGGCGGCAGTGAATCTGACAACTGGGCGCTCAAGGGCGTGTGCACAAAGCTCAAAGCACGCGGCAAGCGCCACATTATCACCTCAAAATTTGAGCACCACGCAATACTGCACACATGCGCCGCGCTGGAACGCGAGGGATTTGAGGTGACATACCTTGATGTGTACGAAAACGGCATTGTAAAGCCCGAAGATGTCGCGGCAGCAATCCGCGAGGATACCGCGCTGGTGTCAATAATGTACGCTAACAATGAAATCGGCACCATTCAGCCAATCGCGGAAATCGGCAAAATCTGTCGCGAGCGCGGCGTGCTGTTCCACACCGACGCGGTTCAGGCGGCCGGCTACTGCAAAATCAATGTAGTTGAGCAGAACATTGACCTTCTCTCCCTCACCGCGCACAAAATCCACGGCCCCAAGGGTTGCGGAATGCTATATGTCCGCAAGGGAATTCTGATTAACAACCTAATCGAGGGCGGCGCACAGGAGCGCGGAAAGCGCGCGGGAACAGAGAATATAGCAGGAATTGTCGGGCTTGACGCGGCGTTGCAGCTTGCGGTTGACACAATGGACGAGCGCTGCGAAAAGCTCACAAAGCTCAGGGACAAGCTCATCGACGGATTGCTGAAAATCCCGAGAAGCCGTCTCAACGGCGACAGAGTTCATCGTCTTCCCGGAAACGTGAACATGTGCTTCGAGGGTATTGAGGGCGAAAGTCTCCTTCTCAGGCTCGATATGGCAGGAGTATCAGCATCGTCGGGCTCAGCGTGTACATCCGGAAGCCTTGACCCGAGCCACGTTTTGCTCGCAATCGGGCTCCCTCACGAGATAGCCCACGGCAGCACGAGAATGACCTTTGACGAAAGCACCACCGAGGACGACATCGACTATATCCTCGAAACTGTTCCCGGAATTGTAGAAATGCTCAGAGCAATGTCACCCCTTTGGGAGAAGATTATCAAAAGTGATGAGTGAATAGTGAATATGGAACAGTGGTGAGCGTGCAAACTGATTGCAAGAATCCAACATTTAGTTCCCGACCGAATTCCATAGCTTGCTACTATCGAAGATATATGCTGCTTGCGCAGCATGCATATTAATATTTTCGGCGCAGCGACGCTTTTTTATATTCGACCTATCTACTCAACCACAACTATTCCTTATTAACTAATTTTTTCACTTCCCAATAACATATGAAAGGAAAATCAAAATGGCATTTACATATTCAGAAAAAGTAATGGATCACTTCGCTAATCCTCGCAACGTCGGCGAGATTGAGAACGCGGACGGTATCGGCGAGGTTGGCAACTCAAAATGCGGAGACATTATGAAGATGTACCTCAAGATTGACGGAGACACAATCAGCGACGTCAAGTTCAAAACCTTTGGCTGCGGCGCGGCTATCGCGACAAGCTCAATGGCAACCGAAATGATTAAGGGCAAAACCATTGACGACGCGCTCAAGCTCACAAACAAAGCGGTTATGGAAGCGCTCGACGGGCTTCCGCCGGTAAAGGTTCACTGCTCCGTGCTCGCCGAGGAAGCCGTCAAGTCCGCCCTCTCCGACTACTACGAGCGCCAAGGCATTGACCCCGAGCCGATTGTCGGCAAAATTGATAAATAAGTAATTATGATTTAGAGAATGATAAACTAACAACTTTTAACTTTAACCATGGAACTTAAAAAGCACCCCGAAGGGCAATATCATTAAGATAAGCCAAAGGGAGCATAAGAAAAAAGCACACCTGCTTTTCGCAAGTGTGCTTTTTATTTTACCAATATCTGACGTTGGGATTTGATTTCTTTGCGGACTTAGTTCTTGTGCCGGTGTAGCGTGAACCACGGCGGCTGAGTATAAACATCACTCCGCTGATTACAACCGCAACTCCGAGAACTACGAACATCCATACAAGGAAACCGGCGTTCTTCTCGTCAGTTTCGATTGTGGCAGCCTTCGCGTCGGTTGCCTTGAGGCTTGCGAGAGCCTTCTTGGTGAGCTTGTTGGTGGTTAGCGCAACATCCCCGGCAGCCTGCGCGTTATCCTCTGCAAGACTGTAAATCGGGTTTGTCTCGATAACCGGCTCGTCTGTCTTAACAACAAATTCGGGCTCGGTTTCTTCCTCAACGGCTTCCTCAGCCTCTTCAACTTCCTCGGTCTCGGGTGCCGGAACAGCGTTCTCGGAGAGAAGTATCGCTAATGTGTCTTCCTCAACCTCGCCAGTACCGTAAAGACCGTTGTTGAGCTGGAAGGCGGTGACGGCAGCCTCGGTAACTTCACCGTAGAAGCCTGTGAGTTCGGCGTCATAATAACCGAGTTCGGCAAGTCTTGTCTGGATTTCAAGAACCTTATCGCCGTAATCTCCGACACGGTAGGTTGTCTTTTCCTCCTGTACAGTCTCCTTCTTCTCCGTCTTGACGGGAGCCGAGGGAGCGTCGTCGGAATAGAGGAACTCAAGCTCGTTCTGACCTGCAATGCCGTCAACGGTAAATCCGGCTGTTTTCTGGAATTTTCTGTAAGCCTTCTGTGTGAGCTCGCCGAAATATCCGGTAACCTCTGCCTTGTAATAGCCAAGCTCCGCGAGACGGGACTGAATCTTGATTACTTCGTCGTCAAAGTCGCCGAGCTGATATGTTGTCTTTGTCTCCTCGGGCTCTTCATATGAGCTGTCGGAACCGGTGTCGGATGAGCTCTCGGATGAAGAGCTGCTCTTCTTTGGTGTTGAAGATGACGAGCTGCCACTGTTGTTCGCAACCGCATTCATGTCTCCCGGTGTCTTGTCGGAAGCGCCGGTGGAGTCAAAACTGTAGGTCACTCCGCCGATTTCTCTGCTTGTGCTGACAACATACTCGCCGTTTTCATAATAATAATAGTTTCCGTTGAACTTCTCCCAGCCGTTGTAGGTATAGCTTACGGCGGAGAATCTGAACCATTCTACCCACGATTTGTTATAAACCGAATCATAGCAAACGCCAGAGCTCTCGTCTCTTGCGTCAACAGCCATACCGTCGCCGATATAAACACCGACGTGACCGGGCTGATGAAGTCCTAGTCCGTGCACTCTTGGAACGCCTGAGCTCACATAGCCGTATTCCGTTGAGGCTCCGAGCATATCGACACGCTCTCCTCCGCAATATGACCAAATCAGTCCCGAGCAGTCAACGGCGCCCGGTGTCGCGCTGCCGTAAACATAACTCCAACCCTGATTATATGCGCCAAGCGCCCATTCCGCAAGACCTGCACCGGTGCCGCTCGCATGAGTTGAAAACGAGCTGACTACACAAACAGAAACAAGAATTATCATGGCGATTGCCAATGCTAAAATACGTTTTAATCGCTTCTTCATATAAATTTGATACCTCCACAAAACCGCGAGAATTAGAATTGTTATATGCGGTTTGTTACAAAACTGTTACAATTATAACAGATATTGTTTCAAATTGCAACCTTTTTAAGAAATTATTGTAACATATATGCATATTACATAATTTTTTAAAACCCATGCGTTATGTTTTGGGGAGATGAAACAAGTAATAGTGAATAAGTAATCAGGAACAGTGGTGGTCGTACAGACAGAAGGAGCAGAGGTTTTCCCTCTGCTCCCCTTTTTGCAGTATATTACTTTAGTTAAACTGCGAATTGTAGATTTCGCTGTAGAGACCGCCGAGCTCCATGAGTGAGTCATGGTTTCCGGTTTCTACAATGTTACCGTCCTTCATAACAAAAATCAGGTCGGCGTTCTTTATAGTGGACAGTCTGTGCGCGATAACAAAGCTTGTTCTTCCGCTTGTCAGAGAATCCATTGCCTTCTGAATCAGGATTTCTGTTCTTGTATCAACGTTACTTGTCGCTTCGTCAAGAATGAGCATAGGCGCGTTCTCGGTCATCGCTCTCGCGATAGTGACAAGCTGTTTCTGACCTGCGGAGAGAGCGCTCTCTTTCTGAATCTCAGTGTCAAGTCCGTCCGGAAGTGTATCGACATAGTGGCTCAGGTTGGTTTCCTCGAGAATCTCGCGGAGTCTGTTCTCGTCAACATTTTTGAGGTTGTAGACGATATTCTCTCTGAGAGTACCGTTGATAACCCATGTCTCCTGGAGAATCATGCCGAAGATATCTCTCAGCTCCTGACGCGACATATCCTTGATGGAAACGCCGTCAACGAGGATATCACCGCTGGTGATTTCATAGAAACGCATCAGAAGGTTGACGAGAGTTGTCTTTCCTGCGCCGGTGGGACCGATGATAGCGACCTTCATGCCGGGCTTAATCTTACCGGAGAAGTTGCGGATAGTAAGCTTCTTGGGATCATAACCGAAGCAAACGTCCTTAAACTCAACCTCACCGCGGATGTGGTTATGGTCGAGGAGCTGCTTCTTGTCGCTCTCGTCGTCAAGCTCTTCCTGCTCGAGGAAGTTGAATACTCTGTTGCACGCAGCAGTACCGAGCTGAATTGTTGAGCTCGCCTGACCGATTTGTGCAAGAGGCTCCTGGAACAGTGAAACATAGATGATAAAGCCTGTGATGATACCGATGTCGGAGATAGCGCCGTTTGCAAAGAGCAGACCGGCAACAATAAGAACAGCGGCATAGGTCAGATATGATACAAACTGCATTGCAGGCTCGATAAGGGTACCGATAGCCTGAGATTTGTAAAGAATGGTGCCGAAGAGGTCGTTTTTCTCTCTGAACTCCTCAACCTTCTTCTCCTCAGCGTTGAATGCCTTGATGACAAGCTGACCGGAATAGTTTTCTTCAACGGCGGCGTTAACCTCACCGAGAAGCTTCTGGTTCTTATCGAACAGCGGAAGCGCGAACTTGAAGGTAAGTCCGATGATAATCATCATAATCGGGAGCGAGCAAACAACAACAAGCGCCATCTGCCAGCAAGCGAGGAACATTGCGATGAATACGCCGATGAGCATTGCGCCCGACTGCACAAGCATACCTACGGAGTTCTGCAGTGAGGTGCTGAGAATATCGACATCGTTGGTGATAACGGAGAGGATATCACCGGTCTGAGTAGTATCAAAGTAGTTGAGCGGCATTTTGTTGATTTTTGAGGAAATCTGCTGTCTCAAATCCTTTGAGAATTTCTGAATAATTGTGTTGAGAATAAAGGCGGAAATAAAACCACCGAGGAATGCAATTCCGATGTACGCGATGAGAATAATAGCGTAATTAAGCACGTTTTCCATATTGACAACGAAAACGCCGTTGACAGCCTCTTTGCCGACAGGTGAGATTTCATTAGTCAAATCACGGATTGTGCCCGGTGTTAAAATTGTAAAGACAACAGAAGTCATAAGCAGAACAAGCGAAACGATAAACGGAACATAATAATGCCTGAACGCTTTCACAAGACTTCCGAGCTTGTTCTTTTCCTTAGCAGGAGCTTTGGTGTTTGTACTCATAGTCCTAACTCCTCCTTACTAAGCTGAGATAACGCAATCTCCTGATAAACAGGACAATTTCTGACAAGGTCATAGTGCTTGCCGATACCGACCATCTTACCGTTATCAAGTACGACAATCTGATCTGCGTCCATAATGGTACCGACGCGCTGAGCGATAATAACTCTTGTTGTATTCGGAAGTTGCTCCGCGATACGACCTCTGACGGTTTTGTCAGTCTTATAGTCAAGTGCGGAGAACGAGTCGTCGAAAATCAGAATCTCGGGCTTTGTCGCAACCGCACGCGCGATGCAGAGTCTCTGCTTCTGACCGCCGGAGAAGTTGGAGCCGCCCTGAGCAACATCGGAATCATATCCGTTTCTCTTCTTCATAACAAAGCCGTCGGCGTCTGCGATTTCAGCCGCCCATCTGACATCAGTGAGCGTCATATCATTATCCTTGAAGGCGATGTTATCCTTGATGTTGCCCTTGAAGAGGAATCCTCTCTGCGGAGCGTAACCGATGCGGTCTCTCAAATCCTTCTGGAGAACGTCCTTGACGTTTACGCCGTCAACAAGAACCTCGCCGCGAGTACAATCAGCCATACGCGGAATCATGTTGATGATTGTGGTCTTGCCACTACCTGTAGCGCCGATGAACGCAATAGTCTCGCCCTGCTTAACCTTGAAGGAAATATCGGATACAGCCTCTTTTTCAGCGCCGGGATAAGCAAAACCGACGTTTTTGAATTCGATTGTACCTGCTTCCTTGAAAGGAACAGGATTTTCGGTATCAAGCACGGATACCTCGTGAACAATTACCTCATGGACACGCTTTGCGCTGACCGAAGCTCTCGGCCAGATAACGATAAGCGTTACCATAAGTACGAAGGACATAATAATCTGGCTTGCAAGCATAATGAACGCATTGGTTGCGCTGAACGACTGCGAAGCGGCTTCCATATCCATACCGTTGAGGACATATGCACTCACCCAAAGAATGGAAAGTGAAAGACCGGTCATAACCATCATTACGAAAGGAGTGAAGAAGGACAGCACTCTACCTGCGAAAATCTGTACCTTTGTGAAGGAAGTGTTGACCTTTTCGAACTTGTTTTCCTGATATTTTTCAGCGTTGAACGCTCTGACAACTCTAACGCCGGTGAGGTTCTCTCTGGAAGCGACGTTGAGCATATCGGTCAGCTTCTGAACAACCTTGTACTTAGGCGTTAACATCATGAGCAGAACAATAACAACTGCGATAAGCAGAACCAGCCAGACTGCCGTAACAACTGTCAGCGAAGTGCTCGCGTACTGTAACAGAAGAGTAATTGACCAAACCATTACTACAGGAGCAAGGAAAGCGGTCTTTAAGAAAGTAATCCACGCGATATGAACGTTCTGCATATCATTGGTTGTTCTGGTAATCAAGGACTCGGTAGAGAAAGAAGCGAAGTCCGAAATAGCGAACTCATTTACTCTCTCGTACATTTTCTGCCTGATACCGGTAACACAACTGGACGCGGTCGCACTGGCTACAAACCTGATAATAACCTCGATAGCCGCCATCATAATAGCGCAAATGACCATATACAGTCCATACCACCAGATTTCGGCTACGCCGTTTTCCCGGCTGTTCTGAACAGCGTTCGTGAGCAAGCTGATGTAGCTTACAATTGTCATCATGAAGTAAACTTCACCCAGCGTCAGCAAGAAAATCGCGATTACCGAGATCCAGTTTTTCGCCTTCATGTTTTTGAAGAGTAATTTAAACATGACATCCCCTCTTAAAAAAATTTTGGCATATTATAACCGCAAAAGCACTGATATTACTAAAAGCCTTCGCAGACAGCTTTTTTAATAACGCGCACCTGCAATTATCATACAGATACAATTATACTTCACATTAAGTACAAAATCAAGTAAAAAACGACAAAATTCGTCATAGTATCTCCACTTTTTTCGGGATATTGTATTATTATGTACTTTATTTTTCGAATAACGAATTATTTATAAAGACAATTAGTACACTAATATAAAACAACAGCTTCATTTTATGAATAAAGAAAACGTCACAAACGAATGAATGTTTGCAACTTTTTTGTGCGCCAAAAGAGCTTTTGTATTAAAAAATTAATGTTATCTCGAACCATGACATTGTTTGACTGAAAATTTTTCATCAACGCTCCTCCCTAAAAAAGCTCCACGGGATGTTAGCGATAAAGAAGGTCTTATGTAAAACAGTCGGATATTTTGATTTTGTAGGTGAGGCTTATGAAGCTGCATCTGCAGCAGACGCAGCCATCATCGTTGTAAGTGGTAAGGCCGGTATCGAAGCCGGTACGGAGAAGGCATGGGATCTGTGCGAGAAGTTCCATCTTCCCAGGATGTTCTTCGTAACCGATATGGATATCGACAGCGTTTCCTACCGTCAGGTCGTCGAGGATCTTACCTCTCTGTACGGCAAGAAGATCGCTC
>CAMHHL010000001.1 GCA_946184925.1 uncultured Clostridia bacterium | reverse complement strand
ATTATTTTATTCGTTTTCTTAAGTTGTTGACATTGCCCCCAAGGGAAGGCTCGGTACGTTTCCGCTGCGTTAATTTCTAATTGCTCATTGCTCATTGCAAATTAATTACGCATAAGGAAGGCTTTTGACGTTGGCTGGGACAGCAATACACAGCCCAAACTACGCACAACGTCAGTTGCGTATGTTAGGACAGCAATACACAGCCCAAACTATACGTATGATAGAAGAAGTCACGTAACAGGGTAGAAATTAAAAGGTTTCACGTGAAACAAAAGATTTCGTAATTTTACAAAAATTTTCAAAAACACTTTAATTCCTATTTGATTTATGGTACAATTCTTAACAGTGTATGATAATAAGATTAAAGGTGATTTTTTGGCAAAAGTAATCGCAATTGCGAATCAAAAGGGCGGAGTAGGCAAGACAACAACAGCCGTCAACCTTGCCGCCTGCCTGGGAGCGCTTGGAAAACGCACTTTGCTGATTGACGTTGACCCTCAGGGTAACGCGACAAGCGGAGTTGCCGTGGACAAAAGACAGCTCTCAAAATCGACTTATAACATTCTTGTTGACGGAGTCAAGGCTGAGGAATGCCTGTTTTCCACTCAGTATGAAAATCTCCACATTCTCCCGAGTTCGCTCGATCTTGCCGCGGCTGAGCTTGAGATTGCGGACAAGCCCCACCGCGAGGCTCTCCTCAAAAACGCGGTTTTACCGATAAAATACAACTACGACTTCATCATAATCGACTGTCCGCCGTCGCTCGGTCTAATAACAGCGAACGCGCTGACAATGGCTGACACAATCCTCGTGCCGATTCAGTGTGAATACTACGCGCTTGAAGGCTTGTCCCAGCTTATGAGCACTGTCAGGCGCGTCAAGCGTCAGTACAATTCCTCTCTCGAGCTCGAGGGAGTTCTGCTCACTATGTATGACGGCAGGCTCAACCTCACTCAGCAGGTTGTTGAGGAAGTAAAGAAGTTCTTTCCTCGCAAGGTGTTCAGGACTGTTATTCCGCGCGGCGTAAGGCTCTCCGAGGCTCCGTCGTTCGGTATGCCCGTAATATATTATGACAAGTCCTGCAAGGGTGCAGCCGCCTACACCGAGCTTGCTAAGGAAATTGCAGGGAAGGTGAAATAATGGCAAAGAAAAAAATC
Source organism: uncultured Clostridia bacterium (assembly GCA_946184925.1). Lineage (GTDB taxonomy): Bacteria > Bacillota > Clostridia > Oscillospirales > Acutalibacteraceae > Ruminococcoides. Next base: position 75,933 of record CAMHHL010000001.1, on the reverse strand, counting down.
GGCGGTTTGGGTAAAGGTTTGGGAGCGATTTTCATCGAAAACGAAACCGAAAACCCGGATTCCACCGTAACTCTGAAAATTTCCGAAATTGAACCGAACATAAACCAGCCCAGACGTGAGTTTGACGAGGAAGCCCTCGCTCAGCTCGCCGAAAGCATAAAGCAGCACGGCTTGATTCAGCCGATACTTGTCAGGCCGATTCTCGGCGGAGGTTATCAGATTGTTGCAGGCGAACGACGTTACAGAGCATGTCAGCTCGCCGGAGTAACCGAAATTCCCGTTTCAATCAGAGAGCTGACCGAGCAGGAGACAACCGAAATAGCGCTGATTGAAAATCTCCAGAGAGAAAACCTCAATCCGCTTGAAGAGGCGCTCGGATACAAAAATCTCATGGACGAATACGGAATGAGCCAAGAGGATATCGCGTCAGCTGTCGGAAAATCACGACCTGCCGTCGCGAACACACTCAGGCTGCTGAATCTTCCAGAGCCTGTCTGCGAGCTTGTTAAAAACGGCAAGATAAGCTCAGGTCACGCGAGGGCTCTGCTCTCGATGGACAGCGACGAGGACAGAATAAGGCTCGCGAATGAAATCGTTGAGAACGACCTCTCTGTCCGTCAGGTTGAAAAGCTCGCGAAGGCGAAGCCGAAGAAACAAGCGGAAAAAAAGCCCGAGCGCAAGCCGAGCTATTACGCCATGGTTGAACAGACGCTTTCCGAATATCTCGGAAAAAAGGTCAGGGTAAGCCCTCTGAGCGGAAAAACCGGCGGAACGCTTTCAATTGAATTTTACAGCGATGAGGAGCTCAAGGATCTCGCCGCTAAGCTAGAGGATAAATAAAAGGAGTAATCACAATGATTGATATTAAATTTTTAAGAGAAAACCCCGATGTTGTAAAAGAAAACATAAAGAATAAATTTCAGGACAGCAAGCTCCCCCTCGTTGACGAGGTTATCGAGCTTGACAAGCAGAGTCGTGAGGTAAAGGGCAAGGCTGACTCTCTCCGCGCCAACCGCAACAAGCTCTCCAAGCAGATTGGTGCGCTCTACGGTCAGGGCAAGAGGGAAGAGGCGGAGGCGCTCAAGGCTGAGGTTCAGGCTCAGGGCGAGGAGCTCGCCGCTCTCGAGGCTCAGGAGGCTGAGCTCAGTGAGAAGGTCACCAAGATTATGATGACTATCCCGAACATAATCGACCCGCAGGTACCCATCGGAAAGGACGACACGGAGAACGTTGAGGTTGAGCGCTTCGGCGAGCCGGTTGTTCCGGAGTTCGAAATTCCTTATCACACCGAGATTATGGAGAAGTTCAACGGAATCGATCTCGATTCAGCGCGCAAGGTTGCCGGCAACGGCTTCTATTATCTCATGGGCGACATTGCAAGACTTCACAGCGCAGTAATCGCCTATGCGCGTGACTTTATGATTAACCGAGGATTTACCTACTGCGTTCCGCCGTTTATGATTCGTTCAAATGTTGTGACCGGCGTTATGAGCTTTGCCGAGATGGACGCCATGATGTACAAGATTGAGGGCGAGGATTTGTACTTAATCGGAACCTCAGAGCATAGTATGATAGGCAAGTTCATTGACACGATGATCAAGGAAGAAGAGCTTCCCAAGACGCTCACAAGCTATTCGCCCTGCTTCCGCAAGGAGAAGGGCGCTCACGGAATTGAGGAGCGCGGAGTTTACCGTATTCATCAGTTCGAGAAGCAGGAGATGATTGTGGTCTGCAAGCCCGAGGACAGCAAAATGTGGTTCGATAAGCTCTGGCAGAACACTGTTGACCTCTTCCGTTCGCTCGATATCCCGGTTCGCACGCTTGAGTGCTGCTCCGGAGATCTCGCTGACCTTAAGGTTCGCTCCATTGACGTCGAGGCTTGGTCGCCGAGACAGAAGAAATATTTCGAGGTCGGCTCCTGCTCCAACCTCGGCGACGCTCAGGCTCGCCGCCTGAAAATCCGCGTCAAGGGCAAGGACGGCAAGTACTTTGCGCACACTCTCAATAATACGGTTGTCGCTCCGCCGAGAATGCTCATCGCGTTCCTCGAGAACAACCTCAATGCCGACGGAACCGTCAGCATCCCCGAGGTCCTCAGACCTTATATGGGCGGACAGGAGTTTATTAAATAAACATATGTTCAGTTTTTAACCGCGCTGCGGTGAAATATAACCTTTCAACAGGAGGAAAATTATGGAAAGTTTTAAAAAGTATCTTGCCGAGTTTATCGGCACAGGTGTTCTTGTTGTCGGCGGTTGCGGAACAGCAGTCGCTATCAACACAGTAACAACAGGCTACGGCGGAGTTGTTCCCACAGCGGCAACAATCATTGCGATTGCGCTCGCGTTCGGTCTCTCAATCGTTGCGATGGCTTATTCAATCGGCAATGTTTCAGGCTGTCACATCAACCCGGCTGTTTCCCTCGGTGTTCTCATAAGCGGAGGAATGTCGGTTAAGGATTTCTTCGGCTACATAATTGCCCAGTTCGCCGGCGCGACAGCAGGCGCGGCAGGTCTTTGGCTTGTTTTCGGAAGTAACGAAAGTCTCGGAGCCAACGGCTACGGCACAGGCGTCAGCGCTCTCGGCATCGGCGCGTTCCAGGCTGCCGCGGTTGAAGCAGTGCTCACCTTCATCTTTGTGCTCGCTGTTCTCGGCGTAACATCAAAGATTGAGAACGGCAAGGTTGCAGGTCTTGTAATCGGTCTGACACTTACCTTCGTTCATCTCATCGGCATTGCCTTCACCGGAACATCCGTTAACCCTGCGCGCAGCTTCGGTCCCGCGATTCTTCAGGGCGGCGCTGCTCTTCGTCAGCTTTATGTGTTCATCGTTGCTCCGCTCGTCGGCGCTGCGGTTGCGGCTCTTATCCACAGATTCGTACTCAACACAAAGACAGCAGAATAATCGAAAGAATTTTGGCGGCACGGCTTTTTTGCTGTGCCGTTTTCTTTTGTTTTATAGGGAACTGTCTGTAACGCGGTAAAAAAATACTTTTTCGCAGGATAACTGAAAATAGCAATAGAATAAGCTCCTATAAAACAAAAGATAATTTGTATTGTCTGCTCAGTTTGCTGCTTCGCAGCAACGAGCTGAGGTGTTGTCCAAAACTTGTTTTGGGTAACAACACCCATACAACGGAAATGACTATACGAAAGCGGACGCGCCGGTTGCGCGCGCTTTCTTTTTGCCAAAAATGAACAAAACGGCGAAATTACCCACACAAATATCTTGACCTGAAATGCGATAAGCGGTAAAATATAGAACGTATACAATGGAAACGATTAATAAAGTCCGCCCGGTTTGTCCCTGAGGGGCAACGGGAGATGGCTGATTTTTCCATACACCCTTATCCGCCCACGGTAAGGGTGTTGCGTTAAGTAGCCACTGATTAATTCACGCCTGACGGCTGGGCACGCAACTCGCTTGCGTCTTTCCCGTCATACTGCCCAAAAATTCGAGCACATACGACTCCGTTGTATGGGTGTGGTTCCCAAAATCAAAGATTTTGACCACACCTCAAGTATGCACACGAATTATTTGGACACTCTGACGAAAAATCAGGCTACGCGATTTACGCACCCGAATTAATCATTGTCTACTTAATTACTGTTTGTGGGCGGAAAGGCTATGGAAATATGGGAAAGATTTTCAAAAATCTTCTGCCGTACTGGAAGTCGATAATAATCATCATCGGACTGCTGGTGATTCAGGCGACGTGCGACCTTGCGTTGCCGCAGTACACCTCGGATATTATCGACACCGGAATCCAGAACAGAGGCATAGAGCATATTCTTCCCGAAAAAATCATTCCGGAGGAATTTGAATACGCCCGGATGTATATGACGGAGCAGGAGGAGAAGGACTTCGCCTCGTCATATAAAAAGGACGGAGATGTCTATTCTCTCACGGTCACTGATGAAAAGCAGCTCAAAAAACTCGACGACGAGCTGATTCTCCCGATTATGATGGACTATATGATGTCCAAATTGCCGACTGCGAGCATGGGGGAAATGTTCAGAAACAGCCCGATGAATATGGGCTCCGAAAAGCCGGATATCAAAACAATTAACGCGCTGTTCGGATTGAATCTTGAGCCGAAGGTCATCGAGCAGGAGAACGAAGAAGGCGAAACGGTCAAGGTCGAATGCATGGACGTACGTCCGCTTATGAAGAAGCTCTACGACGGAGCGGACATCATGGGAAAAACAATAAAATTTACAAAGGAAGATATCCAGAACGGAAGAGAAACCACACAAAAGCAGGTTGACGCTCTGGGTACAGACACTCTCCTTTCAACCGGAAAGGCATACGCCGCCGAGCGTGAAATCGAGGCAGGCGTTGATGTCGATGAAAAACAGACAGCCTACCTCTGGGCAGCCGGACTGAGAATGACAGGCATTGCGCTGATACTTACGGTTGCTTCCGTGCTTGCGGGTTTCTTTGCCGCAAGAGCAGGCGCCGGAATCGGACGCGATTTGAGAAGTAAGGTGTTCAGAAAGGTCATCAGCTTCTCAAATGCCGAAATTGACAAATTCTCAACCGCGTCGCTCATAACAAGAACAACCAACGATATACAGCACGTCCAGATGGTTTCCGTGTTCTTGCTGAGAATGGTGATGTACGCCCCGATTATCGGAATCGGCGGAGTGCTCAAGGTCGCAAGCACCGGAGCCTCAATGTGGTGGGTAATCGCAATTGCGGTTGCCGCGATTATGGCAACGGTTCTAACGCTGGTTGCAGTCGCTCTGCCAAAGTTCAAGCTTATGCAGAAGCTCGTTGACAGAGTAAACCTCGTCTCACGTGAAATCCTCACCGGTATTCCGGTGATCCGCGCTTTCGTGCGGGAGAAAAAGGAAGAGGAGCGTTTTGACGAGGCAAACAAAGCCCTCACAAAAACAACTCTTTTTACAAACCGCGTGATGACGTTTATGATGCCGCTCATGACAATCCTCATGAACTTCGTTTCGGTTCTTATTGTGTGGGTTGCTTCGGGCAACATCAACGACGGAAATATGCAGGTAGGAGAGATGACCGCGTTCATCACCTACGCTATGCAGATTATCATCAGTTTCCTGATGCTGACAGCGATGTCGATTATGCTGCCGCGCGCCGCGGTTGCCGCGAACAGAATTGACGAGGTTATAAAAACCGATTCGACGATTACGGATGCGGACAATGCCGCCGAGCTCGTCAGCCGCGAGGGTGTTGTCGAGTTTGACAACGTCAGCTTCTGCTATCCCGGCGCCAAGGAAGATGTGCTCGAGGGAATCAGCTTCACCGCAAAGCCCGGCGAGACCACCGCGATTATCGGAAGCACCGGAAGCGGCAAATCCACTCTCGTCAACCTTATTGTCAGGCTTTATGACGTTACAGGCGGAGAAATCAGGATTGACGGCAGCGATATACGAACCGTCACTATGAAATCGCTCAGAGAGCAGATAGGCTATGTGCCCCAGAAGGGCGTGCTATTCAGCGGCACTGTAGCGACAAACCTGCGCTTCGGCAACAAGGACGCCACTGACGAGGAAATCAGACGCGCCGCCGAAATCGCCCAGGCGACCGAGTTTATCGAAGAGAAAACCGACAAATATGACAGCGAAATCTCTCAGGGCGGAACGAACGTCTCGGGCGGACAGAAGCAGAGGCTTTCAATCGCGCGCGCTATTGCCAAGAATCCGAAGATTTATATCTTTGACGACAGCTTCTCGGCGCTTGACATGAAGACCGACGCGGTTCTGAGAAAAGCTCTCGGCGAAAACGTCGCCGACAGCACGGTAATCATCGTTGCCCAGAGAATTTCGACAATTATGGACGCCGAGCAGATTATCGTCCTTGACGAGGGCAAGGTTGTCGGAAACGGAACCCACGAGCAGCTCCTCAAAGGCTGTGAAACATATTATGAAATCGCGAAATCCCAGCTTTCCGAAAAGGAGCTCAGACTCGGGGAGGTGAGTGACAATGGCTGAACAAAACCGCAACAACAGACCCAGAGGTCCGATGGCGCCGACCGAAAAGGCGAAGGACTTCAAGGGCGCAATGAAAAACCTGATAAAGTACATCGGAAGCTATAAAATCGCCGTTTTTGTTGTTATGATTTTTGCTGCCGGCTCGACGGTTTTCGCCGTTGTCGGCCCGAAGATTCTCGGCAATGCCACCACCGAGCTTGCAAAAGGACTCATGAAGAAGATTCAGGGAACCGGCTCCATTGATATGGACGCGATTGCGAAAATACTCCTCTTTGTCCTCATTATCTATGCGGTGAGCGCTGTGTTTATGTTCATTCAGGGCTGGATTATGACCGGAATAACGCAGAAAATCTGCTACCGCATGAGAAAAGAGATTACCGAGAAAATCAACCGCATGCCGCTCAAGTATTTCGAGAGCCGTACCTACGGCGAGGTTCTCTCGAGAATCACCAACGACGTCGATACCCTCGGCTTCGGACTTAACCAGAGCATAACCCAGATTATAACCTCGCTATGCTCGATAATCGGAATTCTGATAATGATGCTGTCGATTTCTCCGTTAATGACATTGATAGCGATTATAATTCTGCCGGTTTCGGCGTTCCTGCTGAGCCTTGTGGTAAAAATTTCACAAAAGCACTTCCGCAGCCAGCAGGAGTACCTCGGACACATCAACGGAATCGTCGAGGAAAGCTACGGCGGACACCTGATTATCAAGGCATATAACAAGGAAGAGGAGATTATTGAGGATTTCGACAAGACAAACGACGTTCTCTATAATTCCGCGTGGAAATCGCAGTTCCTTTCGGGAATGATGCACCCGATTACTATGTTTGTCGGCAACCTTGGCTACGCTGCCGTTGCGCTGTCGGGCGGACTTCTCGCGATTAACGGCGTAATTCAGATTGGCGACATTCAGGCTTTTGTCCAGTATGTCAAGAACTTTACCCAGCCGATTCAGCAGATGTCCCAGATCATCAATCAGGTTCAGTCGATGGCGGCGGCAGGCGAGAGGGTGTTTGAGTTCCTCGACGAAGAGGAAGAGGATCAGACAACCGAGAACGCTGTCGATATCACCACCGTTCAGGGCGACGTTGAGTTTGACCACGTTCGTTTCGGATATAACGAGGACAAAATCATCATCCACGATTTCTCCGCAAAGGTCAGCAAGGGTCAGCGAATTGCGATTGTCGGCCCCACCGGAGCAGGCAAGACCACTATGGTCAAGCTGCTCATGCGGTTCTATGACGTAAACAGCGGTTCAGTGAAGATTGACGGCCACGACGTCAGGGACTTCAACCGCCGCGAGCTCAGGGAAGCTCTCGGAATGGTGCTTCAGGACACATGGCTGTTCAACGGAACGATTATGGAGAACATCCGTTACGGCAGGCTCGACGCCACTGACGAGGAGGTTATCGCCGCCGCGAAGGCAGCCCATGCCGACCACTTCATCCGCACGCTTCCCGACGGCTATGACATGGAGCTCAACGAGGACGCGAGCAACGTCAGCCAAGGGCAAAAGCAGCTGCTCACAATCGCGAGGGCAATTCTCGCCGACAACCCGATTCTAATTCTTGACGAGGCGACCTCGTCCGTTGATACAAGAACCGAGAGCCGCATTCAGCGCGCCATGAACAACCTGATGAAGGGCAGAACCAGCTTTATCATTGCCCATCGGCTTTCAACCATCAAGGACGCCGACCTCATTCTTGTTATGAAGGACGGCGACATCATTGAGCAGGGAACTCACGATGAGCTTCTCGAGAAAAACGGCTTCTATGCCGAGCTTTACAACAGCCAGTTCGACCGGGCTTCATAAATTAACTCCGCCGCGCGTTTTGTGCGGCGGTTTTGTCATTTTGCAGACAAAGTAAGCCGCCAAGGGTTATAATCTTGTAATATTAACGACAAACAAAAGGCTTTACAATTCGGGGGTGTAGTAGTATAATGTATCTGTATTGTTCTGCGGAAAAATAGTTGTTAAGAATTTTCACAAGCATTTGATATGGGAGGAACACCTTCTGTACAAACAGGAAAGCGCGATGTGCGCGTTTCTGATTTAACCTGTCATATAAGAAATGAATGAGGGGATTTTTAGATGAGAAATATTCCGTTTTCACCGCCTGATATTGGTCAGCACGAGATTGACGCGGTGAAGGAAGTGCTGGAGTCCGGTTGGATTACCACCGGCCCCAAAACCAAGCTTCTTGAGAAAAGAATCGGAGAATACTGCCACACAGGTCAGGCGGTCTGTCTTTCGTCACAGACCTCTTGCGCGGAGATGACGCTCAGAATTCTCGGCGTGGGACCTCAGGATGAGGTTATTCTCCCGGCGTATACATACACCGCAACCTGCTCGATTGTCTATCATGTCGGAGCAACTCCGGTTATGATTGACTGCAAGCCCGGCACCTTCGAGATGGATTACGACAAGATGGAGGCGGCGATTAACGAGCACACCAAGGTCATCATCCCGGTTGACCTCGCCGGTATTGTGTGTGATTACGACAGGATTTTTGAGGCTGTCCGCAACCAGCGTGACAAGTTCCGCCCCAAGGGCAAGCTCCAGGAGCTTCTGGGCAGGGTTGTCGTAATGAGCGACGCGGCGCATTCGTTCGGAGCGCGCTGGCACGGTCAGATGTGCGGCGAGATTGCCGATTTCACCAACTTCAGCTTCCACGCGGTCAAAAATATGACGACTGCCGAGGGCGGCGCTGCCGTTCACAGGCTCCGCGGACGAATTGATGAAGAAAAAATCTATAAGCAGTACATGCTTTGGTCGCTCCACGGTCAAACCAAGGACGCCCTCGCGAAAAACCGCGGCGCTTCATGGGAGTATGATGTTGTGAGTACCCAGTACAAGTGTAATATGCCCGATATTCTCGCGGCAGTCGGTCTGGCTCAGCTTGACCGCTATGAGGAAATGCTCGACCGCCGTCATGAGCTTATCAAAAGATATGACGAAGCGTTCAAGGATCTTGATCTTCAGCTGCTCAAGCACACCGGCGAGAACCACCGCAGCAACGGACACCTCTATTTTGTACGTTTTCTCGGCAAGGACGCGGAGTTCCGCAACGAGTTCTACAACAGGATGGCGGCGAACGGCGTAATGTGTAACGTTCACTTCAAGCCGCTCCCGATGCTCTCCGCATATAAGAACAAGGGCTTTGACATCAAGGATTTCCCCTATGCCTATAATATGCACAAAAATCAGCTCACGCTTCCGATGAACTCAACTCTTTCGGACGATGACGCTCAGTATGTTATCGACACCTTCAAGAAGGTCTACGACAGCATGATATAATAAAGGCAACACCGCACAATTTACGGCGCACGCCTTGCTTGAATATTGTTCCGTCATGTTGCCCAAAAAAGTCTCGGCAAGGCGTCAAAAGGAAGTTTAACTTTGAAGAATATTTTTGAGAAACGGATAAACATAATACTCATTTCCGCAATAGCGGCTCTATGCATCGCTATTGGGATTCCGCTCGCCGTTCAGGGCATAGGTCAGTCCTCAACTCAGGCGGAGACCGAGCCGACAACCGCGGCTGTTACTCAGGCTGTCACCGAGCCGGTTACGGAAACCGAGACAACCGAACCTCCCACAGAGGTCGAGGTTGAGACCAAGGTTGTCAGTGTTAAGAAAACCTCAAAAACATCCTCCAAAGCTTCCGCCAAAACAAAAGCCTCAACCAAAAAGGCCACCCAACCCACAACCGCATCCGAAACGACCGAACCGCTCAAATTCGCCACCGCTCCTCCGGTTGAAAACAAGGCGTCCTATGACGCTCAGTGGAACGCAGGCTACCTCGTCGCGATTGACAACCCCGACACAAGCTACTCAAGCGTTCACATCGAACTCAGCGACAAGAACAGGGATTTGCTCGAGCGAATCTGTATGGGCGAGTACGGCTCCGGCGGCTTTACCGGCGCGGCGATGATTGCTCAGGCAATCAGGGACGATATGGTGACTTACGGAATATATGACGTAGCTACGATTATCAGTCAGCTTCACTACACCGGCAGAACCGACATCCCGGCTACCCAGACGGTCAAGGACGCTGTTGTGTATATCTTCGACATGGACAAGTCGGCGATTCAGCACCGAATTCTCTACATGTATAATCCGACGATGATGGCAAGCGGAATTTCGAACTTCCACGAGTCTCAGCGATACGTGTGCAACTACGGGGATGTAAGGTTTTTTGACAGATAGATAAAGCAGCAACGGCTGTCACTCAGGTGACAGCCGCTTTTTACTCTTGTATATCGTCCGGAGCGTAAGGGTAAATTTCTTCATATGCCTGCGCCTCGTCGTCGCTTTCGGGCGCCGAGGGAATCAGCCCCGTCATATCATATGACGACGCCGGAAAACCGAGGTTATCTTCCCCGGGATAGACAGGATAATCCTCGTCATAATCAAGATATCTTTTCATTGCTTTCACCTCAAGGATAGTATGCGCAATATAAGGCAGATTTTTATTGAAAAATAAACAAAATCATTGTAAAATTAATACAGCTTCAAAAGTTTTGAAAAAAGCGGTGAATTATATGAAAATTTTTCTGAAAAAACTGACCGCGGTAACCTGTATTGCCGCGATGCTCCTAGCGGCTGCGGCTGTCAACACTTCGGCTGCGGCGAAAATCAACTACAGCTTTTCCGGCGATGAACAGAACAAGCCGGGCTACGCCGAGGGCACAATAACGCTCACCGGGCTTGACGACGGAAAGTATTTCCTCTTCTGGGCGAACGGAGAAAAGGCGCTCGACGGATATTACGAAATTTCCGAAATGAACGTGAAATCCGGCTTTGCAAAGGTTGAATTCGGCGAGCACACCGCAATCCCGGTTGACGCCGAAAAGCTGATAGTCTGCAAGGATAAAAACAATCCGACCGTTGCCTCCGCGGCGGCGGTGTACGATATACCTGCCGAAAAGCGGCTCGGCTATTCGTCGAAGGACATAAACTACACCTTCATGAGTTATTCGGATATCCACATCGACGAGGCGAGCAGCGTGTTCTACCGACACAGCGAGCTCCACTGGCAAAAGGCGCTCGAAACCGCCGCAAGGCGCGGAGCGGATTTTATCGTCACCTCCGGCGATAATATCACCAACGGAGAGGGCCCGGCGAAGGAATTTGACAAATATCAGGAAATCCTCGCTGATTCCGATTTTAACAACCCGGTTTATGAGAGCGACGGCAACCATGAGCTGCGCGTCGGAACGCCGGAGTCGATGCTCAGCGCCTTTATGTCAGCGACGGGAGTTGAGGGTGACAAACCGTATTTTATGATAGAAGAGCCGAAAAGCGGCGACATTTTCATTTTCTGCGCGCTGGAAACCAACTTCAACCCCTATGATGAAGATGAGTTTTCAGATGAGCAGCTCGACTGGTTCGAGGGAATAATCAACAAGTATTACGACAAGGGCAGGAACATATACGTTGTTCAGCATGCCTTGATTGAAAGCTACGGCGCCGGCGACGACGAGAATAATTATTATGATGTGCCGTTGTCGGTCAAGCACAAATCGACCGTTCGCTTCCGCGATATTCTCCGGGCGCACCCGAAGGTGGTCTGGATGTCGGGGCACACCCACATTGCGTTCAAATACGGCTACAACTATTCCAATATGAACGATACCGCATGCCATATGATTCACAACAGCTCCGTCTGCTGTCCTACGATTATCAACGAAAGCTCCCACAAGCTCAGCTATGTCGGAAGCCAAGGTGACGAGTATAAGGATTTTACGGAAGGCTACTATGTTCAGGTGTTCGACGACGAGATAATATATAACGGAGAGAATCTCTATCACGACAAGATTTATCCGCTTTCCTGCTATATTATGGAGGGCTGCCGCAGTGCCTACACCGCACGCAGGCCCGAGCCTGTCAGAAAAATCCCCGACCTGCTCGCCGACAAAGCCGCATTCCTCGCGACCTTTGAGAGCGAAGTGATTTTCCCGGGGAGCAGAACCGGCGACAGCGGTTCTGCAGACTATCTTGCCGGCGCAGCAAAGGAGCTGCTCGGCAAGCTGTACACTCTCAGCTCTTACGACTGCTATCAGCGTTTGAAGAAAACCGTAGCCGAAGCGGACAAGGCTGAGGACACTGAGGAGTGGAGCCGTCGGCTTATTGAGGAATACACCGAGCTTTCAGCCTACAATCACCGCGGAGATGTGACAATCTATTTCACCAACTCGAAGGACTGGGACAAGGTGTATGCGAACCTCAGTTCCGCAAAAACCGAGCAGAACGGTGTGCCGATGACCTTCGTCAAGAAAGACGAAAACGGCCACGGAATCTATAAGATATCCGTGAACCGTTATCTATACAGTCAGATTGAGTTTTCAAACGGAGACGAAAAGGAAGTGAGTGACCCGCAGGCGGTTCCTGTGAATGACAACGTGCTCTACAAGCTTAACGCCGCCGATATCATCGCTCCGTACTTCTGCATTGAGGATGACTATAAGTAATCAGGGCTTTTCCTTGGTGAGATATTCGATGTTCCGCTCGATGACGTCCTTGCTCTTGCCGAAGTCGCCGCCGCGGTTGCGGTAGTCGAACATTGAGCAGAAGTAGGTCGTGTCCTCCTTGAGCGAGGAAAGATAGTTCTTGGTGAGATTATAGGTGTCGCGGTGAAAATCCGCCATGTTCTTCGATTTGATTCCGCCCCTGCCCATCGCGTCGCGCATAATCAGCGCATAGTGGTTTAGACAAAGGAAGGGCTGAGCCCTGTACAGCTCACGGAATTCGTCCGACTTGACATATTCCGACAGCACGGTTGAGAGCAGATGGTGAATGTCCCTGTCAATTCTGTCGCAGACATAGCAGGTGCGGTTGAGCTCCTCGATTTTTTCGAGAGCCTTCTTGTCGGGCTTTGAGCCGGGTTTTTCGGGAAGAACGTTCTCGATAATTGATTTCAGGTGCGATTCCATAATCAGAGCATTCGGAAGCTTCTGACCTGCGGCGAACATCTTGCTGTAGTGCCTGTGGCAAAACCCCTTGCGGTTTGTTTCAATGCGGATGTTCGGTTCCATCATCGCGTCGCCCACGATGAAGTCAACGTAGGTTTTCTCGAGCATGTCCTCCATTCGGCAAATCGGACAGCCGTCCTTCGGCTTGAAAAGGTCGTTGATTGGGATGGTGGTGATGTTTTCTTTCATAAGTCAGCCTCCAACTTAGATTATAAGCATATTGTAGCATATTTGGAGATTACATAACAAGAGGTTAATGGGATTTTGAGGTAAATATGGATTATAAAATTACAGAAACAGGAGTGAAGGTTGAGGGCGTCACCGACCTCGACCTTGCCCAGACGCTCGACTGCGGTCAGAGCTTCCGCTGGGCAGATACCGGAGACGGTTTCAGAGGAATAGCGTTCAACCGCGAGGTTTTAATGCGGCTTGACGGCAATACATTATATATCGACAACACAACGGCGGAGGATTTTGAAAAAATATGGATGCCGTATCTTGATTTGGAGCTCGACTACGGAGCAATCCGCACCGAAATAAGCAGGCTTCACCCTGTGCTCGCCGAGGCGGCACAATATGCGCCGGGAATCAGAATTCTGCGTCAGGAGCCGTGGGAGGCGCTGTGCACATTCATTATCTCGCAGAATAACAACATCAAGCGAATCAAGGGAATAGTCGCCAGACTGTGCGAGAGCTTCGGCGAACCGGTCGGCAGCGGTTTTTCCTTTCCCGAAGCGGAGAGACTCGCCGCGCTTGAGGCGGAGGATTTGACTCCGCTGAGGGCAGGCTTCCGCGCGAAGTACATTATCGACGCCGCAAGGAAGATAAGCTCCGGCGAGGTCAATCTCGAGATGTGCAGGACGGCGGACTATGACGAAGCCAGAGCGGAGCTTATGAAAATCAAGGGCGTCGGCAAAAAGGTTGCCGACTGCACGCTCCTCTTCGGGCTTCACCGCGTCGAGGCGTTCCCGGTTGACGTATGGATGAAGCGCGCGATGGAAAAGCTGTTCCCCGATATGACGCCCGAAAGCTTTGGCGAATATGCCGGAATTGCTCAGCAGTATATTTTCCATTACAGCCGGATGCACCCCGAGCTTTTTGAGGATAACTAAAACATTTTGAAAAACTAAATTTACATTAAGTTTGACGAAACTTAAAAAAGATATTGAAATTGTTTTGTTAATAGTATATAATTATAAAGTAAAGCTAAAAAGCGCGGTAGCACATTAGTGATTTTTTCAAGAAAGTACGCTAAGGCTATTGTGAAAATCAAAGAAGGTTAATTCGGTTAGCTTTGCTAAAGTTATTGTAAACCTGTAGTCAAATTGAATTGATTTTATTCCAAAAGGGGATGAATGTGATGAAAATGAAAAAAACTTTTTCGGTTTTACTCGTGCTTGTTATGATACTCGGTTGTTTCTACACTTCGGGAGTCGTCAATGCTGCGGGTGGCACTTTCACTTATGAGTTTGTTGTTAAAGCCGACGCTCCGATTTGTGCCGCACAAGGATTGATTACATACCCGAGCAATGATTTGAGAGTAAGCAGCTGTTCGTCAGATTACGCCTCGGACGAATGCATTAGCAAGTCTGCTGCAGGTGAAATCAAATTTAACTTTACAAATGCAAAAGATGTTTATGATTTCACAGAAGGTAAAACAGTCTTAAGCGTAACATTTTATGTTGACAACAGCAACTTTGATCCTTCAAAGATTTCGGGCTCGTTCACAGAGTTCTACACTGCTTCCCAGGCACGTAGTTCAAACAATACCCCATATTACTACTACAACAAAATTTCAGGTAAAACCGTAACCAGCGGTTATGCGGATTTGGATAATCCATCCGAAAGTTTTGAGCCTGCCGAGGAACTTAATGTCTCCACAATGGCAAAATCTTTGACTATCACAAGCAGCCTTGCTGTTGATTTCAAGGTGAATCCGGCTGTGATTACTGACAATGGCTATACCGATCCTTATCTTTCGATTGAATTCTGCGGTTTTACATTTCAACTTAAAGACTATACTGTAGACAACAAGGGACGCTATGTTTATACGCTCAAAAACATACCGCCGCAAAGGATGGGGGACGTAATTTCAGCAACCTTATGCGCAAACTACAAAGGTGTTGAAAAGCGGAGCGAGTCTGTTGAATACAGCGTTAAGCAGTATTGCAACAATATGCTGTCTAAGTACAACACAGACGCATATGCCAAACTGCGTACATTGCTTGTTGATGTGCTCAATTACGGCGCAGCAGCTCAAATGTATAAGGGCTATAACACCGATAATCTTGTTAACAAAGATCTGAGCGCCGAGCAGTTGGCGTGGGGAACAAGTGAAACTCCTACTCTGAATTCATACTCGAATAAGGAGTATGAAAAAATAGAGAATCCCGAGGCATCATTCAGTTCTATGGGACTTGATCTCGGAGACAGCGTAATCATTAGGTTTAAAATTGTTGCCGAGAATCTTGATAATCTCAGCGCCGAAATTAAGACAGGCGGTGTTGTAATATCCATACCGTCCGGTGAATTCGTACCTGTCTCAGGCGCAGCCAATACATATTATGTATATTTTAAAGATTTGAACGCCGCCAGTATGAGAACACTTGTTTATGCAACGCTCAAGAACGGAGATACTGCCGTTAGTAATACTGTGAGATACAGCATAGAATCTTATGCCGCGAATATGAAGAATAATCACGGCAGCGAGGCGCAATATGATTCGCTTAACCTTTTGTTGGAATCAATGATTAAGTACGGCGATTCCGCTAAGGCATATATAAGTTAATATTTAAGGAGGTAAAGAAATGGAGAAAAGAACCTATAACCGTCCTGAGTTTGAAGAAAAGAAGTATGCTTCTGAAGATGTGTTAACAACTTCAAACCCCGACGTTACTAATCCTACAGAGAACCCCACTCAGCCTATTACTCTTCCGGATGATGAGGGTTAAAAAAATCAGAAACCTAAAACCCGCCGTATTGGCGGGTTTTAGTTGTAATAAAGGACAATTACTTCAAAACAGAACTCAAACAATACTATGAAAAAACTCAAATTATTTAACCTTGCGTGGCCGATTTTCATCGAATCAGCGCTGTTCATGCTGCTCGGGTTCGTTGATGTTATTATCCTCAGCAGGTACGACGAGCTTGCCGCTTCGTCGGTGAACACGGCGAATCAGGCAGTTTCAATCGCGACCATAGTTTTCACCGTTATTTCGTCCGCGAGCGCAATTATGATTTCGCAGTACCTCGGCGCCAAAAAGGAACAGTCCGCCTCGCGGATTGCGGCGCTGTCGATTGTGCTGCATTTTGTGTTCGGTGTGATTATCAGCGTGATTTTTCTGCTTTTCAACCGCCCGATACTCACGTTTATCGGTGCGGAGAGCAAGATTCTCGACTTCGGAAGCCGGTATCTTTCGATTGTCGGCGGCGTGATTTTTTTGCAGGCGCTGATGACCTCTATGTCGGTGATAATCCGCAACCACGGCATGACGCGTGTGACCATGTTCGTGAGCGTGGGGATGAACATATTCAACACGGCGCTTGACCTTGTGCTCGTGCCGCACATGGGCGTGGAGGGCGTCGCAATCGCGACAAGCATCAGCCGCGTAATCGGCACAACGGTGCTCGCGGCGGTTTTGTTCAGCAAGGTGGAGAAGCTCTCGATTTTCAGGCTGCTCAAGCCGTTTCCGCACGGCGACATAAAGAATATAGTCAAAATCGGTATTCCGGCAGCGCTCGAAACCTTTCTCTACAACCTTTCTCAGCTGCTGATAACCTCAATCGTGCTGAATTTCCTCACGGACAATGAGCTCATAACAAAAACCTATGTCCAGAATATTACGATGTTCTTCTATATTTTCGCTCTTTCAATCGGTCAGGCGTCGCAGATTATAACCGGACACCTTGTCGGCGCCGGCGAAACCGAGCAAGCATACCGAAGCTGCCTGAAAGCGTATCGCTTCGGACTATGCATCACTGCCGCGGCGTGCGCATTGGGAATTTGCTTCAGGACGCCGCTCCTCAGTCTGTTTACCGACAACGCCGAGGTTCTGGAGCTGGGCGCGAATATATTGTTGATTAACATTTTCCTCGAGGCAGGCAGAACAACAAACCTGATTCTGATAGCAAGCCTCAGAGGTTCCGGAGATGTATATTTTCCGACCGCGTGCGCAGTTTTTTCAAACTGGGTTATCAGCGTGCTCGGGTCATATCTACTCGCGGTTGTGTTCGGAATGGGAATATACGGTCTTTGGATTGCGCTCGCGGCGGACGAATGCTTCCGCGGAGTGCTCATGCTCCTGCGCTGGAAAAGCGGAAAATGGCGCGACAAGGCAATCGTCAAGTCCGACAACGCTGAAAAAATTTGCAATTAGCGTAGCGGAAACGCACCGAGCCTTCCCTTGGGGGAAGGTGTCGCCGACAACTTGTTGGCGGTGACGGATGAGGGACTACGTTTCTGAAAGAAGTGCTTTTTTAATGCGTAATTCGTAATGCGTAATGCGTAATTAAAGGTCGGGCAGACAGATTGTGAGTTTCTCACGCCTGTTGCCCGACAGAATTTTTATGCTTGCTGCGCAAGCAGCATTTAAATCCGGTCGGCTATACGACGTTGTTTTCCTATTCAGCCTATCTACTCGACCGCAACTTACAACTTTTCACTTACAACTTACAACTTAACAGACGTCGGTTCGGAGCAGTTGTCACAGCTCAAGCCAAACCTTTGATAGGAGCACTCACGTAACAGGATAGAGATAGTAAAAAACAGGGTAGAGATATAAAAAACCCGGCTGAAGCCTTTGCCTCAGCCGGGTTAATTTCGTTAATAGGTGATTGCGGTGAACTCGACATTCTCGCCGTTTTTTACACCGAATCTGATTTCGTTGTCATACTGCCCCTCGCGGATGTAGTTGTTGAGCACTGCCATCGTAAGCGGCTTTGCCGGATACTTTATTGTGTGTCTGATGTCAATCCACTTTCCGCTCTGGGTGATATATTGGTCGCTGATGTTGGTGAAGTAATAGAAAATCTGCTTGATTCCGTCCTCGTTGCGCTTTGCGGCTACATAACGAAGGAACTGAGGCTTTGTGTAGTCCTCAATATTTACGCTGTCGCCGTCATATTCGTCGTCGTGCTTGAACATGAGCAGCTCATGACCGCGCACTAAAAACACCCTGTTTTCCTGAATAAATTCCATACAAAAATCCGTCCTCTTGTTTTCCGCCGGTGAGTATTTTCCCGCCTGCATATATTATATACTTGTGTCGAAGAAAATCAACAGTTATTTTCAAGAATTACAAAAATTTAATCTTTTTGCACATCAATTGGGCAGACACCGGAGTATTTTGTCTTGTCGGAGAAGGTGATTGTGTACCTGACGCGAGCAAAGCCCGCCTTGACGGCAGTAGCCTTGCCGGCGGAATCAACCTTGACAACCTTTGAGTTTGAGGATTTGTAGGTTATCTTGTAGTCCGAGGACTTGAAGGCGGAGCCGGTGTAGTCATTGTTCAGAAGCTTCGACTTGATTGTCGGGGCGAGCTTGAGAGTTTTGTTCTTCTTGAGGTCAAGAAACTCAACCATATCGCCGTTTCCGAAAATTCCGTCATTGTAGAACGCGACGTTCTGGCGGACGACGTATGCCATGCTGATTTTTTTGACAGTGATGTTGATTTTGCCGAGAGAGGTTCGGGGGTGATTGCCGATTTTCTGGAATACCTCCGCGGTGGTTTTACCGAGCCCTGTTGAATAGAGAAGATTTGCGCTGATAACGCTCGCCACGCTCTCGTCCTCGACGTAAACAGCGTACTTTGTTTTTGCCTTCTTGTCCTCGAGAATGTCGGAAATATCAACGTGGCTGTAGCCCATGTACGTGCTGCTGCCGTGTGAGTTATAATAGAGCGTGAGGTTCTGATATTTTTCGGGAATAGTAGTCTCAAAATCGCCGTTTGTTACCTTGAAGCTGCCGATTTTGGTTGATTTTATGTAGACAGAAACAGTGGTTGAACCGGTCTTGAGCGCCTTGATGTTGAAGTGCTCCTTGTGGTCTGCGAGATATGCCTGCTTGATTGAAACAAGCTTGCTGTTTGAAGCCTTGAGAGTGTAGTTGCGGTCGAAGGGATTGTCGAGGATAGTCTCCTTCACGGTGCCGGTGTTGATGTTCATATTCTCAAAATCAAGTTTTCCTGCCGGTTCGATTTTGAACTTGAGAGTTTTTGCGACGCGGAGCTTTTTCTTGCTGTCGCGGAAAACGATTTTAACAACCGGAAGCCTCTTCTCCGGAACCTTGTTGGCGAACACGCTCAGGCTTGCAGTTTTTCCGTCATCACTGAAAGATGTTTTGATATAGTTTCCGTCGTTGTATTTTACCTTGCATTTGTACTCGCGCTTTGTCGATTTCTTCATAACATATGTTTTTTCGGTAAAGCGGCGGATGGTTTTCACCTTGACCGTTGTGCCTGCCGCGGATGCCGGAAAGGCGCACAGCGAGCTCAGTGCAATGATTGCCGCGAGCATAACGCTCGCCGATATTTTCAACAGTTTCATTTCATAACCTCCTATCGTCGAGGGGAGCCGGTTTCGGCTGAATCCTCATTGAATATTATACCACTATACGATAGTTTTTGCAAGTTTTCCTTCATTTTGTGATAATTGTTGCGAAATTGTACCCTTTGAGATATAATTAGGACATTAAATTGAGGTGATTTCTTATGAAAACAGCGCTTGTCACAGGCGGCTCGCGCGGAATCGGCGCCGCCGTTTGCAGAGCCTTTGCCGCCGCGGGGTATAACGTCGCGGTGAACTATCATACCGGCAACGAAAAGGCGGAGGAGCTTTGCCGGGAGCTCAGGCAAAAATACGGAGCGGAATGCGAAGCCTTCGGTTGTGATGTTTCCGACAGCGCGGCAGTCAGAGATATGGTTGCGGCAGTTGAAGAAAGGCTCGGCGCGCCTGATGTACTTGTCAATAACGCCGGGGTTTCGTCGCAGCTTCTCTTCACCGATATTACAGACGAGGAGTGGAGAAGGATGATGGGTGTTGACCTCGACGGAGTTTTCTACTGCTCGCGCGAGGTGCTCCCCGGAATGATACGCAGAAAAAGCGGTTCGATAATCAACATCAGCTCAATGTGGGGCGAGGTCGGCGCGTCGTGTGAGGTTCACTACAGCGCCGCAAAATCGGCGGTAATCGGGCTAACCAAGGCTCTCGCCAAGGAGGTCGCGCCCTCGGGAATCAGAGTCAACTGTATTGCTCCCGGTGTGATTATGACCGATATGATGAAAAGCTTTGACGACGAAACTCTCCGGGAACTCAAGGAAGAAACGCCGCTCGGCAGGCTGGGAACGCCGGATGATATTGCAAATGCTGCGGTTTTCCTTGCAGGGGAGAATGCGTCGTTCATCACCGGGCAGGTGCTGGGCGTGAACGGAGGATTTATTATCAGGTAAATTTGGAAGATTTACACTTTCTGACTATGACTTAAACAAAAACAGGGCGGCTCCTTTGTTGGAGTCGCCCTTTGGGCTTTGCTATGCTGTTACGGATTATAGGGCTCGCACGCGGAGCCGTCGATGGTCAGCTTGTTTTTCTTGAAGCTGTAGGTCATTTTCACGTCCATGTCGCCGTCATAGTCATAAACAGCCTTGATTTTTCCGTTCGAGGCGGAGTAGGTGTAGTAGGTTTCGGTGGTAATCATGTTGGTGTACATACGTCCGTCCTCGCCGAAATTATAGATGAAGCCGTCCTTGTTCTTCCACCAGCCGACAAGCTTCTTGTCAACCTTCGGGCTCTTGGGAGCGAGCGGAACCATTGTGTACTCAATGCGGTTGAGTTTGATTGTGCCGTCGTTGTTCTTGAGTGTGAGTGTGTTGTTGTCCTTAGAGAAGGAATACTTATAGGTACCGTCAATTCCGACGACAAGCTGAGTGGCAAGGGTTTTCTCCTTTTCGTCGATTGTCAGCTTTCCAAAGCCGCCTTCGGTTCCGATGACAGTTTCGGCAAGACCGTCGTTGCGGAATATGACCTTAATCATCGAGAGGGTCGAGATTTCCCACACGCCATAGAGCGGATTGTCGCCCTCGAGCGTAGACTGATAAAAGCCCTCAAGCGAGGTTTTGTCAATCTCGGGCTTGGTTTCCTTTTCTGTAGCGGCGGCGGTCGTTGCCTCGGTGGGTTTTTCTTCCTTCTTATCGTTTGAGCAAGAGCCCAGCGCGGCAGTCGAGCAGAGCGTCAGCACCGCAAGCAAAAGCGCAGCAAATCTCTTCATAATGTTTTCAGAGCCTTTCTTTGTTCAATAATACATATTGTATTTTAACTTTTAGAGCGACCGTTGTCAATATATACGAAAAATAAATCAAAAATTCTATATAAATGACGAAAAAAATTCTTGAAGAATATCCGCGATTTTGATATAATGTTAGCTAATAATACAAATAAAAGGGGATGGCTGAAATGTTAAACAAAAACTTTGACGACAAATTCGGCAAGCAGGGCATTACATTTGATGATGTGCTCCTGATACCCGGAGAGTCGGACGTTGAACCGAGAAACGTCAGCGTTGAAACGAACCTCACCAAGAAAATCCACCTCAATACCCCGATTATGACCGCGGCGATGGACACCGTTACAGAGACGGCGATGGCTATCGCGATTGCGCGTGAGGGCGGAATCGGTATCATTCACAAGAACATGAGCATCGAGGCTCAGGCGGACATGGTTGACCGCGTAAAGCGTTCCGAGAACGGCGTTATTGCAAACCCGTTCTTCCTTTCTCCCGACAGCACTGTCGGCGACGCGGACGCGCTCATGGCAAAGTATAAAATCAGCGGCGTGCCGATTTGTGAGGGCGGCAAGCTCGTCGGAATCATCACAAACCGCGACATGCGCTTTATGAATCCGAGCGAATTCGGAAAGAAAATCAGCGAGGTAATGACCAAGGAAGAGCTTGTCACCGCTCCGGTCGGAACAACTCTCGAGCAGGCGCAGGATATCCTCCGCAAGCACAGAATCGAGAAGCTCCCTATCACCGACGGCAACGGCAACCTCAAGGGACTCATCACCATCAAGGATATTGAGAAGAGCGTCCAGTACCCGAACTCCGCTCGTGACGAAAACGGCAGACTTCTCTGCGGCGCGGCTATCGGCGGCACTGCCGACGTGCTCGACAGAGTTGCGGCTCTGGTTGAGGCAGGTGTTGACGTATGCTGTCTTGATTCGGCTCACGGTCACAACAGCAATATCGTAAACTCAGTACGCAAGGTTAAGAAGGCGTTCCCCGAGCTCCAGCTCATCGCCGGAAATATCGCGACTGCCGAGGCGGCAGAGGCTCTCATCGACGCCGGCGCGGACGCTGTCAAGGTCGGTATCGGACCCGGCTCAATCTGCACAACAAGAATCGTCGCCGGAATCGGCGTTCCTCAGATTACCGCGATATATGACGCTGCGTGCGCTGCTTCCAAGTACGGAATCCCCGTAATTGCCGACGGCGGAATCAAATACAGCGGCGACATCGTCAAGGCTCTCGCCGCAGGCGGAAGCGTTTGTATGGTCGGCTCGCTCGTAGCAGGCTGCGAGGAAAGCCCCGGAGACAACGAAATATTCCAGGGACGTCAGTTCAAGACCTACCGCGGAATGGGTTCTCTCGGAGCGATGGGACAAGGCAGCTCCGACCGCTATTTCCAGGCGGCAAACAAGAAGTTCGTTCCCGAGGGCGTCGAGGGACGCGTACCCTACAAGGGAATGCTCTCCGACACTATCTACCAGATGATGGGCGGTCTCCGCGCAGGAATGGGCTACACCGGCTGCGCCACAATCGAGGAGCTTCACTCCAAGGCGAGATTTGTCAGAATTTCAGCTTCCTCTCTCCGCGAAAGTCATCCCCACGACATCCAGATTACAAAGGAAGCCCCGAACTATTCATATAACGCATAATTAATCAGTGTCTACTTAAAACCCCCGGCTCATCGAGTCGGGGGTTTTCGTGCGTTAAATTCAAAAACGCAAATACTAAAACAACTTAGCCTCGGCGCAGGTCGGGCTGATTACGACGGTGTTTTCTCCGTTGTCGTTCTGATAAATCATGTAGGAATACACTCTGTAGGAATATTTGGCGTAGGCAACGTTTGCGGATATCCTTAACCCCAGAATGAAGTTGTAATACTCGTTTGATGAAGAATACCGCAGCAAACCGGACGCGTCGGCTTCACCGTCAGGCTTTTTGTAATGATTGCAAATCAAGCCCTTGACGTTGTTAAAGCCGCTGAGGATTGTTTTTTCATTCTCGGCGTCAGCCAAAGCGTCCTTTTGGGCGTTGAGCTGAGCGAGCACATAATCCTTTCCGACATCATCCAAAGCCTTCAGGGCTGCGGCGTTGGGCGCGTCCGCGTCATCGTCCCAAAGATAATACACAACGCCCGAGCCGATGAACTTACCGGCGTCTTTGTCAGAGCTGCTGATAATATCCTGAATATAAAAGTTTTGCTCGAGCATTTTTTGATTATTCTCGTAAACATACTCGGAATAAGCGTGAGCAATATTGCTTGCCGGCTTCTTTGATGTGAGCTCGTCGGCATAATCCTCGTTTTTCTCGACAAAGAGATAGGTTTTTTCGCTGAAAACCTTGAATGAGAACGACTTTTTAACCGAGAGCACTGTGTCGGAAGTCGGATTATAGTTCTTTTTGCCGTAATGCCAGATGAATCCGTCCTCAAATTCTGCTTCACACTCGCCGTCCGAGCTTGCGTCGAAGGTTACGCTCTCGTTATAGTGACAGGTTTTGGTCTTGACTATGCTTCCGTTCTTCTCGCCGCTGAGCAGATAAACAGTGTATTCTCTCGGAGAATTCTCGAGTGTGACGGTAACATTGACCACGCCGTTCACCGCGTCAGAGACGACATAATCCTCGTCGCTTTCCGGAAAGCTGTAATTATAGTAATTGCTCAGAATATCCGGCGTATTTTGCTTGGCAAGGCTATTGACATAATTTGCGTCGTCGAGCTCGGCAGAGGTTAACGTGCTTGTCGCAGTATAGGTGTTGAGAGCCGATGACTCGCGTCCGTCAGCGTATTCAAGCCCCTGTGACGTATCAAAGACGTGATATTTGTATACGAAATTCACGGTGTAGTCATGCTCCGTAACGTCCTCCGCGTAGGTGACTATGAGCTTCATAGTTTCCGTGTTAAAGGTGAAGGTATAGCTTCCTCCGGAAGCGGTCAGCGTGCAGTCCCCGGCTTCCGGGGTGAACTGCCAGCCGTGAGTTGAGGTGGTTGTTGTTGTGTCGGCGATTGTTCCGTCGTTGCCGTACCAGTTGCCGTCGCTGTCTATAATTTTGAACAAATAGCTCCCTTTGTCGAGGTGAATTGTGTAACCGTCGCCGATTTCGGAGGAATTGCTCCAGTTGTTGAAATCGCCGACAAGATAGTAAGAAACCTCGTGCGGCTCAACTGTTTCCTGGGAGTGGGTGACTATGACCTTCATTGTGCTTGTGTTGAGGGTAAAGGTGTAGACGCCGCCCGTCGCGACAAGTGTACAGTTGCCGGCTGATGAGGTGAACTGCCAGCCGTGGGTTGAGGTTGTGGTGGTTGTGTCGGAAATTTTTCCGCCGTTGCCGTACCAGTTGCCGTTGCTGTCCTTGATTTTGAAGGTGTAGGTTCCGGCTTTCAGGTTGACGGAATAGCCGTCGCTGATTGCGGTGGAATTGCTCCAGCCGTTGAACGAGCCGACAACATAGTACGAAATACCGGGAGCCTTGGTGGTGGCTTCGGTCGGTGTTTCTTCGCGCGTGATGATGAGCTTCATAGTGCTTGTGTCGAGCGTAAAGGTATATTTTCCGCCGGTGGCGTCTAAGGTGCAGTCGTCCGCCGCTTCCGAAAATTCCCAGCCGTGGGTTGAGGTTGTGGTGGTTGTGTCAGTGATTGTTCCGTCGTTGCCGTACCAGGTGTCGAACATTTTTATCTTGAAGGCATAGGTGCCCTTGCTCAGCGTAATTGTTTTGCTCAGCACGGTGTCCGAGTCGGCGTTCATTTTTGAGCTGTCGCTCTCGCTCCAGCTGTTGAAGTCGCCGAGGAGATAGGTGTTCTTGAGCGGATTCAGCGCGGAGTCATCCTCCGGGTTATAAACAACGGCGACGCCCGTCGAGCCGACGGTTCCGCGGATTTTTCCGCCGGAAACGGTGAAGGTGTTGCCGGAGACCTGATCGGTGTAGGTTCCGTCCGCCATTTTGTGGGCGGTGAGGCTGACCGTTCCTCCGCCGTTAAGCTTGGAGATTACAACGCCTGAGGTTGAGCGCTCGTTATAAACGCAGTAATTACTTGAACTTGAGGAGAGATATTCTTCGGTGCCGTCAAAGAAGTTTTTGAACTTGTTGACCTCGGCGACGGCTGTAGATTTCCAGTTTGTGTCGGAGCTCGCCTTGCCCATTGTCGAGTTCGGTCTCGCGAAGTAAAGCGCGGTCGAATCAGCTCTCGAGGCGATGACAGCCCATGCTCTCGTGAGAATGTCGGAGGATATCGCTGAGGTGTTTTTGAACGCGGATGAGCCGGTTTCCCCCATATATGTGTCGTGAGATTCAACCCAGAGCACGGAGTGTGACGCTCCGGCGCCCTTGTAGTATGTTATGTCCGCGGCTTCGGTCGGCGCATTGTAGTAGACCTTGTCGAGGACTTTTTCGCCGGTATAGTTGTCGGTGATGTCCATGTATTTGGTGTAGTTTGAGATTTCGGTGCCTGCGCCGCCGAGGATTTCTCCGTAGGAGAAAAGTCCGCTCTTATAGCTGTTGACGCCGTTTATGACCGTCGGCCAGAAGTCGCTCGCGCAGCCCGAGTCGGTGGGGAGCTCAATGTGCTTCGCCGCGTCAAAGCGGAAGCCGTCAACGCCGAGGTCGGCGCATTCCTTCAGCAGACTGAGAGCCTTTTTCTGAATATAGCTGTTTGATGTGTTGAGGTCGGGCATACCGATATGATACTGAGTCATATTATATCGGCTGTCATCGTTAATCCAAATATTGTTGGTGTGATAATATGAGGAGTTTTTGAGGTCGGACTCAACGCCCGAGTTGAGGTAGGAGTAGGTTCCGCCGTCGCTGCCGTTGTTCGCCAGGTGGTTCGCGACAATGTCAACAATGACCTTAATGCCGTACTCCTCCGCCGTATCGCAGAGGGTTTTCAGCTCAGCCTTGGTGCCGAGCCAGGTATTGCCGTCGGCAACGCTCAGTCCGATTGGCTGGTACATCTTCCACCACTGACCGTTTAAATCTGTCCAGTAGGAGTTGTAGTCCTTCGGAGCCTGAACGGGCGAGGTCTGAACCGCGGTGTAGCCTGCCGCTCTAATGTCGGCGAGGTTCTCGGTTATCGCTTTGTACGACCAGTTGAAGCAGTGCAGCACCGCGCTTCCGCGTACCGTAGACTGAGCGAACTGGCGTGTGCTTTCGGCGGTTGTTTCCGCGGAAGCTGTTGAGCCGGGAAAAACTAACATCCCTGCTAAAAGAGCCATCGCGAGCAGCAGCCCGGTGAATTTTTTGAACATACTATCTCCTCCTGATTTCAAGAGCTTTGCGGACGGGGTCTGAGTGCCTGAAAAAGCAATAATTCGTTTGACAGAAACTTCCCCAATCTAACATAATAATAGCACAAAACTTTTAAAAAATCCTTAAAAATCAAAAAATAAGTGTGGAAAAGACAGCGCACAAATCGTACGCTGTCCTGATAATTATTCGTCGGTTTTTTTGATTTCGAGACCGAGCACCTCGAGACTCTCCGCGTCAACCTCGGACGGGCATTGGCTCATCAGCTCGGAGGCGTTCTGAACCTTGGGGAAGGCGGTGACGTCGCGCAGGCTATCCGCTCCGGTGAGAAGCATCGCTACACGGTCAAGACCGATTCCCATTCCGCCGTGCGGCGGAGCGCCGTACTTGTAGGCTTCAACGAGGAAGCCGAACTTCGCCTCGATTTCCTCGTCGCTCATCTTGAGCGCGCGGAACATCTTCTGTTGGAGCTCATAGTCGGTGATACGAATTGAGCCTGAGCTCAGCTCGGTGCCGTTGAGGGTGAGGTCGTAAGCCTTGGCGATAACCTTGCCCTTGTCGGTGTCGAGGTATTGCAGACAGTCCTCGCGGGGCATTGTGAACGGATGGTGCATCGCAATCCACTCGCCGCTCTCCTCGTCAAACTCGAAGAACGGGAAGTCCACAATCCACACGAATTTGAATTCATCGGGGATAATGTCAAGGCGCTTGGCGACAACAAGTCTGAGCGCACCGAGAACGGGGAGAGTAACGCTGTTCTTGTCGGCAACGATGAGAACCACGTCGCCATTCTCGGCTCCAACGGTCGAGAGGATGCTCTCGAGCTCGCCTTCCTTCATAAACTTTTTGAAGGAGCAGGACGGCTCGTCATCAACCCAGCGGACGAACGCGAGACCTTTCGCGCCGATTCCGCGGACATACTCGGTGAGCTTGTCGATTTCTTTTCTTGTGTAGGTTTTTGCCGCGTCCTTCGCGACAATACAGCGAACGGAACCGCCGCTCTGAACCGCAGAGCTGAACACGCCGAACTCGCTGTCCTTTACGAGGTCGGAGATGTCCCGCAGCTCCATACCGAAACGCACGTCGGGCTTATCGGAGCCGAAGCGCTCCATGGCGTCCTTGTAGGTCATCTTCATGAACGGCGTCTCGAGCTCCTTGCCGAGAACCTCGCTGAAAATGCGCTTGAAAAGCCCCTCGTTGATTTCCATAATCTCGTCCATATCCGCAAACGAGAGCTCCATATCAATCTGAGTGAACTCGGGCTGACGGTCGGCTCTGAGATCCTCGTCGCGGAAGCAGCGCGCGAGCTGAATGTAGCGGTCAAAACCGGAAAGCATCAGAAGCTGCTTGTAAATCTGCGGCGACTGGGGAAGGGCATAGAACTTGCCGTTGTGAATTCTCGATGGTACGAGATAGTCGCGCGCGCCCTCGGGAGTGCTTTTTATCATCATCGGGGTCTCAATCTCGATGAAGTTGTTTTCATAGAAGTAGTCGCGTGCGACCTTGGCGATTTTGCTGCGGAGGATGATGTTCTCCTGGAGCGGTCTGCGCCTGAGGTCGAGGTAGCGGTATTTCAGGCGGAGCTCCTCGGCTGTTTTTGTTTTGTCAACAATCTCAAACGGCGGAGTCTGCGCCTTGGAAAGTATGCGAAGTTCAGTCACCTGAATTTCGATGTCGCCTGTCGGGATTTTGTCGGTCTTGGCGCTTCTCTCGGCAACAACTCCGCGCACGCCGAGAACATACTCGCTGCGGCATGAGAAAGCCTTGTCAAAAATTTCCTTGTCGGTGGTGTCGCTGAACGCGAGCTGAACAATGCCTGTTCTGTCGCGTAAATCAATGAAAATCAGCTGGCCGAGGTCGCGCTGACGCTGAACCCAGCCGAAAAGCGTAACCTCGCGTCCGACGTCGGAAATGCGGAGGTCGCCGCACATATCGGTCCTCTTGAGACCTGTCATAAATTCTGCCATATTTTCTACTCCCTTATATTAGTCGGCAAATTCAGCCGCCATATGAAGCGCTCTGAACTGCTCCGCGAAGCTCTCGTCGAGCGGCAGCTCGGTCTGCTCGCCGGTTGTCATATTCTTGACCTTCGCCTTGTTTTCATCGAGCTCGTTGTCGCCGATAACCATGCTGAACTGAGCACCGATTTTGTCGGCGTACTTCATCTGGGCGCGCAGTCCGCGACCGACAACGTCCGTCTCGGCGGAAAGTCCGCACGAGCGTACCGCCTGAATGAGCTCGAAAGCCTTGGTCTGGGCGTTATCACCGAGACCGGCAATGTAAATCGCGCACGGAGCCGGAGCCGGGATTTCGATGCCCTGATTATCCATAACCATCAGCAGGCGTTCGATTCCCATCGCATAGCCGAGCGACGGAAGGTGCTGACCGCCGAGCTGTTCAATAAGTCCGTCGTATCTGCCGCCGCCGCAGACGGTTCCCTGACTGCCGATTGCGTCGGAGACAAACTCAAAGACGGTTTTTGTATAATAGTCAAGACCGCGGACGATTGTGGGGTTAACCTTGAAGTCGATCCCCGCGATTCTGAGATAATTCTGAACCTGAGCGAAGTGGTCGCGGCATTCCTCGCAGAGGAAGTCGGTGATCTTCGGGGCGCCCTCGGCAATTTTGGAGCATACGGGACTCTTGCAG
Source organism: uncultured Clostridia bacterium (assembly GCA_946184925.1). GTDB lineage: Bacteria > Bacillota > Clostridia > Oscillospirales > Acutalibacteraceae > Ruminococcoides. Next base: position 46,821 of record CAMHHL010000001.1, on the reverse strand, counting down.
TCGAGGATACGCATCGGGTTTTTGTCGAGACGGGTGAGACAGGTGCCGCAGAGCTCGTCCTTGTATTCGGAGAAATATTCCTTGAGTGCTTTGTGGAAGTTCGGACGGCACTCAGGACAGCCGATGGAGTTGATTTCGAGGTGGAGATTTTCAATCTGCAAGCGCTTGAAGATTGAGTCCGCAAGCGAGATTACCTCCGCGTCGGCAAGGGGAGATGATGTGCCGTACTCCTCAATTCCGAACTGGTGGAACTCCCTGAGACGTCCTGCCTGGGGCTTTTCATAGCGATAGCACGATGTGAGGTAGTACGCCTTAATCGGCAGGCCCTCGTTTGTGAGCGAATGCTCAAGCAGCGCGCGCGCCGCTCCTGCGGTGCCCTCGGGACGAAGGGTGACGCTCTCGCCGCCCTTGGTGTCGAAGGTGTACATCTCCTTCTGGACGACGTCGGTGGTGTCGCCGACGCCTCTCGCGAAGAGCTCGGTGTGCTCAAAAACCGGCGTTCTCAGCTCCTTGAAGCCAAACTTAGCCGCCTCCTCGCGCATGATATTCTCGACGAACTGCCAGCGATAGCTCTGCTTGGGCAATACGTCCTCGGTTCCTTTGATTTTCTTTGTGATTACTCCCATAAAATCACACCTTTTCCATAAAAATATTTATACCTGTATACGCAACTAATGGGCAGCCTGAGCCGCCCATAAAGTCAGCTATTAAAAAAATTACTTGATGATGTTTCTCCAATCGAGGTCGCCGCGCTCAAGGCCGTGGATGAGAACCTCGGCAGTCGCGATATTGGTCGCGACCGGAATGTTGTGCATATCACAAAGCCTCAGAAGGTTCATGTCGTTGGGCTCGTTGGGCTTGGGGTTGAGCGGATCACGGAAGAAAAGGAGCATATCAATCTCGTTGCAGGCGATGCGTGCGGCAATCTGCTGGTCGCCGCCCTGTGAGCCGGCGAGGAAGCCTGTCACCTCAAGTCCTGTAGCCTCAGAGACGATCTTTCCGGTTGTGCCGGTAGCGCAGAGGTTGTTCCTGCTCAGTATTCCGCAGTACGCGATACAGAACTGTATCATAAGTTCCTTTTTCTCATCGTGGGCGATTAATGCAATGTTCATAAAATCCTCCTGATATCTAATCCTCAAAAATCTAAATCATTCGTATTATCTATAGGCAAGCGGAACCTTTTCTCCGCTTATTCTCTTGGCAAGGCAGTCAAATACGGTTACCGCCGGGCTCCAGTTAAGACCGTAGACGCCGTTCTGCATCATGGCGGAAAGGCGAATGTCGTTAGGAATGAGGGCAATAAGCTGAGTCTGAGCTTTGTCGATAACCTCGTCAAGGTCGGCGTAGCAGCCGAGCCTGTCGAACTGCTCCTCGCTGAAACGGTTTATGACGAGCTTGATGTTCTCGAGCTCGAGCTCAAGCAGCCTGCGGCGAATCTTAACCGCGCCGCGCAGACTTGTAGGTTCGGCGTTGGTGACAATCAGCGCACTGTCGGCAGGAGCTGCCGCTGTTGAAAAGCCGGAGCCGATTCCGGCAGGCGAATCAATGATAACGTAATCATAGTCAGTCTTGAGCTCACCGACAAGCTGAGCAAAAACAGACGGGCTGATTTCGTTGTCGGTATCAAACGGAGCAGCCATAAGATACAGCTCGCTGAGATTTTTGCTCCGGTAGACGGCTTCCGTCGGTTTGCAGTTGCCGCGGACGGCGTCCGAGCAGTCAAAGAGAATTTCCTCCTCAACATCGAGTAAAAGGTCAAGCCCGCGCATTCCGCAGTCGCAGTCGATTAAAAGCACACGGTTGTTCTGTTTTACCAAAGCAACCGAAAGTCCGACGCACACGGTTGATTTTCCGGTGCCGCCTTTTCCCGATGCTACTACAATAACGTTGTTCATAATACTACCTCGTGTACAGTTTACCACAAATCGCACAAATACGCAATATTTATGAGTTGATTTTTCTCACAAAATTTACATACAAACTTTAGGCAAAATATATAATATATAATGTATACTGAATTGCTCAGCAGGTATTATCTAATACAGTTATTATCGGAACAGTATCCTGTCACTTCGTCTTTCGGTGTTCTTCCATGCAAAGCATATGATACAAACGAAAAAGAGCCGTTTCCGGCTCTTTTTGTTATTCGTTGCGTCCGCAGCACTTTTTGTATTTTTTGCCGCTGCCGCACGGACAGGGGTCGTTTCTGCCGACCTTCTTACCCTTGCGGATTGTTTTGTTCGCGGTGTCGGTTCCGTCGCCGGAGGTGGCGGTGGGCTTTGCGACCTGCTCGCGTTTGAGCGCCTTTGCGACCACATCGTTCTCGTCGTCATCGGAAGCATTTGCAGCTGCTTTCTGAGCCGCGAGGCGTTTTGCTGCCGCAATGGCTTCTCTGCGCTTCTGCTGTTCATATATGCGTCGGGGCTGAGTGAGCACAAGCTTCATTGTATCCTCACGGATTGCCGCGATCATCTCATCGAACATATCGAAGCCCTCGAGACGATACTCAACAACCGGGTCGTGCTGACCGTAGGAGCGAAGGTGGATTCCCGCCTTGAGCTGATCCATGTTGTCGATGTGATCCATCCAGTGGGTATCGACGCTTCTGAGCAGATATACGCGCTCCATCTCGCGCATTGTTGCCTCGGGGAGGAGCTCCTCGTTTTCTGCGTAGAGGTTCATCGCGTCCTCGATAATCATATCCTTGATTTCGTCGGGTTCAATATTCTCGATGTCCTCGTCGGAGAAGTTGTACTTGGAGCGATCCTTGATGAGCCAGTCGTAATATGTGTCGATAAGACCTGTGATGTTCCAGTTTTCCTTGATATCGCCGGACAGGAAGCGGTTTGTGGATTCGGAAATGTTGTCCTCAATCATCTTGACTATTGTGTCGCGGAGATTCTCGCCGTCGAGAACCTGGTCACGCTGGGTGTAGATAATCTCACGCTGCTTGTTGAGAACGTCGTCATACTGGAGAACGTCCTTACGAATTCCGAAGTTGCGCAGCTCAACCTTCTCCTGAGAGTTTTCGATGATGTTGGTGAGCATTTTGTTCTCAATCGGCATGTCCTCATCGACGTTGAGCCTTGAGAGCATCATCTTCATTCTGTCGCCGCCGAAGAGTCTCATGAGGTCGTCCTCGGTGGAGAGGAAGAACTTGCTGGTACCGGGGTCGCCCTGACGTCCTGCACGTCCGCGCAGCTGGTTGTCGATACGGCGCGATTCGTGGCGCTCTGTGCCGATGATGAAGAGTCCGCCGGCTTCTCTTACCTTGTCAGCCTCTTCCTTGATTTCCTCGCTGTACTTCTTGTTGAGCTCGGCGAAGATTTTTCTCGCCTCGAGGATTTCCTCGTCGTCTGTCTCGGCATAGCCTGTCGCCTCGGCGATTAGCTCATCCTCGATTCCCTGCTTGCGCATCTGCGCCTTGGCGAGATATTCAGCGTTACCGCCGAGGATAATATCCGTACCACGACCTGCCATGTTGGTGGCGATGGTTACGGCGCCGAGCTTACCTGCCTGAGCGATAATCTCAGCCTCCTTCTCGTGCTGCTTTGCGTTGAGGACGTTGTGAGCGATTCCCCGGCGCTTGAGCATTTTTGAGAGGAGCTCGGACTTTTCGATTGATATTGTACCGACAAGCACCGGCTGACCTTTTTCATGGGCAGCGATAATCTGACGGATAACCGCGTTGAACTTGCCGTTTTCTGTCTGATAAACCGAGTCGGGAAGGTCAACTCTGGCGAGAGGCTTGTTGGTGGGAACCTCAACTACGTCGAGCTTGTAAATCTCCTGGAACTCAGTCTGCTCCGTCATCGCCGTACCGGTCATACCGGAGAGCTTTTTGTAAAGACGGAAGTAGTTCTGGAAGGTGATGGTCGCGAGGGTTTTGCTCTCGTTCTGAACCTTGACGCCTTCCTTCGCCTCGATTGCCTGATGCAGACCTTCGTTGTAGCGTCTGCCGTACATCAGACGGCCGGTGAACTCATCGACGATGATGATTTCGCCGTCCTTGATTACGTAGTCAACGTCGCGCTTCATAATTCCGTGGGCGCGGATTGCCTGATTGACGTGGTGCTGGATTGTGAGGTTTTCGGGGTCGGTGAGGTTCTCGATGTTGAAGAATTCCTCAGCCTTCTTGACGCCGCTCTGGGTGAGGGTTACTGACTTTGACTTTTCGTCAACGACATAGTCGATGCCGTTTTCCCTGTAGTACTCCTCCATATCCTCCTTGGAGTCAAGCTCGGTAAAGCGCTGAACCTTGAGGGTTTTCGCGAAGCGGTTCGCCTGAGTGTAGAGCTCGGTTGACTTGTCGCCCTTGCCGCTGATGATAAGAGGTGTACGCGCTTCGTCGATGAGGATTGAGTCAACCTCGTCCACAATTGCGAACGCGTGACCGCGCTGAACCTTGTTCTCCTTGTAAACTACCATGTTGTCGCGCAGGTAGTCAAAGCCGAGCTCGTTGTTTGTGCCGTAGGTGATGTCGGCTTCATACGCCTTTTTGCGCTCGTCGTTGTCGAGGTCGTGAACAATAAGACCTACGGAGAGCCCGAGGTAGCGGTAGAGCTTGCCCATCCACTCCGAGTCGCGTCGTGCGAGGTAATCATTGACTGTTACAATATGAACGCCCTCGCCGGTGAGACCGTTGAGGTAAGCGGGAAGGGTTGCCACGAGGGTTTTACCTTCACCTGTTTTCATCTCGGCGATTCGTCCCTGATGCAGAATGATACCGCCGATGACCTGGACGGGGAAGTGCTTCATTCCGAGCACACGCTGAGACGCCTCGCGGCATACGGCGAACGCGTCGGGAAGAATATCGTCGGTTGTCTCGCCGTTTGCGAGCCTTTCCTTTAATATTGCGGTTTGCTGCTTGAGCTCGCTTTCGCTCATGGCAGCGTACTTATCGCTGAGTGCGAGAACCTTGTCGGCAATTGGCTGAACGCGCTTAACCTCGCGCTTTGAGTAGTTGCCGAAAAGTGCTTTCAATGGGTTCATTTATATCTTATCCTTTCATTAGTTACTGTTTCTGAGGCTTTCAGCCGCCGCAAGCATCGCTTCCTTCGCGACCTGTCCCGCGGTTGAGTAGCCGTATTGGTCTGTTCCGCGCACAACAGCCGCAAATGCCAGCGGCACGTCGTCATCGGTGCAGTAGCCTATCATCCAGCCGTCGTTCTTGTCGGTGTCGGAGCCGGTGAGTGTTTCGCCGGTACCGGTCTTTGCGCAGATTGTCAAGCCGCCGAACATGTCGTCGCCGTAATCATTGACAACCGCATAGCGCATCAGCCGTTCGAGGCTTTTCGCTGTACTTTCGCTCATCAGCGCGTCGCCCTCGGAGCCTTTTGTCGAGATTCCCATGTCGGTGAGAATCGAGCCGGAAGCGCCCTTGAAGAGGTACGGAATCATCGGCTTGCCTTCCCTTGCGATTGCTCCGCAGAGAATCGCCATCTGCATCGGGTTCACCTTGTCGTCGTACTGTCCGACGCCGGACCACGCGAGATAGTTCGTCTCGGCGTCCTTGACGTTGTAGTGTCCCTTGACGGTCGGAACGCCGCTGATGCTGAACGAAGCGTTGATGCCCATCCGCTTTGCGGTTTTGTTCATGATGTCCTCGCCGAGCTCGACGGCAAGCTCCGCAAACACAATGTTGCAGGAATCGCCGAACGCTTCCTCGAGGTTGACGTGACCGTGAACGCCAACGCAGGTTACGTCACTTCCGCCGATTTCCTCGCGCCCCTCGCAGTCCCATGTTCTCTCCCAGATGTCGTCGATATTCTCAATTGCCGCGGCGGCGGTGACGATCTTGAAGATGGAGCCGGGGGTGTAGGTTGAGGAGAGCGCGTTGTCGAGGTAAACTCCCTCGTACTCGCTTTCGTTTTCTTTTGTGATTTCCGGCGGAGCCTGCGGGTCATAGCTCTTTACGCTGACCTGGCAGAGAATTTCGCCGGTGTTGTAGTTGTATACCACGCACGCGCCGCTGTCATAGCCGCTGAGTGCGTTGTAGGCTGCTTTGCAGGTCGGCGCGTCAACCGTCAGCTTTACGTCGCGGCCGTCCCTGAAGGATTTGGGCATATCCATGCCCCAGATGAAGCTGTAGCCCGTGAGGTGAGAGCGGAACTGGCTCTGAACAGCTGTTGAAATATTGAGCGAATTGTCGCCCACAACGTGAAGCAGCGCTCTGCGCACGGCTTCGTCTTCGTTATATACGCGTTCCTTGTCAACTGTTTTGGCGAGCACCGTGCCGTTGCGGTCGGTGATTTCTCCGGCGTCCAGCAGTCCGCCGGCGCCCGAAGCATGCCCGTTGTAGGGCTTGTCAACCCAGTCTGACGCGTTAAAAACGGTCTCTGCAACAAGATATCCCATCCCGATGAGGAATGCGATTACAACGATAAAAATCAGCCATGAGCGCTGAAGTATTCGTTTCATTCAAGACACCGCCTTTACTTTTTAGTTAATAATTAGTTAGTTCTATTCGCGTTCTTTTATTCTTTTGGAGTAGGTTCTCTCGTCTGCCGCCTTGATAAAGGCGAGAAGTCCCCAGCACGCGATAATACTTGAGCCGCCGGCGCTGATGAAAGGGAAGGTTACGCCGGTGAGGGGCAGGATGTCCGTCGCGCCGAAAACATTCAGCGACATCTGCACAACAAGCATTCCTGCCGCGCAGCAGGATGAAATCGAGTAGAAGGTGCTGCGGCTTCGTGTTGCGACTGAGCGCGCGTAGATGAAGAGGGTCGCAACCGCGACGGCAATTGTCACGGCAATGATGAAGCCCATCTCTTCAGCCATAAGACCGAACACGAGGTCGGACTCGGACGCGGCGAGATATTTGAGACAGCCGTTGCCGATTCCCACGCCGAAGAGACCTCCGGCGGCGATGTAGGTCAGGGTTCTTGCCTGCTGATACGCCATGTCTTGAGCCTGCTCCCAGACGTGCCCCCACGCCTCAAAGCGTTTTCTGACATAGGGCTTGACGTTGAGAACCATAAATCCGGCAAAGCCTGCGCCTGCGAGCGCGAGGATGAGGGTTTTCCAGTCTCCGGAACGCGTGAAGGAGACAAGCAGGAACGCCGCGAAGAAAATCAGCGCGGTTCCGAAGTCGCCCATCAGCGCGAGCGCGCCGACGCATACAGCGGAGAATATGATAAATTCGATGAGGTTTTGCTTAGTTTGCAACCGGTCAAGGGTAGAAGCGCCGACAAAAATGTAGGCGATTTTGACAAACTCCGAGGGTTGAATGGTAATTGAGCCGATATGAATCCAGTTGTTCGAGCCGTTTGTAACCTTTCCGAAGACGAGGTTGACCGCAAGCAGCCCGACTGCCGCAATCATGATTATAAGCCGCCATTTTCCGATTCTGTCGGGGTTTTCGATGAACTTGACGACAATGCAGAAAACTATCATTCCGATGACGGCGGCGATGAGCTGAGTGTATGCCGAGCGCAGAACCTGCCGCGCCAGCAGTATGACGCCTATGCCCGTGAAAAACAGGCACAAGCTTTCTATCTCGAACGCCACCCTCTTGAGCGCGAAGTAGGAAACGGCGAAAAATACCCATTCGACCGCAACCATAACGCCCGCGAGAATCAACGGGTCAAAGTCCTTTCCGTCGTCGCAGAAGGTCGCCTCAACGCCCATGAAAACGTGGAAAAGCGAGACGAGTATCATTATTTTATATGGCTGAACCGACGGCTTGTTCACAACCTTTGAGAAGAACCAGCTCGAGCGGAGCTCCTCGTGGAACTCTTCGCCGCGCCTGAAAATGAAGTCGGTTGAACCGATTGTGATTACGTCGTCAATCATAACCTGAGTGCGCTCGGTGACGGGTTCGCCGTTGACATAGGTTCCGGATTTGGAGCCGGTGTCGGTGATGAACCAGCCTTCCTTGCGCCTGAGAAGAACGCAGTGGTTACGCGAGACAGTCTGATCGTCAACCGAGATGTCGCTGCCTCTGGCTCTGCCGATTGCGTTCTCCCAGAAAAGAACAGGGATTTTTTCGCCTGTTTCGGCGTTTTGCAGAAGTACGAGCGGACGCTCGGGACGTCTGCGCCTGCGCATCGACGCGTAGCACTGATACACTATCACAATCGCGTAAAGCGGCATCAGAACCCTCAGCGCGACTACCGCTATGTCCATGATAAGGCTCATTTTATCCCTTCCTTTCTGCAATTTATTCCTGCGATTATACTCACATAATTATACAGATTACATTTTACTGCAAAACAGCGGAAAAGTCAATAATCGGGGCAGGGGTAATGCATAATTCGTAATGCGTAATTCGTAATGCGTAATTAATTAGCAATTAGCAATGAGCAATTAGCAATTAACGCAGCGGAAACGTGAAAGCCTTCCCTTGGGGGAAGGTGGGCGATTCGCTTGCGAATCGGTCGGATGAGGGACTACTTTTCCGATACATCTCAGTTTATTGTTACAATAACCAACATTTAACAGAAACCGTGATATAGAGTAAAGAATACTCCTTATCAAAAGCACTTCTTGCAAAAACGTAGTCCCTCATCCGTCACCGCCAACAAGTTGTCGGCGACACCTTCCCCCAAGGGAAGGCTTTTGACGTCGGTTCGGAACAGTTGTCACAGCCCAAACAAAACATCGGATAGGAGCACGCAAGCCAAAAGGGTAGAGAAAGAAAAAACTGCCGCGGAGTGCGGCAGTTTTGTGGGTTATTTATTATTCTTCTGTCTCAGCCTTTGCTTCCTCTTTGACTTCGGCAGGCTTCTCGTCAGCCGGAGCGGGTTTTTTCTTGGCTGCCTTGGCAATTTTCTTGCCGGCGGGCTTTACGAGCTCTTCCTTTTTGACTGTCTTTTTCTTGGGAGCAATCTGCGGCTTAGGCATGGTGTGGTTATACTCGAAAGCAATCATTGCAAGCGGAGGAACGGTGACAACGATGCTCTGTTTCTTGTAGTTCCACGGTGTGCGTGTAGCGCGCTTGTCAGTCTGAGTGTAGTTGCCGGTTCCGCCGAACTCAGCGTCATCGGAGTTGAACACTGCCTTGTAGTTTCCGAGGTTCGGAACACCTACGCGGTAGTCCTCGCGCGGAACAGGAGTGAAGTTGCAGATGCAGAGGATTGACTTCTTGCCGTTCTTGGTCTTGCGAACGAGGCTGACAACTGAGCTCTGATAGTCGTCGCAGCTCATCCACTCAAAGCCTGCGGGGTCGAAGTCCTGCTCATAGAACGCGCTGTTGTCCTTGTAGAAATGCTGGAGAGCACGGAAGTACTTCTGCATGTCGGCGTTGTTCTTGTTGTCGTCAATCAGGAACCACTGCAGTCCGACTGTTGCGTTCCACTCGTCATACTGGGCAAAATCCTGTCCCATGAAGAGGAGCTTCTTGCCCGGGTGAGCATACATAAAGCCATAGGCAACGCGGAGGTTAGCAAACTTCTGCCAGTCGTCGCCGGGCATCTTGTTAATCATCGAGCATTTTCCGTATACAACCTCATCGTGAGAGAGTACCTGGATAAACTTCTCGGTGTAAGCATAAATCATGGAGAATGTAAGCTTGCCGTGCTCATACTGACGATAAACGGGATCCTTGGAGATGTACTCGAGGAAGTCGTTCATCCAGCCCATGTTCCACTTGAGCGAGAAGCCGAGACCGTCCTGGTGAACGCTCTTTGTGACGCCTGCCCACGCTGTGCTTTCCTCGGCGATAACGAGAGTGCCGGGAGCGTACTGCTCAACCATGGAGTTGAGGTGCTTGAAGAACTCAACAGCGTCGAGGTTCTCGCGTCCGCCGTAGATGTTCGGCAGCCACTGGCCGTCGGACTTGCCGTAGTCGAGATAGAGCATCGAGGCAACCGCGTCAACGCGGAGACCGTCGAGGTGGAACTTGTTGAGCCAGAAAAGTCCGCTCGCGATGAGGAAGTTTCTGACCTCGTTGCGCTCATAGTTGAAGATGAAGGTGCCCCAGTCGGGGTGCTCGCCGCGTCTCGGATCCGGATGCTCATACAGGCATGTGCCGTCAAAGCGACCGAGACCGTGGCTGTCTTTGGGGAAGTGAGCCGGTACCCAGTCGAGGAATACGCCGATTCCTCTCTGGTGGAGTGTGTCGATAAAGAACATGAAGTCCTCGGGGTTGCCGAAGCGCGAGGTCGGAGCAAAGTAGCCCGTTACCTGATAGCCCCAGCTTCCGTCGAACGGATGCTCAAGAATACCCATGAGCTCAACGTGGGTGTAGCCCATGTCAACAACATAGTCAGCAAGCAGCGGAGCGAGCTCTCTGTAACTGAGGAAGGAGCCGTCCTCGTGCTGGCGCCATGAGCCGAGGTGAACCTCATAGATAGCCATCGGCTTTGTGTTGTAGTCGGAGACCTTTCTGTCCTCCATCCATGCGTTGTCCTGCCACTCATAGCTGCTCAAATCATTGACGATCGAAGCAGTCTCGGGGCGCATCTGCTGGGTGTAGCCGAACGGGTCGGTCTTGTCCACACAGAAGCCGTCAACAGTCTTAACCTGGAATTTATACATTTCATCCTCGCCGATGCGCGGAATGAAGATTTCATGAACGCCGACCTCGCTGACCTTGCTCATCATGTGAATTGCAGGATCCCAGTCGTTGAAGTTGCCGATAACGGAAACGCGCTGAGCGTTCGGAGCCCATACGTTGAAGAGCACGCCGTCAACGCCGTTGATGGTCTTTTTGTGAGCGCCGAGCTTCTCGTACAGGTCGTAGTGAGTTCCCTGACCGAAAAGATAGCCGTCAACCTCGGTGAACTGAATCGGGAACGCGTTTGCGTCCTCGTTCTCATAGTAGTTGCCGTCCTCGTCCCATGCGCGATAGTAGTAGTCGAATACTCTGTCGGTGTGAATGTTTGCGGCAAAAATGCCCTTTTCATGCACGAGGAACGCGCGGTGAGTTTCGCCGGTATCCTTGTTGACGAATTCTACCGAGTTGCACTGCGGCAGATAAACCGCGATTCTGAGTCCGTACTCTGTGAAGTGCGGGCCGAGAAGACCTCTGGGCATATTGTTGTACATATACGCAACCTGAGTGAGATACTCCTCGTTAAAAAGTTTCCTCATATTGTAATCAATTTCCATAACCAAGCCTCATTTCTAGCGTGTTATTTCAATATAATAGCGTGCATAAGAACGACGTTTCCGCCACCTAGTGCATTTTACTATATTTATAAGAGAATTATACAATAATTTTATATATATTTCTATAGTCACTTGATTTATTTAGTCGTTTATGCTACTATAATAGCAACAATGTCTATTATCTTAGGAGAAAATTATGGATTTAAGAGTAAAAAAGACGTTAAAAAGCATAGACAACGCATTTTTCGAGCTTAGAAAAAAGAAAACTATCGAAAAAATAAGCGTCAGAGAGCTCAGCGAGCACGCAATGATTAACAAGGCGACCTTCTATCTTCACTACAGGGATATCTACGATTTGGCTGAAACCCTCGAGGAAAAACTGATTGACAGCATTATTGACGAAATCAAGCATCTCCGGCTTCGTTATTCCAAAACGGAAACCCGGCTCCTCGCCGAAACCCTCAGCCGCGCGATTATTCTTCACCGCGAGGAGATTGAAACGCTCTACGGCACCGGCAACAACCGCTTTGTCTACCGGCTCGAGGACAGGCTCAAGCATTACATCTTCACCAACAGCGATTCAATCCGCAATACGCCGGAGATGAACATAATCCTGACCTTTATGATTCAGGGCTCCTATCACGCCCATATCCGCAACAGTAACATAGACGCGGAAACCTTGAGGCGGACAACCTCAGAGCTGTTTATGAAGATAGTGGATTAGAGAAGTCAGTAAAAAAGTTCTGAAAAATGTAACTTTTCCTTTGCCTGAATTGTTTTATAGGTGAAAGGAGATGAGATTATGAATACCGAATCCGATAGATTTATCGAGCAGGCGGTGAACGTGTACTCGGATATGCTCTATCGTATTGCCGTGAACATCACCGGCAACAGACACGACGCGTATGATGTGTGTCAGGAGGTGTTTCTGCGACTGATAAAGAACCGAGACAAAATCCGCGACGAAGCGCACCTCAAGGCTTGGCTGATAAGGGTGGCGGTGAACGTATCAAAATCGCTTGTGAGTTCACCGGGACGGAAAAACAGTGTTCCGCTTGAGAACGCGGAGAATCTAAGCTCCCCGGATAGCGAAGGAGAGTTGATTGAATCGGTAAGGTCTCTGCCGGCGAAGTACGCAGCAGTAATCTATCTCTTTTATTACGAGGATATGAAGATTTCCGAGATATCGCGCGCGCTCGGAATCTCTCAGTCTGCGGTTAAGCTCAGGCTCTCCCGAGGACGGGAGAAGCTCAGAAGCATTTTGGAAAAAGGAGAATGACCTATGAAATTTGACGTAAAAACCTATAAAGCAGAAAATGATCAATTAAAGCTGACACAGGCGCAGAAAAATGCAATTGTGGCTCGCGTATCTGCGGAAAACGCCGCCCGAAAGGGAGTTGTTCGTTTCAAGTGGATAAAGGCTGCCGCAGCGGTTATGGCTGTGGCGGTGCTCGGCTCAGGTATGCTTTTCGGCGGAAAGATACTCGGAGGCTCCGGAAATATGTTCACAATCACCGCTAAGGCGGCTTCGTCCGACGAGACGCGGGAGCTTACTAACGATTTTGAACCGATAGGCACAATCAGAACGAACGGAGGCGGACAGTTCTACGAGTATAATGATGATGACAGCCTGATAAGAAACTATATATTCCGACTGATGGATTTCTCGCTTGACTGCTTCGGAGAAAACATTGAGGAAATCACCTACACCGCGCATAACTGTGCTTTTAAGATTATTGATAAGAAAGGTATCCGCGGCATTGTAAGATCAGAGGAGCTCGACGGCGTTATGGCAGACAATGACGCGTGGAGAAACTCATATTCCTCATACACCGTCGATCCCGGATACATTAATAAGAATGTCGGAGAGGAACCTAACATCTGTCTCGCCACAGGGATTGATATGCTGAGCGAGAACGTTTCGGATGAACTGAAGGTGTACGCTGCTCACGGTGAAAACTTCAGAACCGAGGCTGAGGCGCGCAGCTACTATCAGCTCGAGGCAGACGTCGCCCTCAGGGATATCTCGGTTGATGTGACGGTAAAATTCAAAAACGGCGAAACCGCGACGAAGACGCTTGTATTTGAAGCTAAGGTCAGAATAGAAAACTGGGAGCTCGATTCCGACGGGGAGTACAGCTGCGATAACAAAACCGTAATCAGCGCGAAAATAATATAAAGTATTGCATACAGAAAAACCGGCTCGGAAGTCCGAGCCGGTTCGTGTGTATTGCGGAAGAAATTAAGCCTTGCCGACAGAGCCGAAGAGCTCCATCTTCTCCTTAACTGTATCCTTGATTGCCTGTGCGCCGGGAGCGAGGAGCTTTCTCGGGTCAAAGCCTTTGCCCTGAAGATCCTTGCCTGCCTCGATGTACTCTCTTGTTGCTGCCGCGAAAGCGAGCTGGCACTCGGTGTTAACGTTAATCTTGGAAACGCCGAGGGAGATAGCCTTCTTAATCATATCAGCCGGGATACCTGTGCCGCCGTGGAGAACGAGGGGCATATCGCCTGTGAGCTGCTGGATAGCGTCGAGAGTCTCGAAGGAGAGACCTGCCCAGTTCTCGGGATATTTGCCGTGGATGTTGCCGATACCTGCCGCGAGCATTGTAACGCCGAGGTCAGCGACCATCTTGCACTCCTGAGGATCGGCACATTCGCCTGCGCCGATAACGCCGTCTTCCTCGCCGCCGATTGAACCAACCTCAGCCTCAATTGAGAGACCGAGCTCGTTACATGTAGCTACGAGTTCCTTTGTCTTTGCAACGTTCTCGTCAATCGGATAGTGAGAACCGTCGAACATGATGGAGCTGAAGCCTGCCTCGATGCAAGCCTTTGCGCCTTCGTATGTACCGTGGTCGAGGTGGAGAGCTACGGGAACGGTGATGTTAAGGTCCTCGAGCATAGCTGTAACCATACCTACAACTGTCTTGTAGCCGCACATATACTTGCCGGCACCCTCTGAAACACCGAGGATTACAGGTGACTTGAGCTCCTCAGCGGTGAGAAGAATGGACTTTGTCCACTCAAGGTTGTTGATGTTAAACTGTCCTACTGCGTAGTGACCTGCCTTTGCTTTTGTAAGCATTTCTTTAGCGTTAACTAATGGCATAATAAAACCTCCGTATGAAAATTTCACACATCGCACGTCTGCGACTGTATGCTTAAATCCAGTTTAACATAAATTTGTCAAAAGTGCAATACCGTATGCGCTGCAGAATGGGATTTTTTGTAAAATTAATTAATATTTTGTGCCGTATTAATCATAAAATTTCAACCGAAACAGAAAAAATAATTTTTTCTGTTGTTTTTATCGTCCGAAAGTTTTATAATAATATCTGCTGAACAATTCAAAAACATCATCTGACATTATTACGGTTTTTGAATTGGTAAAGCACAATGACTTTTAAGGAGCAGCTTATGGACGAATTCAACAATAATATAAATGAAAATACATCAACCGAGCCGGAGAGCAGACCCACTCCTCCTCCGACGCCTCCCCGTGCTCCGGCAATGAATTATACCCAGCCCGAAACTCCGAGTGTGCCCCCGATGCCCGAGCAGCCGGTTGCGTACCCGGAGCCTCAGCCCGAGCCTGCGCAGGAGCCTCAGCCTGTGCCTCAGCCGGCGCCGCAGGAGCCCCCGTTCGGCTATCGTCAGCAGGGGTTTGCTTATCCTCCGCAGCCGCCGTATGCTCCGCGCGACAACCGCAACCCCTACATTCCTCAGAACGAGCAGCCGGACTATTACCGGATTACCTACGGCGTACCTGCTCCGCAGAAGCAGCCGATGTCCGGCGGACAAAAGGCGTTCGTCGCAATTGCGATTGCGATTTTGGCGGCGGCGCTCGCGGCGTTCATAACCTTTACGGCTATGAATCACGACACCAAGAGCGCGGATTCGCAGAGCCGGGATAACGGCGGATTCAACTTTGAGCTCCCGACCGAAATCAGCACCACTCCGCAGCCCGAAACCGACGCGGAAATCGGGAACGGCAATTATCCCGAGTCGGACGCCAAGGATAAAGTAAATAAAAACTACACCGGACTAAGTCTCAATAAAAAGCCCGAGAAAAAGGATTCTGAGAAATACGGCGCCGAATACGCCTTTGAAAACGTTGAGAAATCTGTCGTCGGAATAATCTGCTATGTTGACGGACAGGAGGGCACAACCTCAAGCTACACGGGAATGGGCACCGGAATAATCACAACCTCCGACGGCTACATCATTACAAACTCGCACATTGTCGCAAACAGCCGCACCGCGTAC
The DNA here is from genome assembly GCA_946184925.1 of uncultured Clostridia bacterium. Lineage (GTDB taxonomy): Bacteria > Bacillota > Clostridia > Oscillospirales > Acutalibacteraceae > Ruminococcoides. The sequence goes on along the minus strand of CAMHHL010000001.1, from coordinate 31,503 downwards.
AAAATCAAGGTTGTCACCAACGACAACAAGGAGTACAAGGCAGGCGTTGTAGGCTTCGACAACCGAACCGACCTCGCCGTGCTCAAAATCGACGCGAAAGGTCTCACTCCGGCTCAGTTCGGTGACAGCGCCCAGAACAAAGTAACCGAAGACGTCATCGCTGTCGGCAATCCGCGCAGCCTTGCGTATCAGAACTCAGTCACAAAGGGAATTATCTCCGCAATTGACCGCGAGACCTCTGTTTCAAACATTTCAAAGCTTATCCAGACCGACGCGGCAATCAACCCCGGAAACTCCGGCGGACCGCTCTGCAATATGTACGGCTATGTTATCGGCATAACTTCCTCAAAAATTGTTCTCGATGATTTTGAGGCGATGGCTTTCGCTATTCCGAGCCAAACCGTCAAGGAAATCACCGATGACATCATCCGCAACGGCTTCGTAGGCGGACGAGTAAAAATCGGTATAACCGGAAGAGCCGTCTACAATGAAGAAGCAGAAATTTACGGAATTCAGGTCGAAACAATCGGCGAGGGCGGACCTCTCGACGGAAAGGGCGTTCGGGAGGGAGATGTAATCGTTTCTCTCGACGGAACAAAAACCCAGACCTTCACCGATATTTACAACGCGCTCGCCAAGCACAAGGCAGGCGACGAGGTTATGCTCGAAATCTACCGCCCCGACGCGGACAAAACCTACAAGGTCTCCATCAAGCTTCAGGCTGACGAAAGTTAACATCCCAAACTGCCGCACTCCGCGGCAGTTTTTTCTCTCTCTACCCTTTTGGCTTGAGTGCTCCTTTTTTACTATCTCAACCCTGTTACGTGACTTCTCCTATCCGATGTTGTGTTTGGGCTGTGACAACTGCTCCTATCCGACGTCTGTAAAGGTAACGTTTGAGCTGTGTGTTGCTGTCCTATCAAACGACTGTTAAGTTGTAAGTTGTAAGCAGGAAGTTGTAAGTTATGGTCGAGTAGATAGGTCGAATAGGAAAACAACGCCGCTGCGCCGAAAATATTTCTATGCTGCTTGCGCAGCAAGCATAAAAATTCTGTCGGGCACCAAACGTAAGTATCGCGCAATCTGTCTGCACGACAACAACTTACAACTTACATCTTACCACTTACAACTTGTACATTAATTGCTCATTGCACATTGCTAATTGTCCGCCTGCCATAGTTGACAATTTCGTTACATAAATCACAATTCTAAAACAAAGCTTTTTTATTATATCTAATTATACTATACTTATTATGGTTAAGTATCCGCTGATTAATTACGCTCTTAATGGAGGACTATTATGAACAGACATACGGTTTATGTTGCCGGAAAGCACTTTGTGCTTCTCAGTGAGGACAAGGACGATTATGTTCAGAAGCTTGCGTCCGAGGTAAATGACGCGATAAAAGCAATCACCGAGAAGAACCCTACCCTTGACAGGCGCGGCGCGGCGATTCTCTGCGCCCTGGATTATGCCGACGACAAATACAAGGAGATAGAGCGCAGCAAGAGCCTTGCGACCAACGCCAAGCCGCTCATTGCTCAGGCGGACAGGCAGTCCAAGCAGCTCAAAGAGCTCAAGGAAAAAGGCTTTAAAAAGGACGATGAAATCCGCTCCCTGAAGGAACAGCTCAAAAAGAAGAACGAGGAGCTCAAAGCCCTCTCCGATCAAAAGAAGCACCTGGAGAAGAAGCTTTCGGAGCGTATGCCCGAGGCTTCGCCCAAGCCTGCGGAGCCCGAGGAAGAAAAGGGATATATACCCTCGCGACAAATTTCGCTTTTTGACAATGAATAACAAAAAGATAGAAATCCTCGCGCCCTGCGGCGGAATTGATTCCGTCATTGCCGCCGTGCGCAGCGGAGCCGACGCGGTATATATGGGCGCAAAGACCTTTTCCGCCAGAGCCGGTGCCGAGAATTTCTCGGACGAGGAGCTCGTGCAGGCGGTGAAATACTGCCATGCCTGCGGAGTGAAGGTTCACCTTACGGTTAACACAATAGTTTTTGACAGCGAGCTCGAGGGCGTGGCGCAGCTCATAGCCTCGGCGGCGAGAGCAGGAGTAGACGCGCTGATTGTCCAGAATATCGGCGTCGCGATGCTCGCGAAGAGGATTGCTCCGAGCCTTCCGCTCCACGCCTCAACCCAACTGAGTATCCACACTCCGGGCGGCGCGAAGCTGATGTGGGAGCTCGGATTCAGCCGCGTGGTTCTCGCGCGTGAGCTCAACCGCGAGGAAATAAAGAAAATAGCAGAAAGCTGTCCGATAGAGACCGAGGTGTTCGTCCACGGCGCGCTGTGCATGAGCGTGTCGGGACAGTGCTATTTCAGCGCTATGCTCGGCTCGCGCAGCGGCAATCGCGGCCGCTGTGCCCAGACGTGTCGGCTGCCGTTCTCGGTCGGCGGCAAAAAGGGCTGCGCTCTCAGCCTCAAGGACAACAGTATCATAGACCGCCTGCGCGATTTGCAGTCGCTCGGAGTTACCTCGGCAAAAATCGAGGGCAGGCTCAAACGTCCCGAATATGTTGCCGCCGCCGTCAAAGCCTGCGTTCAGTCGCGCGACAACGGCTTTGTCGACGAAAAAACCGCCGCGCAGCTCAGCGGAGTTTTTTCGCGCACCGGCTTTACCGACGGCTACTACACCTCTAAGCGCGGTTACGAAATGTTCGGCTACAGGAAGAAGGAGGACGTCGTAAGCGCGACGGAAAAGCTTTTTTCCGAAATCCGCGCCGGCTATAAGGACGAGAAAAAACGCGTTAATATCAGCATGCTGTTCAGCGCCGAGGTCGGAAAAGCTCCGACGCTGAGCGTGACGGGCGAAACGGGAACAACGGCTACGGCTCAGGCGAAGGGCGTTGTGTGCGAAAAGGCGATAAACAGACCGCTCGACGAGGAAAAAGTCCGCAGGCAGCTGTTAAAAACGGGCGGAACTCCCTATAATGTTACAGAGTGCGAAATCCGTCTCGGCAGGGACGTAAGCCTTCCGCTCTCCGCAATCAACGAGCTCAGGCGCGAGGCGCTCGGGCTTTACTACGAAGGCAGCGCGAATATAAATAAGTATGAAATAAACGAAATAATACCCGAAAAATTCGAGCCGCACAAAGCGTCCGCTCACAAGCGTTACGCGAGATTTACTTCTACAAAAATCGGCAGCGGCTTCAGGGATCTTGACCTCTGCTTTGTGCCGCTCGACAGCGAGCCGGAAGAGCTGAAAAAGCTCTTGAAAAAAGGGTTCAGGCTCGGTGTTGAAATTCCGCGGGCGTTGTTCTCGCGCGAAGAAAAGGTAAGAAAAAAACTGACGGAATTAAACAAACTCGGCATAATCGACGCGCTCTGCAACAACCACGGAGCCGTATATCTCGCGAGAGAGCAGGGCTTTGTTCTTCACGGCGGCTTCGGGCTGAACTTCACCAATACGCCGGACCTCGAATGGGCTTTGAGCTTCGGATTTGCCGACGCCGAGCTGAGCTTTGAGCTTCGCGAGGAACAGATCAACACACTCGGCGGCAAGCTCCCCAGAGGCATAATCAGCTATGGCTATCTTCCGCTTATGCTCACCCGGAACTGTCCGAACAAGAGCGCTCGGATAAGCTGCCGGGACTGCGGCGGCAGAGGAAAAATGAAGGATAGACTGGGCAAAACTTTCATTTTTACGTGTGGCGGTTTTGCGACAGAGGTGCTCAACACCGTTCCTGTCGAGGAGCTTGGCTTCGCTTCGTCATCGCCGGCGCTTGATTTTGAGTCGTGGCGGTTTTCTGTGGAAAACTATGTGGAAAACGTGGAAAACATACACGATTTTTCCAGTAAATGCCTTGAATCCGGCGAAAAGACCCACGGGCTCTATAAACGCGGAGTAATCTGAGAAAAATTTCCTGTTGGGAAATATGCATAATTCCGGCGCGGAATTTTGTCGGTTTTGTATAAATGAGCGCATAATTATAAAAATATTGTATAATTGCAAGGAAAATGTATTTTTGCAAGTTTAGGAGATAAAAATGGAACTGAAAATAAAACTACTGCGAGAGAATGCAAAGCTTCCCACACGTTCAACCGCCGGAGCGGCAGGCATGGATCTCTATGCCTGTATTGACGAGAGCGTGACAATCGCCCCCGGCGAGCTCAGGATAATTCCCACCGGAATCGCGGTTGCCGTCCCCGAGGGCGCGGCGGCGTTTCTCTATGCGCGTTCCGGGCTCGGCGTCAAGCACGGAATATGCCTTTCGAACGGCGTCGGAGTGGTTGACTGCGACTACCGCGGCGAGGTCTGCGTCGGACTTTGCAACGTTTCCTGCGAGAGCTACACAGTTGAGCCCCTTGAGCGTGTGGCGCAGATGGTGATTGCGCCCGTGTTCGTTCCGGATTTAGTTCTCACGGACGATCTCGGCTCCACCGACCGGGGCGAGGGCGGCTTTGGTTCCACCGGAAAGAGGTAAGATTCCCGTCGCTATATTTAGCAAATCGCATAGATGTGCGGACAAATTGAGGGAATTGCTTTTGCAAAACAGCGAATATGACAAATTATTATTGATTTAGTTTTTTTAATAAGTTATAATTTAATATGAGGCTATAGCCCGATTCAGAAATTTCAGTCCGAAAGGAGTTTCAATATGTTTTCTTTTTCTAAGGATATCGGAATTGATTTAGGTACGGCGAATACGCTTGTCTGCATCAAGGGCAAGGGTATCGTTATGCGTGAGCCCAGCGTTGTCGCGGTTGACATCCGTAACGACAGCGTTCTCGCTGTCGGCGAACAGGCTCGCGAGATGATAGGAAGAACCCCGGGTTCAATCGTTGCGGTTCGTCCGCTAAAGGACGGCGTTATCGCCGATTTTGACATCACCGCCACAATGCTCAAGCACTTCATCCGCAAGGCGGCGAAGCCCGGTCTTTTCAGCAAGCCGAGAATCATTATCTGCATGCCCACCGGCGTTACAGAGGTTGAGCGCAGAGCTGTCGAGAACGCTGCTGTTCAGGCGAGCGGAAGCAGAAACATCACACTGATTGAGGAGCCCATGGCGGCTGCAATCGGCGCCGGACTTCCGGTGGACGAGCCCACGGGCTCGATGGTTGTCGATATCGGCGGCGGAACCTCCGAGGTTGCCGTAATCTCACTCGGCGACATTGTAACCGCGTGCTCCGTAAGGGTTGCCGGCGACAAGTTCGACGAGGCGATTTCAACTTACATCAAAAAGACATACAACCTTCTCATCGGCGACCGCACCGCCGAGGAAATCAAGATAGCAATCGGCTCCGCTTATGAGTACAAGGACGAGCACGACATGCTCGTCAAAGGCCGTTCCCTCGAGACAGGGCTTCCCAAGGACATCACCATAACCGCCGAGGAAATCCGCGAGGCGCTCGCCGAGCCGCTCAAGGTTATCGTCGAGGCTATCCGCAACACACTCGAGAAAACTCCGCCCGAGCTCTCCGCCGACATCATTGACCACGGCATTATGATTACAGGCGGCGGCGCTCAGCTGCGCGGAATCGACAAGCTCATCATGGAAGAGACAGGCATGCCCGTTCACATTGCGGAACGTCCTCTCGACTGCGTAGTTGAGGGCGCCGGAGCGCGTCTCGGCGGAATGAGAGCCGAATACAAGCACAACAGAGAGTAATCAGAGCCGCGCTGCGGCTCGCTTTGTATAAATTATGAGAGAATTTTTTTCAAACAAGAGCATGAGGGTGTTCGCCGTGACAATCGCGGTTTTGATTGTACTCGCGATTTTTTCCGCATCCGGGAACAACTTCATTAGCTCGGGCTTCAATTTCATAACCAAGGGACTTTCTCAGGTTACGGCGGTTGCCGCCTCAACCGAGACAAAGACCTATGACGAACTCCTTGCCGAGAACGAGCAGCTCAGCAAGGAGATTGCCGACTTGCGCACTCAGCTGGTCGATTACTATGACCTTCGCGACGAGAACGCGAGGCTCTGGAAGTATTATGACCTCAAAAAGTCGAATTCCGACTTTCAGCTTTTCCCGGCTGCTGTCATACGCCGCGATACAAACGAGGACTTCTATTCCTTTACGATTGACGCCGGCTCGGCTGTCGGAATCGAGAAGCTCGACCCGGTTGTGACCGAAAACGGTCTGATTGGCTTCATCAGCTCCGTCAACGCCGCGAGCAGCAAAGTAACGACAGTGCTTTCGCCTGATTTTCAGGCAGGAGCGCTTGTCAAGCGAACCGCCGACAGCGGAGTAGTCACCGGAAACGCGCTTCTCAGCGACAACAACCGCACCACCCTCACAAAGATTGACGCGAACGCAAAGGCGAAAAAGGGCGACGTGGTTGTAACCTCGGGAATCGGCGGCGTGTATCCCAGGGATTTGATTATCGGCAAGGTCACGGCGATTAAGTACGACGAATACGACGCGACCAAGTACGCCGAGGTCAAAAGCTACGAGGACATTAAGAATGTGACGAACGTTGCAGTCCTCACCGATTTCAAGAACAAGGGCGAGATTACGCCTTCTTCAAAGGGAGCCCGTTGATGGCACACAGATATACATTTTTCAGATATCTTGCGTATTCGCTGGAGCTGATTCTGCTTTTTGTGCTCCAGACAACGCCGAACCTCATGCCGGAGCTCTTCGGCAGCAAGCCTCTGATGATTCTCCCGGCGGTTCTGACAATTTCATACATGGAGTCCGAGCTTCCGGCGATGTTCTTCGGTCTTGCCGGCGGACTTATGCTCGATTTCGGCTACGGCGACGGCGTGGGCTTCTTCACGTTCACCCTCACGCTGATTTGCTTTGGGCTGAGCATGTTTTTCAGGGACAAGCTCGTCGCGAGCTTCCTCAACGTTATGGCGTTCACCGCGGTGATTTCCACCGCGCTGATTCTGGCGTATTTCCTCTTCTTCTATGTTATTGCGGGGAAGGGGAACGCGCTCGGATTTTTTGTTAACCACTATATCTCGCGGATCATCTACACAATAGCCTGCGAGGTTATCCTATATTTCCTCAACAGCTTCCTCTACAAGAACATGAGGGATTGATTATATCTAATGGAAAGAGGTGATTTTCACGCTTCCGAACGAAGACAAGGACAGACAGGAACAACAGAAAAGATTCATCAGCAAGCGCGTCGGAATCTGCGTGATTATCACACTCGTGATTTTCTGCGGATTTGTCGTGCGGCTGTTTTTTTGGCAGATTGCCGACGGTAAGGAGTATTCCGAAATTGCCCGCAACTCCACCGCTTATTCAGTCACAACCGACGCTACCAGAGGAGAAATCCTCGACTGCAACGGTGTCGGGCTCGCTGTCAACCGCACCGGCTACCGGGTTGCGATTGACAAGCTGTATATGGATGAGGACAAGCTTGATTCAACTCTGCTCTCGCTCATAAGGCTCATGAACACACGCGGCGAAAAATGGATTGACGCCCTGCCGATTAAGCTCGGCGACAACGGCTTTGAGTTCAGGAAAAACCGCGCCGACGACATCAAAACACTCAAGTCGGAGGATTATCTCGACCTCAAAAACAGCGACTCCGCCGACAAATGCATCAAGCTTCTCACCGAGCGCTATGACCTCGGAAAAATCAAGAACAAAACTAATCTCAGAAACTTGATTTCGATACATTATAATATGGAGCTTTGTTATTATTCCAACTCAACGCCGTATATCTTTGCTCAGGATATAAGCTCCGACATGGTTGCCATAATCAGCGAAAATACTCAGGGCACAAGCGGAGTTGAAATCCAGACCTTCCTCACGCGCTACAACCCCGTCGGCAATCTCGCGCCGCACATCCTCGGTGCTCTCGGCAGCATCAATCAGGAGGAATACGAGGCGAAAATCAAGGAGGGCAAGGACTACGGCTACAACGACAGCATCGGAAAATTCGGCATAGAGCTTGCCTATGAGGACGAGCTCAAGGGCGTCGGCGGCGAGCGCATGGTTCAGAAGAACTCCGAGGGTAACATCACCAAGCTTGTCCAGTCCGAAGCGGCAAAGCCCGGCAACACCGTCTATCTCACAATCGACAGCAAGCTTCAAAAGGTCGCGAACACCGCTCTCGCAACCCAGATCAAGGCGGCGAAGGCAAACGGTCAGACCGAGATGCTCTCCGAGGGAGAAGGTCAGGGCGAGGACTGCGAGACAGGCGCGGCTGTTATGCTCAGTGTAAAGGACTTTTCGGTTCTCGCTTCGGCGAGCTATCCGACCTATGATCTCAATAAATATTCGAAGTACGGCGACTATTATGTTGCGCTCTCCGAGGCGAAAACCGCTCCGATGTACAACCGCGCGTTTATCGGCTCGTTCGCGCCCGGCTCGGTGTTTAAGCCCTGCGTGGCGTGCGCGGCGCTTCAGGAGGGAACCATAACTCCGTTTTCCACCGTCACCTGCACCAAGTACTACGACTATTATCCGTCTAACCCCGTCGCGTGCATGGGAACTCACGGTTCAATCGGGCTCAACGACGCTATCACCGAGAGCTGTAACTACTTCTTCGCCGAAACCGGACGCAAGCTCGGCATCAACACTATGTATCTCTACGCCGAAAAATTCGGACTGGGAGAGAAAACCGGACTCGAGGTTGACGAAAGCACCGGCTTCCTCGCCGGACGTGACAGTACAACCTGGCAGGAGGGAAACACGGTTCAGGCTGCAATCGGTCAGTCGGATAACGCGTTCACCCCGGTTCAGCTCGCGACCTACGTCGCGACAATTGCCAACAACGGCACTCGCCTGAAAACACATATCGTCAAGGAAATCCGAAACTACGAGCGCAAGAAAACAGTCTATAAGTACAATTCCTCAAAGCCGGAGGTGCTGAGCACCTCGGGAGTATCAAAGGATAATCTCGCGACTGTTCAAAGCGCTATGAGAAATGTTGTAAGCTCCCCATACGGAACCGCCTACAGCGTTTTCGGAAATTATAAGGTTAAGGTTGCCGCCAAGACCGGTACAGCCGAGAACTCCGGCAGCGACCATACCGTATTCATCTGCTACGCGCCCTACGAAAAGCCCGAGGTGGCTGTCGCGGTTGTGCTTGAGCACGGCGCAAAGGGACGTTTCAGCATGGGAGTCGCAAAGTCACTCCTCGACGAGTATTTCAAGAATAAGAAAACAAGCTGAAAGGCGCCGCACAAAGCGGCGCTTTTAAGTTAATAGTTTACAGTTAATAATTAACAGTTTCGGTCGAGTAGATAGGTCGAATAGGAAAACAACGTCGTATAGCCGACCGGATTTAAATGCTGCTTGCGCAGCAAGCATAAAAACTCTGTCGGGAACAAAACGTAAGTATCGCGCAATCTGTCTGCACGACCATAACTGTTAATTATTAACTGTTAACTGTTAACTGTTAATTATATACGACCTATCAACTCCAAATTAAAAATGCTTGATACCTTAATATTCTTATGATATAATATATCGGATATATTAAAAGCAAAGAGGGATTTTTATGGTAATCAAAAAGGTTCGCACGCGCTACGCGCCTTCGCCAACGGGATTTATGCACGTCGGCAACCTTCGCACGGCGCTGTATGAGTATCTTATAGCAAAGTCCAACGGCGGCACATTCGTCCTCAGAATTGAGGATACCGACCGCGAGAGATACGTCGAGGGCGCAGTTGACGTAATTTATAACACGCTGAAAACAGCCGGAATAATCCACGACGAAGGTCCCGACAAGGGCGGCGACTACGGTCCCTATGTCCAGAGCGAGCGCAAGGATATGTATCTGCCTTACGCCGAGCAGCTTGTCGAAAGCGGAAAGGCTTACCGCTGCTTCTGCTCCAAGGAAAGGCTCGAAAAGCTTGCCGAGAACTCAGAGTTCGGCGGCTATGACAGGCATTGCCGCGACCTCTCTCAGGAGGAAATTGACGCGCAGCTTGCCGCAGGCACACCCTATGTAATCCGCCAGAAGATGCCGCTCGAGGGCAGCACAACCTTCTCGGACGCCGTGTTCGGCGAGATTACCGTCGAAAACTCAGAGCTTCAGGATCAAATTCTTATCAAGACCGACGGCTACCCGACATACAACTTCGCGAACGTAATCGACGACCACACCATGGGAATTACTCACGTCGTCCGCGGAAGCGAATATCTCAGCTCCACGCCGAAGTATAATCTTCTTTACGACGCGTTCGGATGGGAAATCCCGACCTACGTTCACCTGCCGCTGATTATGGGCAAGAACGAGGACGGCTCCGTCTCCAAGCTTTCCAAGCGCCACGGCGCGACCGGCTTTGAGGACTTGGTTGAGCAGGGCTATCTCCCCGAGGCGATTATCAACTACATCGCGCTCCTCGGCTGGTGCCCCAAGGACAATCGGGAAATCTTCTCGATGAAGGAGCTCGAGCAGGCGTTCTTCATCGAGGGTATCTCAAAATCCCCGGCGGTGTTCGACTATGACAAGCTGCTCTGGTTCAACGCCGAGTACATCAAGGCGATGTCCGAGGAAGAATTCACCGCGCACGCCATGCCTTATTACAAGGAGGTTTTCGGCGATAAGCCGATGGATTACGCAAAGTTCGCCGGAATTTTGCAGAAGAGAACCGAAAAGTTCACCGACATTCCCGACAAGCTCCGCTTCTTCGCCGAGCTTCCCGAGTACGGCACCGAGCTTTTTGTCAATAAAAAGAGCAAAACCAACCTCGACAACGTTCCCTCAATTCTCAGGGAAGCGTACGAGAGGCTCAAGGCTCTCCCCGAGTGGAACGCCGACAGCATCCACGATTGTCTTATTAATATGGCTCAGGAAAAGGAGCTCAAAAACGGCACGGTCATGTGGCCGGTTCGCATCGCGGCGGCAGGACAGACCGTCACACCGGGCGGAGCGATTGAGATTCTTGACATTCTCGGTCGCGACGAGAGTCTCAGAAGACTTGAAAAAGGACTAAAAAAATTATAATAGCAGGTATTCTTATGGCAGATGAAAAATTAGTTAACGAAAATTTTATACACCGCTTTATTACGGAGGACATCTCCGAGGGCGGCGAATATTACGGAAAAAGGGTTCACACCCGTTTTCCGCCGGAGCCGAACGGCTATCTTCACATCGGTCACGCAAAGGCGATTTGCGTTGATTTCGGCACCGCGGAAAAGTTCGGCGGACTGTGTAATCTTCGCATGGACGACACCAACCCTACCAAGGAGGATGTTGAGTATGTCGACGCGATAAAAGAGGACATCAAGTGGCTCGGCTTCGATTGGGAGGACAGGTTCTACTACGCTTCCGATTATTTTGAGCAGATGTATGACTATGCCGTGGAGCTAATCAACAAGGGACTTGCGTATGTTTGCGAGCTTACGGGAGAGCAAATGCGCGAGTATCGCGGCGACCTCACAACCCCGGCAAAAAGCCCTTATCGCGACCGCCCGGTCAAGGAAAACATCGACCTTTTCAGGCGCATGAGAAACGGCGAATTTGAGGAGGGCAGAATGACGCTGCGCGCGAAGATTGACCTCGCGTCCGGCAATTTCAGCCTTCGCGACCCGGTAATCTACAGAATTAATCATATGCATCACCACCGCACCGGCGGCAAATGGTGCATCTATCCCATGTATGACTTTGCTCACCCGATTGAGGACGCGATTGAGGGAATCACTCATTCGCTGTGCACTCTCGAGTTCGAAGCCCACCGACCGCTCTACGACTGGGTTGTTGAGAACATTTCAGCTCCGTCAAAGCCGCGTCAGATTGAGTTCGCGCGTCTCGGAATCAACAACACCGTCATGAGCAAGCGCAAGCTCCGTCAGCTTGTCGAGGAAAACTTCGTCAGCGGCTGGGACGATCCGCGCATGCCCACGCTCTGCGGAATGCGCCGCCGCGGATACACCCCGGCTTCAATCCGCAGCTTTACCGACCGGATTGGCGTTTCCAAGGTCAACTCAACCGTTGAGTACAGCTTCCTCGAGCACTGTCTCCGCGACGACCTTAACGAAAACGCCGCGCGTGCTATGGCTGTGCTTGATCCCGTGAAGCTCGTGATTACGAATTACCCCGAGGACAAAACCGAGGAATTCGAGATAGAAAATCACCCCAATCATCCCGAGATGGGCACCAGAACCGTCACCTTCTCGCGTGAGCTCTATATTGAATCCACCGACTTTATGGAGGAGCCGTTCAAGAAGTATCAGCGTCTTTACCCCGGCAACGAGGTCAGAATCAAGAGCGCCTATGTTGTAAAGTGTACAGGCTGCAAAAAGGACGAAAACGGCGAGGTCGTTGAGGTTTATGCCGAGTATGATCCCGAGACAAGAGGCGGAAATACTCCCGACGGGCGCAAGGTTCGCGGTACAATCCACTGGGTTAACGCGCGGGACTGCGCGAACGCTGAGATAAGGCTTTATGACAATCTTTTCACGGTTCCCGACCCGGACGGCGAGGAGGGCGACTTCACCGATTACATCAATCCCGAGTCGCTCGTCGTGCTCAAAAACTGCAAGGTAGAGAAGGCTCTCGTCTCGGCAAAACCCGAAGATCGCTTCCAGTTCATGCGTCAGGGCTACTTCTGCGCCGACAGCAAGGACAGCACCCCGGAAGCTCTTGTGTTCAACCGCAGCGTAGGGCTCAAAGACAGCTTTAAGAAAAAATAAAAGAACAGGGAAGAAAACGCACGCAGCTGCCGCGTTTTCTTCCCTTTTTCAATGTTGGTTTTCCGCTTTTCTCAGCAGATACTTGTTCCTTGTCGCCATTCCGCCGCGGATATGGCGCTGGCTCTTGTTTGTGTCGAGGATTTCCCTGACTTCCCTGTACAGCCCGGGATTTACGCTCTTGAGGCGCTGGCTTACATCCTTGTGGACGGTACTCTTGCTGATTCCGAACTTTTTTGCCGCGGAGCGGACTGTCGCCTTGCTTTCGATTATGTATTCGCCGAGCATTGCGGCTCTTTCTTCCACTATACCTTTCACATAAAGCCCTCCGGATAATCATTTGGTACATTTATATGCGGTCATTTCGGGAAAAATTCATCGAAAAATTATCGCTTCTTTGTGCAATGTGCACGAGATTTGCGTTGACAAGAACGTTACCTTGGTATAAAATAGAATAAAGGCAATACCGCATAATTTAGGTGTGCGGATTGCGAAGTAAGATTTTTCGTCAGGTTGGACAAAAAATCGAGGTAAGGCTGACGCCTTGCCGAGACTTTTTTGGGCAACATGACGGAACAATATTCAAGCAAGGCGTGCGCCGTAAATTGTGCGGTGTTGCCTAAAGTAGGTGAGATTATGAAAAAATTTACCGCACTGCTTCTTGTGATGCTTATGCTTTGCTCCTGCTGCGTCACGGCTAACGCCGAGGATACCATCAACAGCGGCGAGCTTCTAAAGCAGCATTCTCCGAGCGAAATCACGGTGCTGTATCCCGAACTGTGCGATTATCTCGCCGGGCAGTTCCGGGAGTATAAAACGGATATTTCGGTTGAGAGCTTCGGAGTTAATGTCAAGGATATCGACTCGATTTTTTTCAGCGTACTCTGCGAGAATCCCGATATCTTCTATATAAATCCTCACGATTTTGAAACCACTGTCAGGGTCGAGACCAACGATTTGATTTCAATCCGCCCTTATTATCTGCTCACGGGCAGCGCGCTCACCGACGCTGTTGCCGAGTTCGACAAGGCTACGGAAAAATACCTCGAGGGAATCTCGCCCGATTGGAGCGACTGTGACAAGGCGCTCTATCTCCACGACAAGCTTGTACTCACATGCGAGTATGATATGGAGGAGTTCAACCAGGATTTGCTGATATTCACCGCTTACGGCGCTATGGTAATGAACGACGCGGTGTGTGAGGGCTATACCCTTGCGTACAAGCATCTGCTCTCGAAGGTCGGCGTTGAATCCCATTATATCCAGAGTCTTCCGATGCGCCATTCGTGGAATCTGGTTTATATAGACGGCAAAATCTATCACGTCGATGTTACCTATGACGACCCGAGCAACGACAACCTCGGCAGGGTTGAGCACAAGTGGTTTTTGCTCAGTGACAATGAGATTTCTTCCGGCGGAGTACATCACGACTGGGCGAGCTCGGCGAAGGCAGGCAGCAAAATTTACGACAAAAGCTGGGTAAAAAATGTCAGTACGGCTATATATAAAATCGGCGACAGCGATTATTATATCGACCAGCTCTACTCTGCAAGCATCTACGGCTCGCTTATGCGCCGCAACCGTGACACGGGCGCCAACAAATCCCAGTATATGACCACCGCGCGCTGGTTGGTTGCGGACATGGCTAACGGCGCTTTCTGGGAGAGGGCATACTGTTACCTCGCCTATGACGGCAAGTATTTTTATTTCAACGACACCGACAGCATCTACCGTCTCGAGCCCGGCAGCACCAAGCCGGAGGCGATTTATACAAAGCCGGAAAATACCGATTATGACATCTACGGACTGGCGTTCAGGCTCGACGGAACGCTCCGCGTTACAATCAAGAAAAACCCTTCCGACATGGATGTTATCTATGCTCTGAGCGGAGATTTTCCCGAGCCGACAGGCAACAATCCCAAGGCTCCGCTGTCAGTCGACAGCTATGAGGTTAAGGCTGACGGCACCGTTAAGCTTCTCCGATATGAAACCTCAGACGAAAACCTTATCCTTCCCGACACGATTAACGGGAAAACCGTCACCGAACTCGGCAGCAACCTTCTCGCGGGCAACACCTCGCTGAAAAACGTTATTATTCCCGACACTATAACAGAAGTTCCTTCTCTGCTGTTCTATAATTGCACAAAGCTCGAGAGCGTTACCTTGCCCAAGAACCTGAAGCGGATTGAATCCGCCGCGTTCATGGGGTGTGAATCGCTCGGCGAGCTGTTGGTTCCCGACACTGTAGCGGCAATCGGCAAGAACGCGTTCATGGGCTGCGTCAATATTACTCTGAAAGGCAAAAAGGGCTCGGTTGCCGAGAGCTACGCCAAGTCCTACGGCATAAGTTTTGAGGAGCTCAACAGCGAGCCGGAGCCGGACGTTCCGGTTCCCACGGTGAAAACAGTCAAGCTCTCGGTCAAGCTTTATGTCAAGCAGACCTGCAAGGTTACGAACGACTTCGGCGGTTCGGTAAAATATACCTCAAAGAACAAGAGCATCGCCTCGGTCAGCAGCAAGGGCGTGATTACCGGCAAGAAGGCAGGCAAGACCGTAGTTACCGCAAATTCAAGCGGAATTACCGCAAAAATCACCGTCACCGTCGTCGCTCCCAAGCTCACCAAAAAGACCTTCACGCTCAAAAAGGGCAATACCTACACCATCAAAATTGTGGGCAAGGTAGGCAAAGCAACCTTCAAATCCGCAAACAAAAAAATAGCTACGGTAAACTCCAAGGGCAAGGTCAGGGCGCGCAAAAGGGGCAAGACCACAATAACCGTCAAATCAAACGGCGTTACAATGAAATGCGTAGTCAAAGTAAAATAATGTGTACTGAATAAATATGCTCACGTAAAGAAAGCGTTTCTTTGCGTGAATAGTAAAAAAGCGACGTCCGGCAGCATGCAGGACAATCGCTTGGTTATATTGGTATAAATAATAAGGGGCAGTTCGCGTGAACTGCCCCGTTTCGTTATATGAAGCAAAGAACCAGAATGATGATGAAGATGATAAATCCCGCGCAGCCGGCGATAAGACCGACATATCCGAGCGGCTTTTTAAACTTCTTTGAGAAAACCGAAACCAGCCCGAAGATGAGCGAGAGTATCGGGATAATTGAGAAGCACGCAAGAAGCGAGCCGATTCCAACGCTAAAAAAGAAGTAGAGCTGTTCGAGGTCGTAGAAGTTGTATTGATATTTATCTATATACGCCCAAATAGCTCCGCTCCTTATCAGCTCTGCGCCGTAGGTTTTTATTCCGAGCATGAAAAGCGCGATGATAACTCCGATTATACCGAGAATCATCGCGGCGATCGCGAGACCTTTTCCCGGTGTCTTTTTGGTGCTGTAGGGATAAGCGGAAACTCCCTGAGGCTGTGTTCCGTAGGGATAGGGCGGAACCTGTCCGTAGTTCTGAGGCTGAGAGTAGGGATTCTGCTGCTGATAGGGATTCTGCTGTTGATAGGGGTTCTGCTGTTGAAAGCTCTCCTGAGCCAGCTTGGCGCCGCAGTTGGGGCAAAAGCTGCTCTCCTGTTCAACCTGATTTCCGCAGTTAGGACAAAAACTCATATCTTTTCCTTCTTTCTTTGATATTTAGTCGGCGGTTTTTTTCGCCTTTTTCTTTCTGATGAAGACAAACAGTGTGTATCCGATGAACAGAACAAGACCGGTGCAGGTGATTATCGTGCCCTTGATGAAGCCCTTCGGCAGATAACTCATGCTCACCTCGTGCTTGCCCTTTGTCATGTCAAAGGCTACGAGAGCGTGGGCAACCGGCTTGATTTCCACGGGCTTGCCGTCGACTGTCGCCGTCCATCCCTCGTTGTCGCTTCCGAGAAGCTTTCCGATGAGGGTGTCTTTCTTCGTTCTGCCCGATTCATAGGGGATAGAGGTCAGGAACAGTCCGTCGCGGTCAGCGTCGATTGTGCCTGCCATCGACGAGCCGGTGAGGTTCGTGGTCGTCATGACGCTCTTTTTGAGCACTTCAACGCCCTTGTCGAACACATCGCTGTTGAATTTGTTGACGTATATTCTCATTGTGCCGCTGGCGCCCTGCTTGAGAGTTGCGTCAATGTTGATTCTCTCGCCCTTGGAATACTGTCCGATTGACATGATGTAGGGGCGTTTGATATAGAAACTCGAGGTTCCGGTTCTGGGGCTGTCGTTCTTCGAGACAGTCACGTTGTCAACGTCGTTGATGAGGGTATATGCGTAGTAATAACCGTCCTCGGGAGCCTCATAGTTGAACTTGAGAACAGGCGTCTCGTCCAAACCCTGATAGTTATATTGATAGTAGCCGTAGTCAAGGCGGTAAACCGGGTGCCCGGTCATATCGGTATGTCCGACGTCCTTGATGTCAACCTTGGTGTAAACGTCGTCCTTGACGCCGGTCGCGAGTTTGAAGAACTCGTTCTGATTGTCAAAGGGATTGTAGGTATCCTCGGGTTCTTCGCCGCCGTAATTTTTGAGTGTAGAGTTAGCTATCGTGCCCATCGGAATATACGACTTGTTCTCAAAGAGCTTGACGCTGGAGTCGGAGAAAATCTCATTCCAATAGTCGAGGTCGTTGAGGTTGCCGTCGCGCGCAATCATGTATTTCAGGTTCATGAATAGGTCTGTAACGGGCGAGCTTTCGGCGTAGGTGTAGCGGTTGCCGGCGAGCCAGCCCATCAGTCCGAAGTTCTCGGCAAAGCGCGTGATGCTTTCGTTGGTGAGCGAGTTGAACATCGACACGCCGTTGAAGCCGTTGAGCGCCGAGTCGCAGAGCGTCTGGGTGCTTGTGAATTCGCCTCTCCAGAGCTCGGGGGTGTTCTTCTCGCGCTCCTTCATGTATTCTACCACCTTGGCGGTGTGGTTTTCGGTGACGCTGTTGCCGTCGGCGTCGGTGGTGAGAGCGTTGTCGCCGCGCGGATAGTCATAAGTGGTTGTTACGCCTGTCGCCTCAACTCCGATGAATGCCGTGATTCCGCCCTGAATCAGAACAACAGCGGAAATCAGGATGCAGAGCACCGGGGTTGTGATTATCTTCTTCGAGTAAACCGCAAGCAGAGCGAGCGTTGCCGCTGCGAGGATAATCGAGCCGACGAGCGCAAGAATAAAGTAGGAAATCATTACGTCGTTTCCGAAGAGCTTTAAAGTAATCTGATCCGTGTCCGCGGCGTGAGAGCCTGCGTAGCATATTATGAACAGCGCGGTCACAACCGTTGTGATAAGAACGTCGAGCAGGTTGATTTCATGAATAACGGTGAATGCCTTGAACGCCATCAGCACAAGTATGAAGCTGAGGAGATAGCTGAAGCGGTAGGGAATCATGTTTGTAAAATGAAAGCCATGCCAGATATAGTCGAGCTGACGGATGATGAAGCTCATGCAGAGGAAGAGAATGAGCGCGCCGGCGAGGATTTTGTCCCTGAGTCTGATTTTTCTTGAAACCATGAACATAATTCCGAGCACGAGCGAGAATATTCCGCAGGCAATGTTCGGCAGTCCGACGGTGTTGGTCGGCTTGACAAAAGCCATAGTGTTGCCGGCAACCTGCTTGAGCGCGTCGAGCGTTCCCCAGAGGTCGGCAGTCGAGCCGATATTAATCTGATAGCCTGTCGGGAAGGCGCTTCCGGCGGCGTGGGTTGTTTGCAGACCGAAGTACGCCGGAATAATCAGAACTGCTGTTATCATCAGCGCCACAACCGAGCAGAGGAAAACCTTCAGGAGATTGAAACCGAATTTCTTTGCTTCAGCCTTGAAGCCGTCTTTGCCCCAGCTGAGCACGGAATAGCCGATAAAGCAGATTACCATGAACGCGCAGGTGAAAAGTCCGATGTAATAGTTCGCAAGCACCGAGAGCGCGAGTGTGATTACATAAAGGCGGTACTTGCCCTCTCTCATCAGCGCAACAAAGCCCATCACAACAAGCGGCGTCAGCGCTACGGTGTCGAGCCAGATGTCGCACCAATAGTAGCCCATGAAGTGAGCGCAGAGCGCAAAGCCGACAGAGGCAAGCATAACGCTGATGTCGTCGCGCTTGAAGGTGTAGCGCAGGAACATTGCGAAGAAGCAGCCGGCGAGACCGATTTTGAGCGCAATCGAGAACGTGAGGTACATGTTCAGCCACATTATGCTCGTCGGCAGGAAAATCGTCACGATGTTCAGCGGACTTGCGAGGTAGTACGCAATCAGCGAGAAGTAGTTTGTGCCGCCGCCCTGAGTCCAAGACCAGAACAGCGATTCGCCGCCCTTGAGCTTGTCCTGAAAATCGACGAGAAACGGGAAGTACTGGTGCCAAAGGTCGGTGACGAGCGTCTGGTTCGTGCCGAAGGGCTGACATCCCTTAATCGCGAACGCGATGAACATGAACAGAAACGGAATCCCGAACGACAGCAGAATGAACAGGTTGCGGTGGAAGAAGCCTCCGGTTCTCAGCATGGGTTGCTCGGGAACCTC
This sequence comes from uncultured Clostridia bacterium, assembly GCA_946184925.1. Lineage (GTDB taxonomy): Bacteria > Bacillota > Clostridia > Oscillospirales > Acutalibacteraceae > Ruminococcoides. The sequence continues at coordinate 12,511 of CAMHHL010000001.1, read as the reverse complement.
AAAGAGAGAGACCTTTCTGCTCTCGACCGCCTCCGCCGTGTCGGCAGAGGTTTGAGCCGCGGGACGTTTTTTCTTTAGTTTTTTCTTAGCCATAAGGGTGCTCCTTATTCAAGCGAATTTGCACTTTTGTCAGCGCATATATACCTATTCTACCATAATATTTTTTTATCGTAAATACAATTTTGAAAGATTAGGTCGCAAATTTTTGTTTTTTTATTATTATATGGACTTTTTTCCTGCGTTTTGGTATAATTCAAGAGACAGAGAAAGGTTCTGAGAAAATGAAAGATTTTTTGAAAAAGTTTTTTGATATAAAATTCTGGAAGTTCATTCTGGTCGGCGTGCTCAACACGCTGGTCGGCGAGGGCGTGGTGCTGGTTTGCCTTCACGTCATCGGGTGGAAGAGCTTCGCATGGGGAGCCGGAGCGGCCGCGGTTGCCGGAACAGTGATCGGCAGCGTCGTCAGCTATTTCCTCAACAAGTATTTCACCTTCAAGAACAAGGAAAAGGGCGTCAAGCCGATGCTCAGGTTCACGCTGAATATTGTTGTATGCCTGCTTGTGAGAGTTCTCGTCTCTACTGTAGTCAGCGAGGCGAGCAAGGCGATGGGGCTTTCGATGTTCGGTATGGACGTGAACTCCTTTGCGGCTAACCTCAGCTGGGCGGTCGGAGCTGTAACCTTCGTGGCGTGCAACTATATCGGTCAGCGATTCTTCGCCTTTAAGGAAAAATAAACGAAAAAAGGTGGCTGTCCGGCGACAGCCACCTTTATTTCAATTTGTTGATTACAAATCAGCCCGGCATTTCCGTTACGATTTCGTTGACGGTTTTTCCCGGAGGAATCATCGGGAGAACGTTCGCGTCGGGGCTGATTACGCAGTCGATGACCGCGGGGCCGTTGAGACCGATTGCCTTGTCGAAGATTTCCTCGACATCCTCGGCCTTGTCGAGCCTGAAGCCCGGGATTCCGAACGCCTCGGCAACCTTGACAAAGTCGGTCGCGCGCTTGGGATCCGTCTGGGAGAAGCGGCTGCCGTAGAACAGCTTCTGCCACTGCCTTACCATACCGAGCACCTGATTGTTGAACACAAGCACGACAACCGGCAGGTTATATGACTTGAGGGTTACGAGCTCGTTGAGGTTCATGTGGAAGCTTCCGTCGCCCGTAACGAGGAAAACCTTCTTGTTCGGACATCCGCACTGAGCGCCGATTGCCGCGCCGAGACCGAAGCCCATGGTTCCCATTCCGCCCGAGGTGAGCAGGGTTCTCGGCTCCTCAAATTCAGCGTACTGAGCAACCCACATCTGGTGCTGTCCGACGTCCGTCGCGACGATGTCGCCCGGGCGCTTTTTCTTGTTGAGCATGAGCAGCACGTCGAGAGCCGACATATATTCGCCGAGCTTCTCCCTGTGGGCAACGTGCTCGCCCTTCCAGATTTCAAGCTGAACGAGCCACTGGGTGTGATTCTGCTTTTCGACATAGTTATTGAGGATTCTGAGCACGTCCTTGACGTCGCCGACGATGTGGTTGTCGGTCTTGACGTTCTTGTCGATTTCGCCCTCGTCGATGTCAATCTGGATGATTTTTGCCTGACTGCCGAACTTGTTCGGGTCGCCTGCAACTCGGTCGGAGAAACGCGCTCCGCACGCGATAATCAGGTCGCACTTTTCGGTTGCCATTCCTGTAGCGTAGGTTCCGTGCATGCCGAGGTTGCCCATGTTGAGCCTGTGGCTCGCCGGAATTGCGCCCAGTCCCATCAGCGAGCAGCATACCGGAGCGTCAATCTTCTCGGCGAACTCGAGGAGTTCCTCGGAGGCGTTTGCGCTGATGATTCCGCCGCCTGCGTATATAATCGGGTATCTTGCGTTGTTGATGACCTCAACCGCGTCGGTGATGTCGGAAACCGAGCTGATTTCATTTTTCATCGGCTCCGGGGGAGCGAGCGGCTTGAAGTCGGTCGTCTGGGCGGTGATGTCCTTGGGAACGTCAATGAGTACCGGGCCTTTTCTGCCGTCGGTCGCAAGTGCGAAGGCTGTGCGGATTGCCGGCGCGAGGTCCTCGATTCTCTTGACGAGGTAGCTGCCCTTGGTAATGGGCTTTACTATATCTACAATGTCAACCTCCTGGAAGCTGTCGCGGCCGAGAAGGCTTACGTTGACGTTGCCTGTGATGATAACCATCGGTATGCTGTCGATATTTGCCGTCGCGATACCGGTGACGGTGTTTGTCGCTCCGGGGCCGGAGGTGGTCATGCAAACGCCGACCTTTCCGGTTGCTCTGGCGTAGCCGTCAGCCGCGTGAGCGGCGCCCTGCTCGTGAGCTGTGAGGATATGTTTGATTTTGTCGCTGTACTTGTACAGTGCGTCATATGTATTGAGCGCCGCGCCGCCGGGATAACCGAAAACGGTGTCAACGCCCTGTTCGATAAGACACTCGCAGATGATTTCCGCGCCTGTAAGCTGCATTTTAAAGACTCCATTCCATATTATACTGTTTGTTTTTTACGATACTCGTTTTATTCTACACAATATTATCCCGATTGTCAACATAAATTTTAGTGCATTAAAACGTTAAAGAGTTTTGCCGGCTTAATTAACAACAATGGGCTGCCTCAGCGACAGCCCATTGAATTTTATGCTCATTTATATTCCGCAAGGAATTGGGTGATGACGTCGATTGATTTTTCTGCCGCGTGAACCGCAAAAATCTTGAAGTCCATACCCTTGCTGTTGTCGAAGTCGTCCGATATCGTTCGGAAAACGCAGAACGGAACCTTGTTGCGGAAGCAAACATGACCGATTGCCGCGCCTTCCATCTCGCACGCGAGAGCGTCGAACCTTCTCGAGATTACGGTTCGCTTGCTGCGGCGGCTGATGAAGATGTCGCCGGAGGCGATTCTGCCGCGGAGAGCGCGCGCATCGTCGAATTTCTCGCAGATCGCGAAGATTTTCTCGGATACAGTCTCGTCACACGGGAAGTAGGTTCTGTTCTCGTCCGGGAAAGTAATTTCGCCCATAGGGTCGCCGAGGGCGGAGGTGTTCATATCGTGCTGGACAACCTCGGTGCCGACCACCATATCGCAGATTCTCATGTCCTCGTTGAGCGCGCCGGCAACGCCGCTGTTGATAATAACCTCGGGCGAAAAGCGGTCAATCATAACCTGAGCGCACATCGCCGCGTTGACCTTGCCGATTCCGCACTCGACCGCGACAACCCCGGTGCCGCCGATTGTGCCCTTTACAAATTCAAGTCCGGCAAAGCTTTCCGTTGCCGCGCCGTCCATCTTGTCCTTGAGGCCTTTGACCTCGATTGCCATTGCGCAAATGATACCTATCATAAATACGTCTCCTTATTCAAAATTCCCGGTCTCAAACATCAGCACTGAAAGCGCCGCGAGCGGAGCGGTCTCCGCGCGGAGGATTCTCCTGCCGAGCGTTGCGGCTTTGCCGCCTTCGGCGAGAACGGTCTCGACCTCGCCGGGCTCAAAGCCCCCTTCGCTGCCGATGAACATTCCGAGGCTGAGAGGCTTATTTTCGATGATTTTCCTGACGCTTTCGCCGCCGAGCTCATAGAAGATTATGTTCTGATTGTTTTTCTTAGCGTCCGCGACGGCTTCCCTGAAGCTGAGCGCCGGAGCTACCTCGGGGATAATTCCCCTGCGCGATTGCTGAGCGGCTTCTACGGCAATTTTCTGCCATCGCGTGCATTTCTTCGCGAGCGACTTTGCGTCCGGGCGCGATATGCACCTCGCCGAAATCATCGGGACAATCCGTGTGATTCCGAGCTCGACGCATTTCTGTACGATGAAGTCCATCTTGTCGCCCTTGGGCAGCGCCTGATAGAGAGTTATTTTGACGTCCGGTTCGTTCTCGCACTGCTTGCGCTCCCTGACGTTAACGACTACGCTTTCAGGCTCTGCCGTCACAATCTCGCATTCAAGCTGCATTCCCGAAGGTGTGACGAGCGTGAGCTCCTCGCCCTTCTTCATGCGCAGGCTTTTTGAGATGTGCCGCGCGTTTTCGTTTTCAATTGTATATATATCCGAGGAAACCTCTTCACCCGTAAAAAACCACGCCATGCTATTCACCGTTTTCAGTTTAACAAAAATTTACGGAATTTGCAATATGCAGAAGAAATATGGTAGAATATTTTTAAAACTTTTTGAGGTGAGATTAATGTATGAAATGAATTCAAAATTTTTGCTTGATATAATCGCTGCCGAAGGAATCGACCGCGACAGCCTTCAGGAGCTTGTTGTCGAAAAGCTCGCGTCACGAGGGCTCAAGGCAGCCACAGCCGAGAGCTGTACAGGTGGGCTTGTCAGCAAACGCATAACCGAGGTCAGCGGCGCGAGCGCCGTGTTCGAGTGCGGCGTGTGCTCCTACGCGAACCGCATCAAGCACAAGGTCCTCGGCGTAAGCGAAGAAACCCTCGCGACTGTCGGAGCCGTATCACCCGAGACCGCCGCACAAATGGCGGATGGCGTGAGAAAGCTCTCCGGCGCGGACTTCGGCGTGTCCACAACCGGAATCGCGGGACCGACCGGCGGCACGGCGGAAAAGCCGGTCGGACTGGTCTATATCGCAGTCAGCTCCGAAAACTGCACATCGGTTCTTAAAACCCTTCTCGGCGACGCCGAGAATCCCGACCGCGAGACAATCCGTCGCCTTGCGTCCGACGCCGCGCTCTATTGGCTTTACAGAGAGATGGATTAATCAGCAATTAATGCAGCGGAAATGCACCGAGCCCGACCCGACCGCTTTTTTCATCAAAGTTTACAGTAAGGTATTGAAAAATCACGAGCTTTGTGTTAAAATTTAACCGATACCATGGAGAAGCGTGCTCTTTTCCAAAAAATAATATTTTTTCATCTGAAGGGAGATGACATTATGGCACGAGTGGCAGGAATATTAATGCCGATTACCTCCTTACCGTCACCTTACGGAATCGGAACAATAGGCAAGGAGGCTCGCGAATTTGCGGACTTTTTGTCATCAGCAGGGCAGAAAATCTGGCAGATTCTTCCCGCAGGTCCTACCAGCTACGGCGATTCGCCGTATCAGTCCTTTTCAACCTATGCAGGCAATCCTTATATGATTGACCTCGACACCCTTGTTGAAGAGGAGTTGATTTCCAAGGAGCAGCTCGACGCTATTGACTGGGGACAGAACCCCAACGAAGTTGATTACGAAAAGATTTATAACAACCGTTTCGTTGTTCTTCGCAAGGCATATGAAACCTACATTGAGGACTACGAGCTCGATGTTTTTGAGGACTTCAAGAAGGAAAACGCTCATTGGCTCGACGACTACGCCCTCTATATGGCGGTTAAGAAGAGCTTCGATATGGTTGCGTGGACAGAGTGGCCCGACGAAGCAATCAGAATGCGCCGCCCCGCTGCCATAAGAAAATATAAGAAAAAACTCGCCGACGACATCGACTTCTGGATGTGGCTGCAGTTCAAGTTCTATGAGCAGTGGTACGACTTCCGCGAGTATGTCAACGACCTCGGAATCCGGATTCTCGGCGATATGCCGATTTATGTCGCAATGGACAGCGCGGACACATGGGCTAACCCCGAGGTGTTCTGGCTCGACGAGAAGAACGCTCCCGTATGCGTCGCCGGTTGTCCTCCCGACTATTTCTCAGCCACAGGTCAGCTTTGGGGCAATCCGCTCTATGACTGGGCTTATCTCAAGCAGACAGACTATGTTTGGTGGTTCAACCGTATCGCGGCTGCCGCCAACCTCTATGATATTACAAGAATCGACCATTTCCGTGCTTTCAACGATTACTACGCAATTCCGTATCCTGCGGAGGACGCGATTCACGGCGAGTGGATGGACGGTCCCGGAATGGACTTTTTCAATAAGATGAAGGAAGCCCTCGGAGATATCCCGATTGTTGCCGAGGATCTCGGAACTCTCAACCCCGGCGTTGAGAAGCTCCTCAAGGACAGCGGCTATCCGGGAATGAAGGTTCTCGAGTTCGCCTTCGACAGCGAGGAAGAGAACGACTATCTCCCCCACAAGTACACCAGAAACTGCGTTGTTTACACCGGAACCCACGACAACGACACCGTCATGGGCTGGTGCGCGACAGCAAAGCCCGAGGACGTCAAGTACGCGAGAGAGTATTGCAAGATGGGCGATGACGAGGAGTTCAACTGGGGACTCATCCGCACAGCGTACGAGAGCAAGGCTGACTACGCCGTTATCCAGATGCAGGATATTCTCGGTCTCGGCAGCGAGGCTCGCATGAACGTGCCCTCAACTCTCGGCGGTAACTGGGTTTGGAGAATCGACGCCGACGCCCTCACCGAGGACATCGCAAAGCGTCTGCTCTGGCTCGCCGATACTTACGGTCGTCTCAAGGATTAGTGCAAACACTGATTTTACATAAACAATAATACTATTCCAACATTACGGCTTATACTGCCTGCGGTAAGTCTGTAATCCTATTTTCGCAGGCGGAAAGGCAAGGTACACTACTATGGGTAAATTAATCATGGACGAGCTCAAAAAGAGCTCAAAGGCGCTTTATTGCAAAAAGCCCGAGGAGCTTTCTCCGGCTCAGCTTCATTACCTTTTCGGCAGATACATTCAGTCTGAAATCGCCGACAACTGGGTAAGAAGCAAGAAGAAGCACGCTCAGGGCAGAAGAGCCTTCTACTTCTCCGCGGAGTTCCTCATGGGACGTATGATGTACAACAACCTTTATTGTCTCGGCATGCTCGATGAGGCAAAGGACTTCCTCAAGAAGAAGGGTATCGACATCAACGTTTTCGAAGAAGTTGACGACGCGGCTCTCGGCAACGGCGGTCTCGGACGTCTCGCCGCATGCTACCTCGATTCAGCGGCTACTCAGGAGGTTCCGCTCGACGGCTACGGCATTCGCTACAAGTACGGTCTCTTTAAACAGGCTATCGAAAACGGCTATCAGGTTGAGATGGCTGACGATTGGCAGAAGTGGGGAGATCCGTGGTGTGTACGTCGCGACGACCTCACCGTTTATGTAGATTTCAAGGGTCAGACCGTCAAGGCTGTTCCTTATGATATGGCTATTATCGGTTATGATACCAGCAACATTAACACCCTTCGTCTCTGGCAGGCTGAGGCTGTAAACGATTTTGATTTCCACGAGTTCAACAACTCTCACTATGACAGCTCCGTCAAGGCTAAGAACGACGCCGAGAACATCTCACGCGTTCTTTATCCGAACGACAACACCTACGATGGCAAGGTTCTGAGACTTAAGCAGCAGTATTTCTTCTGCTCCGCTTCTCTCCAGGATATCCTCAACCACTTCAAGGCTCACTACGGCAACGATTACAGCAAGTTCGCCGAGGTTTACGCCTTCCAGCTCAACGATACTCACCCCGTATCCGCCATCCCCGAGCTCGTAAGACTTCTCATGAAGGACGGTCTCAACTTTGACGAGGCGTTTGAAATCGCCCGCAAGACCTGCTCCTACACCAACCACACCGTTCTCGGTGAGGCTCTCGAGAAGTGGCACGCCGACCTTATGATGGACGTTATCCCCGAGATTTATCACATCATCTGCCTCATCGCCAACAAGCTCCAGGAAGAGCTCACAGCTATGGGCGTTGATGAGGAGACAAAGTCCCGCATGAGAATCGTTGACAACAACACTGTTCACATGGCTCGTCTTGCTACATACGTTTCCACATATGTAAACGGCGTTGCTCAGATTCACACCGAAATCCTCAAGAACGACGTTCTCAAGGATTGGTACAAGATTTATCCCGAGCGCTTCCAGAACAAGACCAACGGTATCACTCAGAGAAGATGGCTCGGACTTTGCAACCCCGAGCTCTCCGAGTTCATTACCGAGCGTGTAGGCAAGGGCTGGCTCAAGGATCTCAGCAAGCTCTCCAAGCTCAACAAGATGACTGACGACGCCACTGTCAAGGAATTCAACAAGATTAAGGATAAGAAGAAAAAGCAGCTCGCAGCCTACATCAAGAAGATGGACGGAGTGGACGTTAACCCCTCAATGATTTTCGACATTCAGGTTAAGCGTCTCCACGAGTACAAGAGACAGCTCATCAACGCCTTCTCGATTATGCTCATCTACAAGAGAATCAAGAAGGGCGAGCTCCCGAACTGGAAGCCCACCTGCTTCATCTTCGGCGCGAAGGCGGCTCCCGGCTATGCCCGCGCGAAGGCTATCATCAAGTACATCAACGAGATCGCAAACCTCGTTAACAATGATCCCGACACCAAGGACAAGCTTCAGGTCGTTTACTGCTCCAACTACAACGTAAGCTACGCCGAGAAGATTGTCACAGCTGCGGATATCTCCGAGCAGACCTCTCTCGCAGGTACAGAGGCTTCCGGTACAGGTAACATGAAGTTCATGATTAACGGTGCCGTAACTCTCGGAACATGGGACGGCGCTAACATCGAAATCGCCGAGGCTGCAGGCGTTGAGAACGAGTACATCTTCGGCGCAAGAGTTGAAGAAGTCGAGGCTATCAAGGATACATACTCCTCACGCTCCGTCTATAACGCTAACCCCGAAATCAAAGAGGTTGTTGACACCCTCATTGACGGCACGGTTTCCGACGGCGGCGCTCACGGCGAGGGCAGCTTCGAGGAGCTCCACAGAGCTCTTCTCGACGGTGCGTCATGGCATAAGGCTGACCACTACTTTGTGCTCTATGACCTCATGAGCTATGTTGACGCGAAGATCAAGGCTAACGCCGATTATGCTGACAGAGTTGCGTTCGGCAGAAAGTGCCTGCTCAACGTTGCCAACTCCGGCAAGTTCAGCTCCGACCGCGCTATCATTGAATACGCTCAGGATCTCTGGCATGTAAACTACAGAGGCAAGAAGGACTAAAATAATACTGAATGAGCCGTCGCGTAATGCGGCGGCTCTGTTTCTGTTATTTGGTTATCAGTTCGGACAACGCGTCCGGGTCGGCGAGCGTAAGCTTGCGGTATGAGCTCCTTATTAAACCGCGCTTTGCGAAGGACGAGAGAATTTTGCTCACTGTCACCCTCGACACACCGACAATGCTCGCAATTTCCTCGTGCGTTACGGCGAGTGTGTTGCTTCCGTTTTCCGCCGCTGTTTGGAGCAGCAGCCGGGCAATCCGCCCGTCCGCCTGCAAAAAGGTCATCGCGTCAATCTGCGCGGAGAGCTGGCGGATTCTCGCCGCCTGAATTCCGAGCAGTTCGGTGGCGAGCCTTGGAGTTTCCCTTATGAGTGCGAGCAGCTTCTGCTCGTTCACCGGCACAACCTCGACCTCCGTCAACGCTCCGGCGGAGCTGATGCGCGGCATTTTGTCGAAGAATGCCGCCTCGCCGAGGATTTCTCCGGGAGAAGCCGTCGAGAGCGTTTTTTCCATTCCGTCCGGCGAGGTCATAAACACCCTAACCTTGCCTTTTTTCAGGTAATAGAAGCTCTCCGCGGCGTCGCCCTGATGATAGATTATGTCGCCCTTTGAGAAGCTGCGCGTCGTCAATTCGGAGACAAAAAACTCTTTGAGCGCGTTGTTGTCCATTTTTATCCCTCATTATGAATGTTAGTTAGCTAGATTGTAGCATACTTTACAATCTTTTTGCAAGCAAAATGAGATAATTTCATTATATTACCGAAATGGGGGATAAAGATGAAAAAAAGCAAGAGAGCGCTGAGCGCGCTTATTTCTCTGTTGATCGCAGCGACGGCGTTTGCCGCGTTCCCGGTCGGCTCAAACGCAGCCTCAACCGTCGGCAGCAAGTATGTCACATACAAAAACTATGTGAAAAACGTCACGGTCGGCGAAAGAAAGGTTTTCTCCGGAAAGTTCAGATACCCTGTGCTGACATCAAAATCGACGGTGGCTCAGAAGCTCAACAAGCATTTCAAAAAGCTGGCTGAGAAAAACGTGGAGCATTTCGCCTCCATCGCCGAGGATGACTACAACAACGGAAGAATTTACGGAAACAACGTATACTCATATAATACTGTTGTTAAGCTGATGTACAACGCGGGCGGAAAATACAGCTTCAGATTAGTTGAGATGAATTATTGCGGAGGAGCGCACCCCGCGCATAACACAGTCGGCATGACATACAACAAGACAACCGGCAAGAGGTTTGCGAACTCGGCGTTGACGCGCTATACTCCTGCCACGCTCAAAAACAAGATCGTTTACAAGATTAAAAAGGAAATTGAGAAATACCCGACAAAGTATTTCAGCAACGCGCTTCAGACCGTTAAGCAAAGACCGCTGAACAAATTCAACTGCTGGCTCGCGGGTTCAAGCCTCCACGTCTACTTCAACAACTATGACCTTGCTCCGTATATGGCAGGTCCCACGGATATAAAAATAAAATTATAATATAAAAGGAAGTGTATACTATGGGAATGACTATGTCGCAGAAAATCCTCGCGGCTCACGCCGGACTTCCCGAAGTCAAGGCAGGACAGCTGATTGAGGCAAAGCTCGATTTAGTTCTCGGCAACGATATCACAACCCCCGTTGCCATCAATGTATTTGAAGAAAACAACGCGAGCTCAGTGTTTGACAACACCAAGATTGCCCTGATTATGGATCACTTTACTCCGAACAAGGACATCAAGGCTGCTGAGCAGGTCAAGCGCTCACGCGAGTTCGCGCGCAAGTATGACATCAAGAATTACCGCGACGTCGGTCAGATGGGCATTGAGCACGCGCTTCTGCCTGAGATGGGACTTGTGGGCCCCGGCTGCCTTTGCATCGGCGCCGACTCCCACACCTGCACCTACGGCGCTCTCGGAGCCTTCTCAACAGGTGTCGGCTCAACCGATATGTGCGCAGGAATGATGAGCGGCAAGACATGGTTCAAGGTTCCGTCCGCGATCAAGTTCAACCTTGTCGGCAAGCCGCAGGGTTATGTCAGCGGCAAGGACGTCATCCTGCATATCATCGGCAAAATCGGCGTTGACGGCGCGCTCTACAGATCTATGGAGTTCGTCGGCGAGGGCGTAAAGTACCTCAATATGGACGACAGACTTTGTATCGCTAACATGGCGATTGAAGCCGGCGCCAAGAACGGAATCTTCCCGGTTGACGATGTAACACGCGAGTATTGCGAGAATCGCTATCAGGGCACTCCCGTCGAGTACACAGCCGACGATGACGCTGTCTATGACGAGGAATACACAATCGACCTCTCTGCTCTGCGCCCGACGGTTTCGTTCCCGCATCTTCCGGAGAACACTCGCACGGTTGACGAAATCGGCGAGACCGAGGTCAAGATTGACCAGGTCGTAATCGGCTCCTGCACCAACGGCAGAATCACCGACCTCAGAGCCGCCGCCGACGTAATGAAGGGCAAAAAGGTTGCCGACGGCGTTCGCTGTATCATCATTCCCGGAACCCAGAACATCTGGAAGCAGGCTATGCACGAGGGACTGTTCGACATCTTCATCGACGCCGGAGCGGTTGTTTCCACACCGACCTGCGGCCCCTGTCTCGGCGGACATATGGGAATCCTCGCGGCAGGCGAGAGGGCAGTTTCGACAACGAACCGCAACTTTGTCGGACGAATGGGACACGTTGACAGCGAGGTCTACCTCGCAAGCCCGGCGGTTGCCGCAGCAAGCGCGGTCACAGGCTATATCAGCGACCCGGAAATAGTTTAAGGAGGCAGAACTATGCAGGCAAAAGGCAAGGTACATAAATTCGGCGATAACGTTGACACGGACGTAATCATTCCTGCGCGTTATCTCAACACCGCCTCCCACAAGGAGCTCGCCGCTCATTGTATGGAGGATATCGACAAGGAATTCGTCAACAAGGTTCAGGACGGCGACATTATGGTTGCCGCAAAGAACTTCGGCTGCGGCTCCTCGCGCGAGCACGCTCCCATCGCAATCAAGGCGAGCGGAATCGGCTGCGTAATCGCGACGAGCTTCGCGCGTATTTTTTACAGGAACGCCATCAACATCGGTCTCCCGATTATCGAATGTCCCGAGGCTGCCGAGGCTATATCGGACGGCGACATAGTCGCGATTGACTTTGACACGGGCGTAATCACCGATGAAACCACCGGCGAAGAGTTCCGTGGCGAGCCCTTCCCCGAGTTCATTCAGAACATCATCAAAAAGGGCGGACTTATCAACTCAATCAAATAATTATCATAAGCACTTGAAAATCCGGGTGTTATATGCTATAATATAACCAGCCAAAAGGTGTATATGTTAATTTGGCAACCAAAACAAGCCCCGCAGAAATGGCAGTTTCTGCGGGGCTCTTTAACATATTATTGCAAATTACTACAAAAGCTGTTCAGGTCAATCCCGAACAGCTTTATTCTCTACCAAGTATATAATCGACCGATACATTATAATAATCAGCGAGCTTTATCAAATGCTCAACCGGAATTGTCTGAAATCCTCTTTCATATCGGGAATAGACCGTTTGAGCAATGCCCAGAATGTTTGCGATATCAATTTGCTTTAAATCGTTATCTTCTCTTAAATCTCTTAATCTTCTAAAATACACAAAATCTC